>NZ_JBQHWP010000006.1:0-171596 GCF_052063915.1 Bilifractor sp. HCP3S3_D3
CAGCGTGTTTGCAATCCGAAATTTTAAATTCCTTGGCTTTGCATTGGGAAGGAACGGTAGTGGCATTTATGTCAGGGTTCATCCAAAGTCATGGAAGAAGTTCAAGTCAAAACTGAAAGATTTATCTTCCCGTAAGTCTGTACGGTCCATCAAGCCGAGCCTTGCGAAAATCAAGGTATATGCGAGAGGATGGCTTAACTACTATGGTATAGCAAGCATGAAGAACAACATAGATGAAATCAACAAATGGCTCTATCACAGAATACGTATGTGTATATGGAAACAATGGAAGAAACCCAAGACAAAGGTGCGAAATCTGATTAAGATGGGTGTACCCGAGGACTTAGCATGGCAGGCTGGGAACAGCCGAAGAGGCCATTGGTTCACGACGCATACAGTCGCAGTCAATATGGCTATGACAAAAGAAAGACTGATAAACAGTGGCTTCTATGATTTAGCCACGGCCTATCAGTCTGTGCACGTTATCTCAACTATTGAAAGCGCCGTATACCGAACGGTACGTACGGTGTTGTGAGAGGACGGCGGTTAGTCACCGCCTCCTACTCGATTTACTCGGACGTCACTGTTATTTCATGAGCTGGTCCGATTGATTTGATCTGAAAAGGAAAGTAACGCCCTGTGCTCTTGTACATGGATCATCAGGGCCAAACTTGCCATTCTGATATCCCTGGGTAACGTCGACAGCGGATGCCCATGTAACCGCCTTGGAGTAATAGGAACTCTCCTTAACATCAGAAAATGTTGAGGATGACGGAATACTCTTCTCGTCAATATTTCCAAATTTTATTCCGGCTCTGCACAGGAATGTCACCATCTGCCCACGGGTCACCGGCTGTTCAGGACTGAACTTGTTGCCACCTGTACCTTGTGTTATCCCGTTTGCAGCTGCCCATGCTATAGGTTCAGTATAATAGCTCACGCCCACATCCGAGAAAGGATTGTTGTATTTCCTGTCTGTACCATAATGTTCCCCGGATTTTTCTGACATATTCTGGTAATACCTGTACAGGAACGTGATCATCTGGCCGCGGCTTATCGTACTGGATGGAGAGAATAACTTCATGGTGTATGGATTGCCTTTGCTATCGACAACGTCTTTCTGTCCCGTGCCGCTTGTAATGCCGTAATAGCTCGCCCAGTATACCGGCTCATAGTAATAAGCTGAGGAATCATAAACATCGCCAAAACCTGCCTTGTCAAATTTATCCTTTCTGCTAAAGTCGCCTATGGCGGTAACATCGCAGGTTGCCAATACACCAGTTTCAACAGAAGTAACTGTCAATTGTGCGGTTCCTTCAGCATCCGCCCATAAGGTAATTGTGTGATCGTCATCAACACTTGCAAAAATATGATTACTACCTTTAATGGAACAGGTAACCTTCTGGTTGATAGCATCGGAAGGCTCCATGACTGCTTTGATCTTTGCCGTCCCTCCATTATTGTAGGGCGTAATTTTCACGGTTTGCGCACTCAGAGATATGGATTGAACGGAATCAGCCGAGGAATTATGAATATCGTCAATGTTTTCGCTGTCAGATTTATCCTTATTACTGAAGTCGCCCACCGCAGTAACTTTGCAGGTTGCCGATACACCAGTTTCAACAGAAGTAACTGTTAATTGCGCAGTTCCTTCAGCATCCGCCCATAAGGTAATTGTGTGATCGTCATCAACACTTGCAAAAATATGATTGCTGCCTTTAATGGAACAGGTAATCTTCTGATTGACAGCATTTGAGGGCTTCATGACTATTTTGATCTTTGCCGTTCCTTTGCCAGCGGAGGGAGTAATTTTCACGGTTTGTGCACTCAGAGATATGGATTCAACCGAGGCACTCGAACCCGTAAATTTCAGTTTTGCCGTATCGATGCCAGTATCCGAAGAGTTCATTATACTGGCGTAATCCTCAGTCATTACCTTTCCCGAATAGGCAGTTCCTGTAGTATTGTCAGCACATGTGTCGGCAAACATCTGATAAAAAGGATAATTCTCTGGATTCTGCGTATAATAGTTTGCTGACTCTTTCTCCTTGCTTTGAATTTTTTTCAGGGCAGCTGAAAAATCAAAGGATGAAAGATCCAGAGACGTCAGGCTGCTGCAACCCTTGAACATAGAATTCATGTCGTCCACATGCGATGTATCAAAAGAAGACAGATCCAGAGACGTCAGACTGTTGCAGCCCCGAAACATGCCGTTTAGCATACCATTAATACCCGATATATCAAAAGAAGACAGATCCAGAGACGTTAGACTGCTACAGCCATCGAACATATAAGCCATTGAATTCACTTTCGATGTATTAAAAGAAGAGAGATCCAAGGAGGTAAGACTACTGCAGTCCCGGAACATAACACTCATTTCTTCTACATTTGAAGTGTCAAAGGAAGATAAGTTCAGTGACTTCAGACCGCTGCAACCATTAAACATCCTGGCCATATCTCTGATGCTGCCGGTCGTGAATTTTGACAGATCCAGGGTTGTAACAGAGGCAAGCACATTTCTGTTTATGCTATCAAGAAAATAGCTATAGCTTCCTACAACTATTCTGCTGAGATCACAGTTCTGGAAATGATCGACGCCGGAAGTGCCAACGCCAACACCGCCGTTTGGTGTTGGATCCGGAAGCGGATCGCCGGGACTCCAGGTGATCGTATTTCCATCCGGCGCCATACCGGTATAGCTCATATTCTGACTAATCGCCTCTATAAAATCCGGTTTAATCCGTACATGTACAATTTTACCCCAGTAAAGATTATCTTCACTAGCTATCTCATTTGGGTCAGATATCTTGTTGATGAAAGCTTGATAATCGTCAGGTGTTCCTTCATCATTTAATATATCACTTCCTTTTTCCACATTGATATCATATAGATAGAATCCATTTTGTGCGAATACCAGATCTGTAAATTGGCCTCCTGCTCTTACTGTTACAGTCGTTAACAGCAAGCCAATAGTCAATGCCAGAACTATTCCTGCAATTCGGAAAAACTGTTTGCTCCATTTTCTTACCATACGAGTTCCCCCTTTTCTTGGATATTCGGACGAGTGTATTACCGTGCCGTTCTGTCCGACTTCTTCTTTTTTGATACAGCACCGGCATATTTTTTATCTCGCTCTTGTGAGATGAAAAATATCGAATTGATATAACAATATTATCAAATATATGAATGCATTACAACTGGATTATTGTAATGATGTAAAAATTAATATAAATATAACGAATTATCATACGATATTCATTTGATATCAAAACATTCAAATATCAACTACTAAGTCCGTTGTATTGGAATTCCTCTACTATTTTCCCGATCGTATTGATGTAGCATGGGATAGGGACCTTCCTTCTTCCCGGGTTTTTCTAGGTCGTTCTTCGGTCCTTCCTTGATTGCCTTGCAGGTCTTTTTATCAGCTCTTGTAAATGCTGCCACATTGCGATAACTGGCATGTTTTTATATTATCAGCCGTGTCTTTTTGTGTAGATAAGGCGGGATGTCTTGGTGTATAATTCAAATCATGATATGAGGTTATGGTAACGGAAGAGGATGAGACATGGACTCTACGGTAACGAAACCAAAGATACACGATCTCATGAATAAAGCAATTCCCTTTTGATTAGGTAACAGAAACGAATGGGACAGAAGGCCAGATGATCAGAATTCTCAGAGAAACGGAAAATTATATAGCGGTAAGAAAACCTGCTGGCATGGCGACGCAGTCGGGGAAACTGGGGCAGATGGATCTGATGAATGAGCTTCTGAATGAGCTTGCGGCCAGACAGCGCAAGGAGAGACGCATACAGGGGAGGACACGGCCGTCCCGGGCTCCGTATCTGGCGGTGATCAATCGTCTCGATCAGCCTGTGGAAGGGATCGTTCTCTTCGCGAAAAATCCGAAGGCTGCGGCGAAGCTCTCGGAGATGCTGAGAAATCACGAGATCCGCAAGGAGTATCTGGCTGTTGTATATCTGACGAAGGAGAGCGGTTCTGTCGGCAGGATCGATATGGCTGGAGAGGTCGGAACAGATGAGAGGACCTGCCCGAACGGTGACATTGTAATGGATGAGGGGATGGATCCGGCCGGTGACACCGGAATGGATGACGGGATCGGGCCGCTTGACGGGAAATGGCATCAGCTTTCAGATTTCATGCACAGCGACGGCAGAAGCAACCGATCTGAGATTGTCGAAGAGGGAGTACCGGGCGCGCAGAGGGCAGTTCTGAAGTACAGAATTCTGAAGATTTCCGTGGCGACTCAGGCAGGAACAGGTCGCGGGCAGGAGTTGGATTGCGGAAGAAACGCAGCATCCCGGAGTGGTGAAAGACGCGGGCAGGAGTTGGACTGCGGAAGAAACGCGGCATCCCGGAGTGGCGAAAGTCGCGGGGAGGAGCGGATCTTCGGGAAGACAGGAGCAGACCGTGCCGGTGATGACCCCGGGACAAGAAAGGGGGCACCGGAGAGCCCGGCCGACGTTTATGAGTTCGGCACGAAGAAGGCACTGCTGGAGATTGATCTTGGCACGGGCAGGCATCATCAGATCCGGCTGCAGCTTTCTCACGCGGGAATGCCGATTGTGGGAGACCGGAAATACGGTGTTGAGAGCTGCCGGGAGGTGGAACACACGAAAAAACGATGGGGAGAGCATGGAAATTTTCCAGCTCTGTGTGCGTTCCGTCTGATCTTTACCGATCCGTGGAGCAAAGCTCAGACAGAGATTCGGGCACTGCCGGAGGGGGAGAATTTCAGGGGCTTTGGGGAGATCCGACTGGAGGAGATCTGATCTGCCGTCGTATGCGATATATGTAAAATTAAATTCAGGGGAGCATCGCAGGATTTATGAAGAAAGCTATTCGTGTTTTTTTAATACTGCTGGTGATTTTCGTGGCGGGGGTGATTGTGTTTTCGCTGCAGATCAACCGCAGGCAGGAGCCGGAGAATACTGAGGAGGCAACGGGGCCGACGCTTCCGGTCGTCTTCATGGAGATTGACGGAACGGATGTGAACGAGATGTTCGGGGTGCGCGGAAATCTGCAGGAAACCTCGGAGAGGGACTCGGTCACTCCGCTTCCATCTTCGAAGAAACTGTCGTTCCGTATAGATCCGAAGGAATCAGAGATAACGGGAGTAAGTTATGAGATTTCGTCCATCGCGGATGAGAGTCTGGTGGAGAACGGAGAAATCACGGATCAGAAGACCGGAGAGGATGGCTCGGTCACTGCTTCTTTTACGGCAAATTCGAACCTCCGGTCAGGCCAGGAATATATGCTCTGCATCGACCTGAAGCTGAAGAACGGTGATGATGTCCGATATTACACAAGACTAGTGCAGGGCAGCGGTATTGACTTCAGCGGATATCTGAAATTTGTCAGTGATTTCGGAACGATGTGTCTGGATAAGAACAATCAGGACACACTTGCGGGCTATCTGGAAACAGACGACAGCGGTACCTCAGGGGATTTTACGAATGTGGATATTACATCCGATACGGATACCGTTACCTGGGGAGACCTCTCGCCGTCTATGGTAACGGAGGCTGTGCCGGTAATCTGCGAGTGCAATACGACTACGGTCAGCATGGAAGCGGATTACATCATCAGTTCGAAGGACAGCGAAGGGCAGACGGAGTACTATAAGGTAAAAGATTTCTACCGCATGAAATACGCGGACGGCACGACAAATATCTCACTGCTGAACTTCAAGAGGACGGCAGCGCTGATCTTCGACAGCAGCCTTCCGGTTCTGACAGACAGCGGGCTTTTGCTCGGCGTTCAGGACAGCAGCATATCCTATGCGTCCAGTGAGACGGGAAATATTGCTGTTTTTGCGGAAAACGGTGATCTCTGGTCGTACAATACGGAAACCGGAGCGTTGAGCTGTCTTTTTTCCTTCCGTGAAAAAGCAAACGGGACCTATACTTTTGATGACCGCACGGAAAATGAGCAGCATGACTTTGCGATTGAAAATGTGTCAGAAAACGGGGACGTCACCTTTGTGCTGTACGGCTATATGCCGTCCGGAGCGCATGAGGGACGGATGGGGGCCGCCGTATTTACGTATTCGGCGAACACGGATATATCAGAGGAGAGGATGTTTATTCCTCTCAATCAGAGCTACGATGTGCTGAAACGAAATATTTCCCGGCTGTCCTATGTGAGCAGCAAGGATGAACTGTACCTGTTTCTCGGGACGGAGCTGTGCAAGATTAACCTTACGGACGGGTCGTACGACGTGGTGCAGGATACCATTGACAGTAGCGGATTCGCGTCGTCGGATTCGCAGCAGGTGGTCGCATGGCTTGACGGTGACAATGAAGGAGGATCGAAGACTGCGACAATGCTCGATCTGGAGAGTGGAAAGTCACTGCAGATACCGGCACCGGACGGGGAGGCCATTGTTTCCTGCGGCTTTGTGGACAATGATTATGTGTACGGGCTGGTTAAGGATGAGGATGTGGTTACCGGAAGTGACGGCACAATTACGTGTGGAATGTATCGTCTTGTCATTGAGGATATCAACGGAACGGTCAAGAAGGATTACCAGAAGGAGAATCAGTATGTCACCGCGGTGTCAGAGGAGCATGACGCACTCGCACTCAGGCTGTCTACATTGTCCGACGGTACCTACCGGGATGCGGGAACGGACCGCATCGTAAAGAATGGACAGGAAGATACTGGTGTTGGCCTAAGCACCACGACCGACAGCCGGACGGGGCAGGAGAAGGTGCTTACTCTCGGAAGTGGTTCCGCTGAAAAAATCACACAGAAGAGTGCGGAGATTCTCTATACAAAAGCGGGGTCCGAGACTATTCTGGAGTGGCCGGAGTCGGATCAGAACCTGTATTCTGTATATGGGTTTGGAACGCTGCAGGGGATATACAGCAGCGCGAACCGGGCAATCGCGGCGGCGGATGGTGTGTCGGGACTGGTGCTCGACAGCGCACAGAGATATGTGTGGGTCAGAGGAGACTGGCCGTCTTCCTATACAATTGATACCGCGACGATTCCGAAGGGGTTCCTGGAGCTTGCGTATGATTCGGATGCGCTTGGAAATCTGCTCGGGTCCGGATATACTGTGCTGAATCTGTCGGGATGTACGCGTGAGGAGCTGTACTATCAGCTTTCAAAGGGTTATCCGGTGCTCGCAAAGGTTTCAGACAGCAGTGTATATTATGTGATCGGGTATGACGAGTATAATATCTGGATTTATGATAAAACAAGCGGGAAGGCAAAGGCGGTAGCTACAGATGATGCGGATGCGCTTTTCAAGAAGAATTCGTATCAGTTCCTGAGCTATATTGCCGCCTGAGTAAGACTATTCGCATTCAGGCTCTTACACACGCTTTGCGTGTGACGAGCCTGTCTGCGTTTTCGAAGAGCTGTTCAGACTGTGATATGTATAAGCTTATACATAAAAAAGCCGTCTCAGGTGTCCGGAGATCCGGACAAGACCTGAAATGGCTTTTCCAATGTCATGATATATGTCGGACTGGTTCGCCGGAGCGATATCAGTCAACCGGGGAGAAGTCCTCCTTGCCGGCGCCGCAGATCGGGCATACCCAGTCATCGGGGAGATCCTCAAATGCTGTTCCGGGAGCGATTCCGTTGTCCGGATCTCCTTCTGCAGGATCATATACATATCCACAAGGACCACATTCATACTTTTGCATAGCTAATACCATCCCTTCTGTAATTTGAATAAGTTGATTTGTGAAAAATTCCTTCCGGAAATCCGGCGAAGAAAGTTTCTTGATCATGATTGCATTATATTATGAAGGAGTTAGGTTTGACAAGGCAAAACGGATATTTCATGTGGACAGTAACTGTCCGGCGGATTTTGAAGGTACAAAATAGAGAAGGGTGAAGGCCTATCGGTCTGAAGGGGGCTCAGCCGCAAAACTAAATTGTCTGAGGAGGCTCAGCCGCAAAACTAAAATGTCTCAGGGGTTGAGCCGCAAAACGACATTGTCTCAGGGGGGGCATCCACAAAACAAAAGTGACAAGAAAGGAAGTATTCTCATGGAGTTTCGGCCGTGCATCGACATACACAATGGAAAAGTAAAGCAGATTGTTGGAGGGACGCTGAAGGATGCGGGGGATTTCGCCGCGGAAAACTTTGTGTCCGAACAGGATGCCGCATTCTACGCGAGGCTGTACCGGCAGTACGGGCTTCGGAACGGGCATATTATCCTGCTGAACCCGCCGTCCTCAGAATACTATCAGGCAACACTGAGACAGGCGGAGGCCGCGCTTGCGGCATGGCCGGGAGGACTGCAGATCGGAGGCGGTGTCAATGCCGAGAATGCGGCTCGTTTTCTGGAAAAGGGAGCGAGTCATGTCATCGTTACATCTTATGTCTTTCGTGACGGAAAAGTTTCCATGGACCGGCTCGGACGACTGGTGTCTGCCGCGGGAAAGGAACACCTTGTCCTGGATCTCAGCTGCCGGAAAAAGGACGGCAGGTATTATATCGTGACGGACCGCTGGCAGAAATTTACGGACGTGGAAGTGACCATTGATTCTCTTTGCGAATTTGCAAAGTACTGCGATGAGTTCCTGATTCATGCGGCGGATGTCGAGGGCAGGGCGATGGGAGTCGAACGGGAGCTGGTGGATATTCTTGCGAAGGCATCGGAGAGAATTTCCGGGGCTATTCCGGATCCGCATGGAGATGGAACGAAAAAGATTTTTCCCATTACATATGCCGGGGGCGTGGGAAGCTTTGAGGATCTTCGCTGGCTGAAACTGGAGGGAAAGGATTGTATCAATGTGACGATTGGAAGCGCTCTGGATCTGTTCGGAGGCAGTATGAATTTTGAGAGGGTTCTCCGTACATGTGGACAAGATACAGCTTCAGAATGACGGAAAAACCGGAGATAATGAGATAAAACGCATGAATTTGTGCAAAAGCTTACAAAAAATGCCGACAATATAGCATAAATTTTTACGTGTATTTTTAATTCATTGTATACATTGAACAATAGGGTGTTATACTGAATCTATACTCATCTGCGTGTTCTGGCGGAAAGGAAGACGCGATGATTGGATAGTATGTTTAGGAGGGTATTACAATGATAATTATCGGAGAGAAGATCAACGGATCGATTCCTGCAGTCGCGGAAGCGATCAAGAATCGTGACGCAGATGAAATCAAGCGCCGTGCGCTGATTCAGGCGAATGCGAGAGCAGATTATATTGACTGCTGCGCGTCCGTTCCGGAAGCGGAGGAGGTAGAGACACTGAAATGGATGATCGACTGCATTCAGGAAGTTACGGATGTTCCGATTGCGGTTGACAGTCCGAGCCCCAGAGTCCTGAAGGAGATATTCCCGTACTGCAAGAAGCCCGGAATCATCAATTCCGTTTCCGGAGAAGGCGACAAGATTGACATTCTCTTCCCGGCGATTGCCGATACGAAATGGGAAGTTATCGCACTGTGCAGTGACGATACTGGAATTCCCAAGACGGCGGATGACAGACTCAGAGTTTTCCATCATATCATGGATGAGGCGAAGAAATACAACATTGCTCCGAGCCGTATCCATATTGATCCGCTGATCGAGATGCTTTGCACGTCCGAGGATGGAATCGGGATGGTGGAGAGCGTTATGCAGACGATTCGCAGCGAGTATCCGAGCATTCATATTACCGGCGCTGTAAGTAATATTTCCTTCAATCTCCCGGCAAGGAAGCTTGTCAATATCGGATTTACGGTTCTGGCTATGAAGGCAGGACTTGACAGCGCGATCTTCGATCCGACGAACCGGGATCTTCTGGGAGTTATCTTCGCAACCGAGGCGCTTCTCGGCAACGATGAGTACTGCATGGAGTATATTGAAGGATTCCGTGATGGACTGTACGGACCGAAACCGAAGGCATAAGAAACGGGTTAAACGCATATTGCTTCAAGAGGATGTACAGGCGGCAGAAATGTTGGAAAAACTGCCATAAGAAACGGATTACACGCACATACCCTCAGGAGGGGCACCACAACATGATATTCATTTCACAGACATCCTTGCGGAAAAGGAAATCTGTGATTGCGGAATGAATATAAATAAATTATTTAAAAGCGGAGGATTTTACAATGGGAAGTATCGAAGAAGTTGCTAATCTGGTTGAGCATGGACGTTCCAAGAAGGTTCCGGCTGCAGTTCAGGCTGCTCTGGATGAGGGAATTGATCCGAACGACATTCTGCAGAAGGGTATGATCGATACCATGGGTATCGTCGGAGAGAAGTTCAAGAACAATGAGATCTTCGTTCCGGAGATGCTGGTAGCTGCAAAAGCAATGAAGGCAGGCGTAGAGGTTCTGAAACCGCATCTTGCAACAGGAGCGGCAGGCAAGCTCGGCAAGGTCATCATTGCTACGGTAGCCGGCGACCTTCATGACATCGGCAAGAACCTTGTTGCGATGATGATCGAGTCCGCCGGATTTACAGTAATTGATCTGGGTGTTGACGTGCAGATCGACAAGATCATCGAGGCGGTCAATGAGAATCCGGATACAAAGATTGTTGCGCTGTCTGCCCTGCTGACAACCACAATGCCGTCGCTGAGAGATACTGTTGCCGCACTGAACGGCGCTCCGTTCCGCAGCAACATCAAGATTATGGTCGGCGGTGCTCCGATTACGCAGGAATTCGCGGATGAGATCGGCGCAGACGGATATTCCGAGGATGCTGCATCGGCTGCTGAGCTTGCGAAGAAGCTGGTTGGCGCAGAATAATTTCATAAGAACAGGTATATGGGCCGGCGCATGGGGAAGCTTGTATGCGTCGGCTCTTTTTCTGTTAGAGATAAAGATCTGTAAAGATCCGTAAAAGCGGGATGGCCGGGGATGCCGGCAGATTTTTTATAAGAGGTGATGGTTCATGGCAGAAAAATACAGAATATGTTTTCGGCCGCAGAACAAGGAAATAGAGGCCGATGCGGGAATGACCATTCTGGAGGCGGAGAGAATGGCGGGTCTGGAGCCGGACGCGCCCTGCGGCGGCTGCGGCAAGTGCGGAAAATGCAGAGTGGATATCCTGAAGGGAAAGAGAACCGGAGTGGTTCTGGCATGTCAGACCCGGATCGACAGCAGCATGACGGTAGATACGATGTATCAGGAAAAGGTCCGGAAAATACTGTCCGAGGGACTGACCAGGGAGGTACCGGTGGAGCCGGGAGCTTTTCCGGGAGAAGATCAGGCAGAGGTGAAGGCCGAAGGGAGAGAAGAATCCGGTGTTCCGTTCTTCCTGATGGCCTTTGATATCGGCACGACGACGGTTGTAGGATATCTTCTGGACGGGCATACCGGACGGACGCTTTCCGTTGCCAGCCGGATGAATCCGCAGCATGCGTTTGGCGCCGATGTGATTTCCAGAGCGAATTATGTGCTGGAACACGGAGAAGAGGGGAGCCGGGAGCTGAGAACATGCATTGTGAAAGCCATGAACGATTTGATCCGTGAGGCAGCGGAAAGCGCTGGGGTTCAGGTGGAGGATGTTCTGCAGACGGCTGTGGTCGGAAATACCTGTATGCATCATCTCTTCCTCGGGATATCTCCGGACAGCCTTGTGCACGCTCCCTATGTTCCAGCAGTGCGGAAGGGAATGATCCTGACGGCGGAGGAAACGGGACTGAGGTTCGGGCCCTGCTGTTCAATGGGGGAAAAGACAGGGGAAATCCCTGTATTTGAGCTTGAAAAGGAAACTCTGGCGAATAAAGACAGCGGAAAGCGCTTCCTGATCAGCCGGGACATGAGACGCGCGGACAGCATTCATGAGAAACAGGGAGTTGTCCTGCTCCTTCCGAATATTGCGGGATTTGTCGGAGCGGATACGATTGGCTGTATGGTATCGGCGGCCTTTGACCGGCTGGAGGAGCTGACTCTGATGGTGGACATCGGGACCAATGGAGAGATGGTTCTGGGAGATCAGAAAAAAATGCTTACGACCTCTACGGCTGCCGGACCTGCCTTTGAAGGCGCGAAAATTGAGTGCGGCATGCGGGGAGCAGATGGCGCGGTGAGTCATCTGCGGGAGTCGGACGATGGTTTTTCTCTGGAGGTCGTCGGAGATGTGAAGCCTGTCGGCATCTGTGGTTCCGGTCTGATTGACGCGCTTGCCTTTCTGATCCGCCATGGCTTTATCAATAATTACGGCGCTTTTCGTGATCCGGAGGACCTGGAGGATCCTCTGGCATGCAGGCTGAAGGACAGGTTGATCACCGTTCATGGACAGCCTGCCTTTCTGCTCGTCAGAGGCGAGGACAGCGCAGACGGCGGAGAGATCTATCTGACACAGAAGGACGTGAGGGAGGTTCAGCTGGCCAAGGGAGCGATTGCGGCAGGAATACAGATTCTGACGGAAAAACTGGGAAAGAAGACCGGAGAGATCCGGCACGTTTTTCTTGCGGGAGCCTTCGGAAACTATATGGATTCCGGGAGTGCCTGTGAGATCGGAATGATACCCTATGAGCTGCGGGACAGAATCACGGCGGTGGGGAATGCCGCCGGAGAGGGCGCAAAGCTTGCGGCGGTGAACCGGGGAGAGTTTGAGTATGCCTGCAGGCTGTCAGAGGAAACCGAATTCATTGAGCTTGCCTCAGAGAGCAGCTTTCAGGACGTTTTTGTAGACAAGCTGGAGTTCGAGCGCGCAGTGGAAGACGAATAAGAGCAGCGGCAATGAAGGAAAATGTGAAGGAAGAAAATGTCCGGGATCGGTTGATGACGGATTTCGCAAAGAAAAGACAGAGAAGGAATTTTTCAGGATATGATCGGAATAGGAATAGATACCGGCGGAACCTATACGGATATTGTCGTATATGACATGGGAAGCGGCAAGGTACTCGGATCGGGGAAGACCCCGACGACGAAGGACCATCTGGAGGTGTGCATTCTCAAGGCATTGGACAGCATGGATCAGAGCTATATCCACCAGGCGGAGCTTCTGGCGCTTTCCACGACGCTCGCGACAAATGCCTGTCTGGAGAATAAGGGAGGAAGGGCGAAGTGCCTGATGATCGGCATGAATCCGGAATCGATGAGCAATCTGGACCAGGTATATGGATCATACGGGTTCCGGGATCTGAAGGAGCTGGTCTTCATTGATGGGAAGCCGGAGCATTTATTTGAGAAACCGGAGGATCCGGACTGGGAGGAACTGAAGGAGAAGGGACCGGAGTGGTTCCGGGGCTGCCGGGCGGTGGGAATCACGCAGATCTATCCGGATGCAAACGGCGGACGATTTGAGCAGGAAGCGGAAAAAATCCTGAAGAAAGAGGGATTTCAGGTTACGACAGCATGGAATATGTTCCATGATGTGGATGTGCTGCGAAGAGGTGCCGGCACACTTCTGAATGCGCGATTGATTCCGATTATTTCGGACTTTCTGGACGCCGTGCGCAGAGCGCTGTCGGAACGGCATCTGAAGATGCCGATCGCGATCGTCGCGGGAAATGGAAATCAGATGGCTGAGGCGGTCGCGTGTGAGAGACCGGTGGAAACGCTGCTGTCCGGGCCGGCGGCAAGTGCGGTCGGCGGGAGTGTGATCTCGGGAGAGCCGGACGGGATTCTCGTGGACATGGGCGGTACAACGACGGATATCGCGCTGATCCGCGAGGGAGAGCCGGTGCTGGCGGATCATGGGATCTCGATCGGGCAGTGGAGAACCACGGTCAAGGGGCTGTATGTCGATACGACTTTGCTCGGCGGAGACAGCGAGGTTTTATTTGAAAACGGCCGCATTCTCCTTGGGAAGGAGCGGGTGATACCGCTTTCAGCTCTGGTGCAGATGTTCCCGGCACAGAAGGAGCAGATCATCCACAGGCTTCATGCGCTGGCGGAATCCGGCAAAAAACACACGCGGATGCTTCATGAATTTCTGGTGCTGCAGAATAATATTCTGGCTGATCCGGATCTTCGGGACCGGTATACGCCGGAGGAGATCCGGATCTGCGAGGTCCTGCGGAACGGACCGCTGATTTTGGAGGATTTTGCGGAAGCTGCCGGAGAAAGCGTGTACAAGCCGGGAACGGAGCGGCTGGAGGCGGAAGGCGTGATCATGCGCAGCGGCCTGACTCCGACGGATATGATGGTTCTGAAGGGAGACATCGATCTGTACGGAGAAGATTCTGCAAGAGCGGTTCGCGAGGCAGTGCGTTTCCTGATCCAGAATACGGATCCGGAATATTATCGAATGTCAGGGCGCGGGAAGACCGCATATCCGATGCGCGATCATGGCGCAGATGCAGAGGATGAAAAAAAGACAGCCGAGACCGGAAAGTCTGCAGAGACGGGGCCGGAGGAGGCAGTGGCGGACGAGGTATATCGCCTGGTAGAGAAGAAGATGTACCGCAGAATCGTGGAGATTCTGATGGCACAGCAGCATCCGGGGCAGCGGCGTTACCTGGAACAGGACGGGGTGAAGAAGATGATCGACTGGTCGTTTGAGGAAGCCAGGAGAGGCGGCGCAGAGGACTGGGCGGGAATGAGAATTCATACGGACCTGCCGATCATCGGCGTCGGCGCGCCGGTGCATATCTTTCTCCCGACCGTTGCAAAATACCTTGGGACGAGAGCAGTCATCCATCCTTACGCCGGCGTTGCCAATGCGCTGGGAGCGATTGCCGGGAAGGTTTCCGCGAGAGTCAGCATTCATGTGAAGGCGGATTATCAGGGTGCGGTTCCGGACGGATTCTCGGTGACCGATGGTAAGGGAAAACATAAATTTGAACATTATGAGGATGCGGAGCAATATGCGGAGAAAACCGCAAGAGAGCAGGCGGCAGAGGAAGCGTGCCGCCAGGGGGCCGGAGAGAATCCGGAGATCCGGATTCTGAAGCGGCAGATACGGACATCATCGGCAGTCGGTCCGGAAGTCTTCTTTGAGACGGTAGTGGAGGCTGTCGCTTCCGGGCGGTTCCAGGTTTCCGGGAGATCGTAAATTATGTCCCGTTACCTGGCTTTAATAGTTTAAAAATTGATTGGGCGACGGAAATCTAGCCTTTCCCCGTTTTTGGAGGCAGCTGAGCCGGATCGGTGTATGCGGGGATCCGGATTTCAACCTCGGTTCCCTGGCCCGGAGTGCTGGAATAGCGGAGCCCGTAGTCCTCACCGTAGAGAATCTGCAGACGGCGGTGTGTGTTGAAGATGGCGATTTGGTTTCCCTTACCGGAGGATGGTATTTTTCCGGTGAGCAGATCACCGATCTTCTCCGGCGGGATGCCGACGCCGTCATCCGAGAGAAGCAGAATCATGGTTCCGTTTTCGATCCATCCGGTCAGTACGATCGTTCCCTTCCGGCTTTCTTTTTCGAGAATGCCGTGCAGGATGCTGTTCTCGACAATCGGCTGAAGGGTCAGCCGGGGAATCCGATTTTCCATCATAGAATCCGGCACGTCCACGACGAAGTCGATGCCGTTGTCGAAGCGCATGTTCTGAAGGCGCACGTAGATTGAGGCATGTTCGATCTCCTCTTCCAGGACGCCGACGGAATCCTTGCGGCTGAGCGTAAGACGGTAAAATCTGGAGAGATCGCGGACAGCCTGATTGATTTCCCTTGTCCGTCCCTGCTGCGCCATCCAGTTGATCATTTCCATGGTGTTGTACAGAAAATGAGGATTGATCTGTGCCTGCAGAGAGCGGAACTCGGCGATCCGGAGCTCCTCGGACTGTTTCTGCTGTTTCTCCATCAGATTGTTGATCTGCCTTGCCATGTAGTTGTAAGAGTCGACCAGATCACCGATTTCATCATTTTCGGTCGGAGAATTCATGGGGACTGGCGGCCCGTTCTTAACCCTGCTCATCTGCCGGCTGACGGCGCTGATCCGGTCCGTGAAGGAGCGGGACAGGAAGTAGGCGAGAAAAATGGCGATGACGGCAGTCGCGGACCAGATCGTGACAAGCTTCAGCCAGTACATCATGGTCGTCCGGCGGAGAGGTGCGGAAGGCGTGATGCTCACCAGAAACCAGTCCGCCGCGGGAAGATAATAGTATGAGACATAGACTGTCTCGCCGAGGACCTTTTTTTCCAGGAACCCATTTGAACTCATCAGATTATTCTGGATGCTGCTGTAATTCATATAATAGATGCCGGAGAGCCTGGAA
This sequence comes from Bilifractor sp. HCP3S3_D3, assembly GCF_052063915.1. Taxonomy (NCBI): domain Bacteria; kingdom Bacillati; phylum Bacillota; class Clostridia; order Lachnospirales; family Lachnospiraceae; genus Bilifractor; species Bilifractor sp. HCP3S3_D3. The sequence goes on from NZ_JBQHWP010000006.1 coordinate 16,106, forward strand.
TTTGTGGTTGTGACCATGGCATCTCTTTCATTTGTGATATAGGAGACGCCTCCCTCCGGTGTCGGGTGTCCGGTCAGAATCTCCCGGAGAGTATCGGAGTGAAAATAGCAGGCTACGTAGCACCTTGTGATGGTTCCGGAAGAATCCCTGACAGAGGCCGGGTGAATATAGGCGCAGTCTCCCAGGTCGTTTTTCTCGGAGACACCAAGGTACAGAGGGGGGCAGAACAGCTCCGATGGGTGCGTGCTGTAAAAAATGCCGTACCAGTAGGTCGCCGTTATGTCGTGCATGGAGGCGAAGACGCTGTTTCCCGCAGAGAAAACGCGGCTGTCCTTCGGGAGATCGACATAGATCCGGATTGCCGACACGCCGTTTGAAGAGAGATATCTGGAGAGACCGCTCGAGAATGCGGCGGCATCCTCCGAGGTCAGGGCATCCGGGACAGAGGTATCGATGGTCTCTGAAAATACACTGTTGTAGAACCGGTTGGTTCTGATCTGATCGTAGACATCGATGACGCTGCGGATCCGCTGCTGAAGCATAGGGGCGGATGCGGCGGTCTCAATCTGCTCCTGACGGAGAGTGTCGGAGGTGATCAGCTGATACAGTCTCGTGGAGAAAAAAATCCCCGCGACGATCATCGGAATCGCCACCGCAAGCATAATCGTCAGAAATAATTTGTACTGGATTTTCAAATCTCCGTAGAGATGGGAAAATCTGGTATTTTTTTTGCATTCTTTTTTCAAAGGGAACACCTGCTCTCCCGGTACTCGGATGGGGACTGGCCGGAATATTTCTTGAAGGCCTTTCCGAAGTAGTTGCTGTCATTATATCCGACGCGCGCGGCAATGTCGGATATATTGTTCCGGGGATCCGCGAGCAGCTCCTTCGCTCTCTCCAGGCGGAATTCCGTAAGATACTGGTTGAGGGTCTGCCCGGTCTCGTTCTTGAACACCGTGCATGCGTAGGATGCGGACAGAGACGCATACCCGCTGATTTCCTTTGTGGAAAGCATCGGATTGCTGTAGTGGCGGCTGATATATTCCTTGATCAGATAGACCGAGGAATTCATCGGAACATAGTTCTCCACATCGTTCAGGAAATCGTTGATGGTCTTCTTCAGCATGTCGTGGAGTTCCGGATACGAAAAACAGCGGTTGAGGGAATCCAGGGTGTTGTCAAAGCTGTTCTGGGTGCCGGAACCCGGGAGCTGGCGCTGCCTTCTCTGTGTGAAGACGGCATCGAGGAGCCGGTAGTACAGGGTCTGGATATTCCCCCGTATCAGAGCGGGGTTCTCGAAGACAGCCTGATACAGCCTTTCCATGAGTTCCTCCAGAATGACGCGGGAGGGATTCCTCAGAGCCTTGGTCAGCTCTTCGTAGATTGTCTCCGGGTTTTCCCGGGAGGGGAAAACTGACTCCGGATCGCTGCAGAGAACTGTCCTATTATTATAGAAGAAACTGCTCTGCAGACGGATGGCGGCGGAACTGTAGGAATCGTAAAGCTTCTGAATTCCGCTTACGATCTGTCCGGCAGACAGATACCAGTTGTCCGTGTCGATATGACAGGAGAGGAAATCCGTGACCGTCCGGACCGTGTTCAGAGTGAACGAGTTTTTCCGGAACAGATGGAAGACAAACAGGTTTGGTTTCTTTTCGGCGGCGATCACATGAAGATGCAGCTGACGCGCAAAATCATGGAGCAGCTTCTGAAGGCGGGAGAAAAAATCGGGGCTCAGGTCAACCTGTTCGTCTGTCTGCAGGAGAACGGTAAAGGCAGCGTGAAACAGGTCGACAGACCCGTAGCGTGTACAGTACTTCCGGCTCAGATCCTCTACGGATTTACGCGAAGAGGGGTACGGCATCGTCAGGCAGAGCGCCAGATGAGCGGCGGAAATGGAATCTGTGATGCTCTCCGCGTTTTTGGTCTGTTCAATGGTGTGATAGCGCTCGATGGAGGTTCTGACCGTCTCTTCCACCTCGCGGATATCCAGAGGCTTTTCCACATAATTCACAGCCTGAAGGCGAATGGCGGCCTTCAGGTACTCTTTGTCGGTATAACCGCTCATGAAAATGAAGACTGTGTCAGGCATGAGCGTATGAATCCGTTCCATCATTTCAATTCCGGACATCCGGGGCATCCGCACATCACTCAGGATGATTTCCGGTTTATGAACGGAGGCCTGATGGAGCCCCTCCAGACCGTCTCCGGCGACATAGACCTCGTCGATGCCGAGCCGGATCCAGTCGATGGAGGAGGTCAGTCCCGTGCGGGTCAGATTTTCGTCGTCTACAATCAGAAGTTTAATGGTGATACCTCCCTGAAAAACGCAAGAGTGTGGTTTTTGTTCGTGTTTTCGTTTAAATCAACAATATACAAACATATGATAGCACGGAATGAATCAGATTCGGAAAAAATATTACCCGATTCCATAAAAAATTCCTCTTAAAGCATACTCTGGTCCGATGCTATACTTCTTTCATATGGAAAGGAGGACAAGAGCGTGTCAGAGGATTTGATTCTGGAACTTAAAGGTATTACCAAGATTTTCCCCGGTGTGAAAGCGCTGAATAACGTGCAGTTTCAGCTCCGCCGCGGAGAAGTACATGCTCTGATGGGAGAGAACGGAGCGGGCAAATCTACGTTCATCAAGGTTATCACAGGTGTTCATGCGGCAGAAGAGGGCCACATGTACCTGAACGGCAAGGAGGTGCATTTCAAAGGGCCGAAGGATGCTCTGTCAGCAGGTATTGCTGCCGTTTATCAGCATCCGACGACTTATCCGACGCTGAGTGTCACCGAGAATATTTTTATCGGTCATGAATTTATTAAGCACGGGATGATCCAGTGGAGACAGATGAATCAGGAGGCCAAAAGGCTTCTCGACCGTCTCGACGCGGATTTCAAGCCGAGCGACGAGATGGGAACGCTTTCGGTAGCTCAGCAGCAGATGGTTGAGATTGCCAAGGCACTTTCCACAAACGCCAAGATCATCATTCTCGATGAGCCGACGGCGGCGCTTACGGCAAATGAGTCCGAGAAGCTGTACCGGATCGTGGATCAGCTCAGAGAAGAGGGAGTTTCCATTATCTTCATCTCGCACCGCATGGAGGACATGTACCGGCTTGCTTCAAGAGTTACCGTATTCCGTGATTCCCAGTACATCGGAACCTATGATGTAGACAAGATCACCGAGGCGGATCTGATCAAGGCGATGGTCGGACGTGAGATCTCGGATATGTATCCGAAGCCGGAGGTGAAAATCGGTGAAGAGGTATTCCGCATTGAGGGAATGAGCCGTACAGGATATTTCAAGGATGTATCTCTGAATATTCATGCCGGAGAGATTGTGGGACTGACCGGTCTGGTCGGCGCGGGACGTACAGAGACCATGGAAGCGGTATGCGGCATCACAAAGCCGGATGCCGGCAAGGTATTCGTCAATGGAAAAGAGGTTCATATCAAGAATCCTGCGGATGCGATGAAGGAAGGAATCGTCCTTCTTCCGGAGGATCGTCAGAAACAGGGCCTGATCCTCAGCTGGGGGCTTGGGGACAACGTCATTCTTCCAGTGCAGGATGAGCTTGCAAAGGGACCCTTCAAGGTAAAGAACGAATCGAAGGAGCGGGAGCTCGCGAAGAAGTACCTGGAAGAGGTTGATACAAAGGCAGTGACGATCTTTGATCCGGGCAGCAGCCTGTCCGGTGGAAATCAGCAGAAGGTCGTGGTTGCGAAGGCACTTGTTCAGGATAATATGAAGGTGCTGATCATGGATGAGCCGACCAAGGGCGTTGATGTCGGCGCGAAGGCAGAGATTTACAGCATCATGGGAGATCTGGCGAAGAAGGGATATGCGATTCTTCTGATTTCCTCCGAGATGGCAGAGATCCTGGGCATGAGCGATCGGATTTACACGATGTGCAAGGGCCGGATTACCGGATGCCTCGATATCAATGAGGCTTCTCAGGAAAGCCTTCTGGAGCTTTCCATGGAAAACAGCAGGACTACCGGGAAGGAGGCAGTTAAATAATGAATCAGAAAAAATCATTATGGAAAATCATCACCGGTTCCCGTGAAGTCAGCCTGCTGCTGATCCTCATTGTGATGCTGGTTATCGTTCAGATTCTCAGCCGGGGCACATTCCTGACGCCGACGAACATCGGACAGATCTTCCGGAATAATGCGCTGACCATGCTGATGGCGCTCGGTATGCTCTGTGTCATGCTTACCGCCGGCATTGATATCTCGATTACTTCAACGCTTGCTTTTACCGGAATGATCATCGGAATGCTGCAGAAGAGAGCAGGATTCACCAATACACTGGTTCTGTTCCTGCTGGCCGCGCTGATCGGTATCGCCTGTGGTTTCCTGAACGGACTGATCATTTCAAAGGGCCATCTGGCACCGATTATCTGTACGATGGGCTTCATGTATATCTGGCGTGGACTTGCCTATGTGGTATCCAACAACCAGTGGGCATCCGGCGCGGACGTGGCAAAATTCGCCGAGTTCGGAAAGGACGGATCGGTCGGCCCGTACATTGTTCTGATTGTCGCCTATGTTGTCTTCTTCGTCGTCATGAAATGGACGACCTTTGGACGCCGCATCTATGCGGTCGGCTCGAATGCCGATGCCGCACGGGTGTCCGGTATTAATGTAGACCGCGTTCTGATTCAGGTCTACACGATGATGGGTCTTCTGGCAGGAATTGCCGGTGCCCTCTCGGTATCCATCTATGCTTCCGCACAGCCGAACATGCAGTACGGAAAAGAAATGGATGTTATCGCGGCCTGCGTCATCGGCGGCACATCCATGAACGGCGGCCGCGGATCAGTTGTGGGAACCTTCCTCGGAGCCCTGTTCTACGCGGTTCTCGCAAAGGCACTTCCGCTGGTCGGCCTGGATTCCATCTGGCAGAACCTGATCAAGGGTGTCGTGGTACTGGCCGTTGTTCTTATTAACGTACTGACGCAGCGCACGATGGACAGAGCCGCACTGGAAAGAAGGGAGATGTAATCATGGCAGGAAAATCAGGAAGAACCATAGATGCCACCCCGAAGACCAGTATTAAGAGCAAAGTCTTAAGCTGGGAGAGTGGCCTGATCGTTATTTTTATCGCAGTATTGATTTTCGGATCGATTGTCTCCAAGAGCTTCACCTTTTCCAATGTTCTCCGTGAGATGCCGAAATATCTGTCGGAACTGTTCATGATGTACGCGATGGGATTCATCCTTGTCATCGCTGAAATCGATATTTCTGTCGGAGCCATTGTGTGTCTGGCCGGAACAATGACCTGCTTCGCAAACCGGGCGGGAGCACCGCTGATCGTACAGATTATCGTCTGCATCGGCGTAGGATTCCTCTGCGGCAGCCTGAACGGAGTGATCGCGACGCATTTCCAGGAGCTGCCGACCATGATCATCACGCTCGGCACCCAGATCATCTTCCGCGGAATCGCGGAGGTATCCATGGGCAGCGGCGGATCGATATCTCTGTCAGATCCGATGGGATTCTCAAAAATCGGAGGCATGGTCGGACCGTTTCCGATTGCCTTCTTCCTTATTATTATCACAGCGATCATCTTTATCTTCATCCTGTCCAGGACAACATTCGGACGGAAGATGTACGCGGTCGGATCCAACCGTACGGCAGCTCTGTACGCGGGAATCCCGGTTCAGAAGATCCGTCAGATCTGCTTTACGCTGGTAGGCACCATGGCAGGTATCTGTGCGCTGTTCCTTCTTGCGACCTCCTTCGGAGCCAATACCACAACCGGACAGGGCTTTGAGATGGACGTCATCGCAATGTGCGTATTTGGCGGCATCGCCACCACCGGCGGCAAGGGAAATCTCGTCGGCGCGACGATCGCGGGATTCACCATCGTATGTCTCCGCATCGCCCTCGGACAGCTGAACATGAGCGGCCAGACGATTCTGGTCATCATCGGTATCCTGCTGATTGTGTCTGCCCTTATTCCGGGAATCAATCAGTCTATAAAGAACAGAAGAAAAACGATTGCGGCGAAATGAGAATCGCATCGGGTCCTATACGCGCGCTTCGCGACGAGCTCCGGAGCCGCGCCCGAATGATATGGACCAACAGGACGGGTTCATACGGGGCTTTGCGACAGGTGAGCTGTTTGCGATTTCGAGGAGCCTGCATCGTTGGATTGTACCTTTTTTCTAAAAATATTACCATTTCAAGAAAAAAATGGTGATGTTACACTTAATCTACAGTCAGAAATCACAGGAGGTTTCTGATGGGGGTAACCGGTCGGCGAGACCGGAAACAGCAAATGGTCGATGAGACCAGAATGATTCAGGAGGGTTTAACAATGAAAAAACAGGTAGTTAGCGTAGTACTGACGGCCGCTATGGCAGCCGGACTGTTAGCGGGATGCGGAAGCAGCACATCTACTTCCACCAGCAGCAAGTCATCCTCAGGCAGTTCTGCTTCCTCGGCAAGCACATCATCCACAGCAGGCACTTCATCCGCGAGCAGCGCAGCTGCTTCTTCCAGCAGTGCTGAGGCCGTTGCCTCCACATCCGGGGCAGCCGGCGGAGTCGGTGATGTATCCGGCACCTATGCACTGGTTCCGAAGTCAGCCGGAAACCCGTTCAACGAGAGAGAAGCTTCCGGATTCCAGGATGCTCTGAAGGCACTGGGATGCTCTGATGACCAGATCATCGTATCTTATCCGGATAATGCCACTGCTGATGCGCAGATCACAGTTATCCAGTCTCTGATCTCACAGGGTGTAAGCTCCATCGCGGTTGCGGCAAATGACGCAAGCGCTCTTGACGCGGCACTGAAGCAGGCATCTGACGCCGGAATCAAGGTATGCACCCTCGACTCCGATGTTGACGCTGATTATCGTTCTGTATTCTGCAACCAGGCCGGCGTTAAGGAAATCGCGCAGGCTCTTATGGACGCAGTTTATGATATCTCCGGCGGCTCCGGCGAGTACGCGATTCTTTCCGCTACCTCTCAGGCGACAAACCAGAACGCATGGATCGCCGCGATGAAAGAGATCGCTGAGTCCGATGACAAATATGCGGATCTGAAGCTTGACGAGATCGCATACGGCGATGATGAGGCTCAGAAGTCCACAGACCAGACACAGGCTCTTCTGACCAAATATCCGGATCTGAAGGTTATCTGCTCCCCGACAACCGTAGGTATCGCTGCAGCAGCAAAGGTTCTTCAGGACCAGAAGTCTTCTGTAAAGCTTACCGGACTTGGACTTCCGTCTGAGATGAAAGAGTACATCGGTGACGATGATTCTCATTCCTGCCCGTACATGTTCCTGTGGAACCCGATTGACCTCGGCGCTCTGGCAGCATATGCTTCCGTAGCTCTGGTTAACGGCTCCATGACCGGCGCTGTAGGCGACACCTTCTCCGCAGGAGATCTGAACGATGGCAATCCGTATGAGATTACCGCAAACGCTGACGGTGCTTCTGAGGTTATCCTTGGACAGCCGTTCAAGTTCGATCCGAGCAACATCGAAGAGTGGGCAGAGGTTTACTAAATCGCAAACTGACACGCCGCATTCAAAACGCGGCATAAAAGTATAGAAACGAAACCGGCATCCGAAAGGGTGCCGGTTTTGTGATAAAGGGATTATCAAAGTAGGATAAGCGAAGGTGTTTATCAGAACATGAAAAAGACCTGCCCGGATCACCGGACAGGTCTTTTTAAGAAGCGGAGATGAAGGGAGTTGAACCCTTGCGCCGGTTACCCGACCTATCGCATTTCGAGTGCGACCTCTTCGGCCACTTGAGTACATCTCCGTATTTGATCTGCGGGAAGCTCACTGTAAAGGACATGAGCCAAACCCACTGTGTAACATCACTATTCTAGCAGAGACAGGACAGCACTTCAAGGACTTTTTGAATATTCCATCGTTTTACAACTTGTAATGCAAATTTAGAACGGATATGATATAAATTAAGTATTTGAAAGCGCACGGCTGAACGCTATGATGCATACTGTTAATTGCAGATAAACTGTATGGAACGGACAGGTTCCGGGAAAGGGTATATATGGGCAAGTATACGAAGCAGGATATTTTCAGGATCGTAGAGGAAGAGGATGTAGAGTTTATCCGTCTTCAGTTCACCGATATCTTCGGCATGCCGAAAAATCTGGCAATTACCGCAAGCCACCTGGAGCAGGCACTCAACAATGGATGCACCTTCGAGGCATCTGCCATCGGAGGTATCCGGGACGGGGCGGAGGAGCTGTATCTGTACCCGGATCTTGATACGTTTGAAATCTATCCGTGGAGACCTCAGACAGGAAAGGTTGCCCGGATGTACTGCGATATTTACACAGAAGAGGGAGAGCCTTTTGCAGGCGACTGCCGTCAGGTGCTCAAAAGAGTTCTGAAGGAAGCGGCTGACATGGGCCTGAGGTTCGAGATCCGTCCGGAACAGGAATTTTTCCTGTTTCATACCGATGACGAAGGGCATCCGACAACGACAACACATGAGATCGCCGGGTTTTACGATGTAGCTCCGCTCGATCTGGCGGAGAATGTGCGCAGAGATATTATCCTCACGCTGGAAGAGATGGACTTTGAGGTGCTCGGTTCTCATCACGAGATTTCACCGGCACAGCATGAGATTGATTTTGCGGAGGGACGCGCGGACCGGATCGCTGACGACGTAGTGACTTTCCGGATGGTGGTGAAGACCATAGCCAAAAAGCATGGCCTCTATGCAACCTTCCTGCCGAAACCAACGGAGGGGGTCAACGGATCCGGAATGCACATCAATATTATCTGCCGGGATCTGCTTGGCAAGAATCTCTTTGCGGATGAAACCGGAAGCGGAGACCTGTCAGAAACCGGTCAGCAGTTCGTGGCGGGTCTTCTGGCACACAGCAAATCGATCACGCTGTTCACAAATCCAATTGTAAACTCCTATAAGAGACTGATTCCCGGTTTTGACGCGCCTACGCAGATCGCGTGGTCAGATAATCTGGCGAATCGCTCGGCAGTGATCAATGTGCCCCATCGCAAGGGAAATAATGCCCGCATCGAGTACAGAAGCCCCGATGGAGTCTGCAATCCTTATCTGGCATTTGCGGTCATCCTGGCAGCCGGCCTGGACGGCATCCGGAACAGGATGAAGGCGCCGGAGAAGGCGGATGTCCGTCTGTCCGGAAAATCAAGGTGGGAGCTGAAGAATATGCATCTTGATACTCTGCCGGAGACACTGGGAGAGGCAATGGAATATTCGGATAAGGATCCCATGATCCGTGAAGTTCTGGGCGATTTTATCTATGACGGCTTTAAGGAGAAGAAGCTTGGCGAATGGAGAGACTTCCGTTCGGTTATCACAAACTGGGAGCTTCAGACCTATCTTGGCAGATACTGACTCTTCGGCTGTGTATTTTTGGATGATTTGAGGATATGTGATTGCGAAGTATTATTGTTGCTTATTCCAAGCTGGAAGATGCTAAGAAAATACGGGCAATTCTGGTTCGTCATGGATTGAATGTTAACGGCGTATGTACAACGGTAGACCGGGCCATCTCGCTGGCAGGTACTCTGTACGGCGGGGTTGTGATCTGCGGTTATCGGCTTGCCGATGGCATATATCTCGATCTCGCCGAGGGCATCCCGGACAGCTTTCAGATCCTTCTGGTAACCTCTCCGCGAAATGTCGATGACGAGGTTCTCCCCGCCAACACGGTTTACCTGCCGACACCCTTAAAGGTGCATGAGCTTCTCCAGACGCTTTCTCCGATGCTGGGTGAGGTCCCGCAGAGGAGAAAAAAGGACAAGCCGGTTCCCAGAAATGAAGAGGATCAGAAAAAGATTGATCAGGCGAAGGAAATCCTTATGGCAAGGAACCATATGACGGAACCAGAGGCCCACCGGTATCTGCAGAAATGCGCGATGGATTCCGGCACAAAGATTGTGGAGACGGCTGAGATGGTGATTCTGCTCGCGAGCCCGGGCTGATTGTGAAGATGAGCGAAGTCAGCACGGATGTCGATTCAGGCTTTGTAAAGAAACGGTGTCTTTTTTGGGTAAAAGATATTAAAAAAATTAAAAGAATGCGTCGATTTCATTTCGTTCGCCCTTGTAACACCTGAAAAGTTATGCTATTATGAGAAAGATTAATGAAATGTTTCATTTTTATTAATGCTCCCTTTTCTATGGGGCTGAAATATGGAACAGAGAACGGTGATGCCCCGCAGCGAGCATCAGAATATGTATAAGGTTTCCACGGAGAAATAGTATTTAACTTTTTGGAGATTTTTTGATGAAGAGAAATAAACTTGCAGTGATCGGACTTATAATTGCTCTCACGGCTGCGCCGGCAGTACCGGTCAGCGCGGATGATACGGGGTCTGCGGTGACAGAGAGTTCGCTGAACAACTCGATTGATGAGCTTGAGGCTCAGAAACAGGCGCTTCTCGGGCAGATTGATGACCTGGAAGCACAGCTTGTCACAACGGTTGCCGAGATCAATTCTGTGAACAGCAAACTTACGACTCTTGAGTCTGATATGGAGAAGACGAAGACGGATCTTGCGGCAGCAATCTCGGACAGAGATACGCAGCACGAGGCAATGAAGCTCCGTATTCAGTATATCTACGAGAAGGGCGGCGACGCTGGATGGATCAAGGTGTTCCTTGAGGATGGCGATCTGAATGCATGGCTGAATTCGAAGAGTTATACCGGAACTTTGTATGATTACGACCGCAAGCAGCTTCAGGCATATGCGGATTCTGTAACAAAGGTAACGGACCTTCAGCAGCAGCAGAACAATGAGGAAGCTGAACTTCAGAAGAATAAGGATACGCTGACAACGGATAAGGCCCGTCTGGAGGACCTTATCTCACAGGTAAAGGCACAGTATAGTGACGCAGATCAGAGAATCGCGGACGCATATCAGAAGGCACAGGAGTATCAGCAGCTGGTTGATCAGCAGAACGGTTATATCAGTCAGGTGGTAGCTCTTCAGAGTTCCGGAAACGGAGCCTCCGGATCTGACAGCGAAAGCTCATCCGGAAACAGCACAGCTGCATCATCGAACAATGGAGCTGCGTCTGACGGCGGTTCCGCAGATACGTATACCTATACGGCTTCTGCTGCGGGCGGATCATCGGACGGAACTGCTTCTGCAGGCGGAAGCTCATCCGGAAACAGCGCGCAGGCGTCTGCGGCAATTGAGCAGGCAGCGCAGCAGATCGCGGCAAGCACGGGAACAGATGTTTCCACTGCCAGACAGGCAGCACAGCAGGCATATCAGGCGACCGGGAGCACCTCTACAGCATCCGGTTCCGCGCTTCTGGCATATGCGCAGCAGTTCCTGGGCAATCCATATGTCTATGGCGGTAACAGTCTGACAAACGGAGTAGACTGCTCCGGATTCGTTCAGCAGGTATACAATCATTTCGGCATCAATACTTCCAGAACATCGTGGGATATTGAGAACGACGGAACAGAGGTTTCCTATTCTGATGTACAGGTAGGAGATGTGATCTGCTATGACGGACATGTCGGTATCTATGCCGGTGACGGCCAGATCATCAATGCGGCGAATGAAGCACAGGGAATTACCTACACCAATGCAGATTACGACAATATCGTGACGGTGAGACGTCTTCTTCCGGACGGATCGGGTTCATAACGGTATCGAATATAATTTCTTTATACAAAAACGCAGGAGCAGAGTGCTCCTGCGTTTTTGCATCGGGTAATGCGCATCGGGTAATGTGCATCGGGTAATGCGCACCGGGTAATGCGTATCGGGTAATGCGCATCGTGTGATTTGTGTCCATCGCTTTGCGTTCTGAGTTTTGTGCCGTGCGTTTTGCTGTTACCGGTGCTGTGAAGGTCAGTTGCAAATCAATCTGCCCGCATATATAATGTTCCTATATGGACATCATAGATGCGGGCTGTTTTTGTAAGAAATGCCTGCGGTTGTCGACACAGAGGAGGAGCGGATGATGACGGCGTTCAATGTACCGGTGGAGGGAATTGATCAGGAACTGGAAGGGAAGCTTCAGATCCTGCGAAGGGAGATCGAGGGCTTCGGAAGCCTTGCGGTCGCCTTTTCGGGCGGTGTGGATTCGACTTTTCTGGTGAAGACTGCGCATGATGTACTGGGGGACAGAATGATTGCTGTAACCGCAAGGTCAGAATCCTTTCCGGAGAGGGAACTCAGGGAGGCGGAGGAATTCTGCGAGAAGGAAGGAATTCGTCATGAGGTGGTGCTTTCGGAGGAGCTGGAGATCGAGGGATTCCGGCATAATCCGAAGAACCGCTGTTACCTGTGCAAGCATGAGCTTTTTGAGAAGATCTTGGGCATCGCGAGGGAAAACGGGATTGCTTTCGTCGCGGAGGGATCGAATATGGATGATAACGGCGATTATCGTCCCGGACTTACGGCGGTAGCCGAGCTTGGCGTTAAGAGCCCGCTGAGGGATGCGGGTCTTGATAAAGCGGAGATTCGCAGGCTGTCGAAGGCAATGAATCTCCCGACGTGGAACAAACAGTCCTTCGCCTGTCTGTCTTCGAGATTTGTATACGGAGAGGAGATTACGAGGGACAGGCTTCACATGGTGGATCAGGCCGAGCAGCTTCTGTTGGATCTCGGATTTCATCAGGTACGGGTGAGAATCCACGGCGGGACAATCGCCAGGATCGAGGTTCTGCCGGAGGAGTTTCCAAGGCTGATGCGGGACGAAATCCGCAGGACAATTGTGATGAGCTTCAAGAATTATGGATTTGCATATGTGACGATGGATCTTCAGGGATACCGTTCCGGCAGCATGAACGAGACGCTCACCAGGGAGCAGAAGGAACATGGAACCGAGGCATGACCCGGAGATTTCCAGACTGTACAGGCGGAAGGGCGTGAGAATTACAGCGCACTGGAAAGATGTGCTGCAGCGGTTTCCAGACTGTACAAATGGAAGGGTGTGAGAATTACAGCGCGCTGGAAAGATGCGTTGCAGCGGTTTCCAGATGTACGGGCAGAAGGGTGTGAGAATGTCGGATATTAGGAAAATACTGGAAAAAGTGAAGAACGGCGAGATCGGTGTCGCACAGGCGGAGAAGCTGCTCGACAGAGGCGGCATCGAGGAGATGGGGTACGCGAAGCTGGACATGAACAGGGATGCACGGACCGGTTTCCCGGAGGTTATCTACTGTGAGAGAAAGACGGATGATTTCCTGGTCAGTATCTACAGAAAGATGCTCGGACAATATGGAGAGGTGTTGGGCACCCGCGCGAGTGATCACCAGTACCGGATGATCAAAGACGTGATTCCGGAAGTGGTCTATGATCCGGTTTCTCATATCCTCAAGGTGGAAAAAAAAGATAAGGTGAGAAGCGGCAGAATTGCCGTCTGCACCGCGGGGACAGCGGATATTTCCGTTGCGGAAGAAGCGGCGCAGACGGCTGAATTTTTTGGATCTGCGGTGGACCGGATCTATGATGTGGGCGTCAGCGGGATACATCGGCTGTTCGCACATATGGAGGAAATCCAGGCAGCAAACTGTGTCGTTGCGGTTGCGGGAATGGAGGGGGCACTGGCGAGTGTTCTCGGAGGACTTGTCCGGAATCCGGTGATCGCAGTTCCGACATCGGTTGGTTATGGAGCCAGTCTGAACGGACTCTCGGCCCTTCTGACGATGATCAATTCCTGCGCGAACGGGATAGCGGTAGTGAATATCGACAACGGGTACGGCGCCGGATATATGGCTACGCAGATCAACCGTCTTGCTGTCCGGGGCAGTGTAACGGAAACGGACGCAGATGGCCGGTAAGAAGTCTGGATAGTCTGTGGTATGTGATTTTTCTATGAGGCAGCGGAAGCAGCCGGGCGGGGATGTCGTCGTCAGAAATCGTCAAAAAGGAAGGTCTTTGGATAAGGAGATCTTTGTTCTGACGGCTGCGAGGGAGCGAAGTGGAACCGGAAAGGAATGACAGAATGGGGATGAGGAATCAGGGGAAAAAATATCTGTATCTGGACTGCGCGTCCGGAATCAGCGGGGATATGGCAGTTGCGGCGCTTCTGGATCTGGGCGCGGACCGCAGAGCTCTGGACCGGGCGCTTGGAAGCATTCATGCGGAAGGCTTCCGTGTCGAAATCGGAAGAGTGAGGAAATCAGCCATAGACTGCTGTGATTTTCGTGTGATTCTGGACGAGGAGCATGAGAATCACGACCATGACGCGGCTTATCTTTACGGCAGCCGGGAAATGGCGGGGGAGGTGCCGGCACATAAAGCGCATCACGCGCACCGGACGCTGGAGGAGATCGAGAATATCCTGGCGGATGTCGATATGTCGGATCACGCACTGGAGCTCGCAGGCAGAATTTTTGAGATTCTGGCGGAGGCGGAAGCCAAAGCACACGGGGTTCCGACGGGGCAGGTCCATTTTCATGAGGTCGGAGCCATTGATTCCATCGTGGACATTGTGGCGGTCTCGGTATGTATGGACAGCCTTGAGACAGATGGGGTGATCATCCCGAGGCTCTGTGAGGGAAGAGGAATGGTACGCACACAGCACGGACTTCTGCCAGTTCCGGTTCCCGCGGTCATGAATATCGCTCAGGCTGGCGGATTGAATCTTGAGATCTGCGACAGGCAGGGGGAATATGTGACGCCTACGGGAGCAGCGTTTGCTGCCGCGGTCATCACCTCTGACCATCTTCCCGGAAGATTCCGGATCCTTGCCACAGGACTGGGAGCGGGGAAGCGGGAACAGGAGGTCCCGGGAATCCTGAGAGCTATGCTGATTGAACCCGTGGAGGTTCCGGAATCGGAAAGCCCTTGCGCCGGAGCTGCAGAGCCGTGTTCCGCCGGGAGCGGGATTATAATCGGAGCAGAAGCGGCGGGGGCAGAGAACAGGAACTTTTCCGACGGCCTTACGGCCGGTGACGGCATATGGAAGCTGGAAACCAATATTGATGACTGCAGCGGCGAGGCCCTCGGCTATACGCTGGAACGGCTTCTGGAGAAAGGGGCAAGAGATGCCCATTATACGCCGGTCTATATGAAGAAGAACCGGCCGGGATGGCTTCTCACGGTGCTCTGCGACGAGCAGGAAATTCCGGCTCTGGAGCGGATCATCTTTGAGGAGACGACGACGATCGGAATCCGCAGAGTCCGGATGGAGAGAGATACGCTTCCCAGAAAGGCGGAAAAGGTGATGACTCCTTATGGAGAGATTGAGGTCAAAACCGTGAGCATCGGCAGCAGGAAGAAGGTGTATCCGGAATATGAAAGCGTTGTCAGGGCAGCCAGGGAAACGGGGGCGGCCTTTGAGACGGTTTATCTGAGTGCCCGGGATTCCTATGAGGAGTGAAGGTAGGAGGAGTGTAATTGCGGTTTTAGAGGAAGGCAATCGGGGCTTAGGGAAAGGTAATTGGGGTTCAAGGGGAAGAATTTCATACGACAGTTGAACTGGAGATCAGGGAAACTGAGACAAGGGAGGTTTTTACATGAAAAGGGATTTCAGATATCCTTCAAAGGATGGGAGAACATCGATTCACGCGATCGAGTGGATTCCGGATGGTGAGGTCAGTGCAGTCGTTCAGGTGGTTCACGGCATGGTGGAATTTGTCGATCGATACGACAGAATTGCGAATCTTCTGAACACAAAGGGAATTTATGTCGTGGGGAACGACCATCTGGGACACGGCGCGTCCGTTGTCAGCGAAGAGGATTACGGCTATTTTGCGGAAAAAGATGGAAACCGCTGTGTGATTGGAGACATTCAGAGTCTGCGTGAGATGACTGAGAAAAAATATCCGGGCGTACCTTATTTTATCCTGGGACACAGCATGGGCTCCTTCCTGACCGCGCAGTATATTGAGGAGTACGGGGAAGGGCTTTCCGGGGCGGTGATCTCGGGAACCGGATATCAGAGCGCGGGTACGCTCAGGACAGGAAAGACGATCTGTAAAACGATCGCTGCTATTAAGGGCTGGAGGTATCGGAGTCCGTTTGTCAATAACATGGCACTGGGCTCCTACAACAAAAAATTTGAGCCTGCGCGGACAGCCAATGACTGGCTTACCCGCGATACGGCAATCGTCGATGCATACTGCGCGAACCCTTGGAACAATTTTATGTTTACCTTGAACGCATATTACAATCTCTTTACCGGGATTGAGACTGCTGAGAAGGAAGAGAATATCAGCAGAATACCAAAGGAGCTTCCGGTTTTGATTGTGAGCGGCGGAGATGACCCGGTAGGAAATTTCGGAAAGGGGCCCGCGAAGGTAGCGGAGAATTTCCGGAAATGCGGAGCGCGCGACGTGAAATGCAGGATATATCCCGGTGACCGGCATGAAATTCTGAATGAACTGGATCACGAGGTGGTTGACGGGGAGCTGATCGACTGGATCACGGATAAGAGCAGAAAGTAAAGCACCATGGCCCGTAAGCGGAGGGGCAACAAGCTGTATGCGCTGCGCCGGTTCTGATTTTTGTCCCAAAAATCAGGAAAAAACTGCAAGCGGGGTGCCACAAGCTGTATGAGTTATGGGAGGAATAGATGGCATATTCTTCAACTGATAAGATTAAAATAGCACTGAACAGGAAGGAGAATACGGACCTGCCTGTTCTGGCGGGTGAGCGGATTCCGCTTCTGAAGTTTCCTTCCCTGGACCGGACGGGGATTGTGGAGCATGGATTTACCACGAGGATAGGCGGTGTGAGCGGAACGGAGCCCGGAATGGAGCACCTTCGCTCCCTGAATCTGAGTTTTTCCAGAGGCGACCGGGAGGAGAACGTGCGGGAGAATTTCCGAAGAGTTGCTCAGGAATTCGGAGTTGATTCAGACCGGTTTGTTTTCTCTTCGCAGATGCACACATCAAATGTCCGGACCGTGACGGAGGCGGATGCTGGAAAGGGTCTGACAAGACCGCAGGATCAGAACGATGTGGATGCCCTGGTGACGGATGAGCGCCGTCTGGTGCTGAGCATTTTCGTTGCAGACTGCGTTCCGGTGGCGTTCGTGGATCCGGTGCACCGCGCAATCGGCATGGCACATTCCGGTTGGAGGGGAACTGTGGCAAGAATCGGAGCGGCTGTCGTACAGAGAATGCGGGAAAATTACGGAACCAATCCGGAAGATCTGATCTGTGCGATCGGACCTTCCGTCTGCCGGGACTGTTATGAGGTAAGCGACGATGTGGCACAGCGTATGGCGGATGAATTTCACGGACATGAGAGTGAGATTCTGGAGGACAGGCATAACGGGCACTATCAGCTGGATCTCTGGGAGACAAATCGGATCGTCCTTGAGGATGCCGGTGTGTCGGCGGAGCAGATCTCTGTAACGGGGGTGTGCACCTGCTGCAATCCGAAGGTACTTTTTTCTCACAGGGCCAGCCACGGGATGCGGGGAAATCTCGGAGCATTTCTGATGCTGAAGTAAAGATGAATATTAAATGAACAAAAAATTCTTTTCTGCAAGGTTTTGCCTGTCAATAATCCACAATTTTGCAAGATACTGATGAAATACTTGCATATCGGTGTTATAATAGCACTCGATGGTCTGAAAAATACGAATGGATCCTCCATTTTGTATCAGACAGGATCAGATAAACCGCATCGGAAGGAGTACAGGATATGAAGCCTTACAAGGAAATGAGCAAGGAAGAGCTTGCGTCGGAGATCGAATTACTCAGAAAACAGTACAAGAAGTACCAGGGGATGGAATTAAACCTGAATATGGCACGCGGAAAGCCCTGTCAGGAGCAGCTGGATCTCTCGATGGGACTGATGGACGCTCTTACGTCAGATGCGGATCTTACCTGCGAGGACGGGACGGACTGCAGAAACTATGGAGTTCTGACCGGAATCCATGAGGCTAAGGTTCTGATCGGAGATATGATGGAGAATAATCCGGATGATATCATCATCTATGGAAACTCCTCTCTGAACGTTATGTATGATACAATTTCACGCGCGTATTCCCACGGAATCATGGGGAATACACCGTGGTGCAAGCTGGACAAGGTAAAATGGCTCTGTCCGGTCCCGGGATATGACCGTCATTTCGGAATCACGGAATATTTCGGCTTTGAAATGATACCGGTGCCGATGTCTCCGACCGGCCCGGATATGGACATGATCGAGAATCTTGTCGCAAACGATGATTCCATCAAGGGAATCTGGTGCGTTCCGAAGTACTCGAATCCGCAGGGATATTCCTATTCCGATGATACGGTGCGCCGCTTCGCCAGACTGAAGCCGGCGGCAAAGGACTTCCGGATTTTCTGGGACAATGCCTATGGAATTCATCATCTCTATGACGACAAGCAGGATTACCTGATTGAGATTCTCGCCGAGTGCAAGCGTGCCGGCAATCCGGATCTCGTATACAAGTTCGCGTCTACCTCCAAGATCACCTTCCCGGGCAGCGGCATCGCGGCAATGGCTACGTCGCCGAACAACATGAAGGACATTCTGGAGACCATGAAGCATCAGACAATCGGCCATGATAAGGTCAATCAGCTTCGTCACGTGCGTTTCTTCAAGGATATTCACGGCATGGTGGAGCACATGAGAAAGCAGGCGGATATCATCCGTCCGAAGTTCGAGGCGGTGGAGCAGATTCTGGACGAGGAGCTTTCCGGACTGGAGATCGGTACATGGACGATGCCGAAGGGCGGTTATTTCATCAGCTTTGACGCTCTGGACGGCTGTGCGAAGGAAATCGTAGGAAAGTGCAAAAAGGCGGGAGTTCAGATGACTGGCGCCGGAGCTACATGGCCTTATGGAAAGGATCCGCACGATTCCAATATCCGTATCGCTCCGACCTATCCGCCGATCGATGATCTGAAGACGGCGGCGAAGCTTTTCACCCTCTGTGTGAAGCTGGTAAGCGCGAATAAGATTTTTTCTGAGATGCAATAAAACATATCGAGTCAGACGCACCCGGAGACATATTGTCTCCGGGTGCATTGTTTACGCGAACAGTGAGCCGCAGCCGAATGCGAAGTATTCGTGTGCGGCGAGCGTCGCGATAGCGAGATAAAACTCGCGCAGCGTGTTTTATCTCGTTGGTTTTTGAAACTGTTTCCGGTTTTATACGCACGCAGGGCATAGGATGAAGTCGATCATGTCGGCGTTGCCCGGGGCCGCTGTCTTATGCGTACGCGGGGCATAGATGCCCCGGCTGTGCGTTCAAAGAGTATATACGCAAAAATCGGGAAACAACCCGAAGAAGATAGATAGAAAAAAACGAAAAAATAAGAAACGGAACTGCTCCAGCATGCAGTTCCGTCTCTTATTAAATAAATAAAGGAAGGAGAAACCGATATGAAATCGGTCAATGAAAAAGAAATTAAGTAGTTTGCTTTGTACTATGGTTTACAGTCTAGCAGGGGGATGTGAATTACCTTTGATGATAAAATGAACATTATGTGAACGATTCCGCAGTTTATCGAAATTTACGAAAACCTAACACAGACAGAAATGCAGCTGCCCGGAGGACAGCTGCATGTACGTTCGTTATTTCAGATCGGAACCGGTCAGAAGCTTGTAGGCTTCCTTGTATTTCGCGATCGTCTTGTCGATGACATCCTGAGGAAGGTTGTAATCGCTGTCCGGATTTGCCTTGAGCCAGTCGCGGACGAACTGCTTGTCGAAGGACGGCTGTGAATGTCCCGGCTCATAACCCTCTGCGGGCCAGAAACGGGAGCTGTCGGGAGTGAGCATCTCGTCACCGAGAACGACATTGCCGTTTTCGTCGAGACCGAATTCAAACTTTGTGTCGGCGATGATGATGCCTTTGGAGAGCGCATACTCGGCGCATTCCGTGTAGAGCTTGAGGGTATAGGTTTTCAGGCAGTTTGCGTAGTACTCGCCGTGTCCCGGGTAAAGCTTCTCGAGAACATCGATGCTCTTCTCGTAGCTGATATTCTCGTCATGATCGCCAATCTCTGCCTTGGTGCTCGGAGTGTAAATCGGCTCCGGAAGCTTGTCACATTCTCTGAGTCCGGCAGGAAGCTTGATTCCGCATACAAGGCCTGTTTTCTGATAGCTTGCCCAGCCGCTTCCTGTGATGTATCCTCGAACAATGCACTCGATCGGGAGCATCGTCAGCTTCTTGCAGAGCATGCTGTTGCCGTCGAACTGCGGCTGTCTGAAGAATTCCGGCATATCTTTGACATCCGTGCTGATCATGTGGTTCGGCAGAATATCCTTGGTGTAATCAAACCAGAATCTGGACATCTGTGTGAGGACGGTGCCCTTCTTGGTAACTTTGTTCTTCAGAATTACATCAAACGCAGAAATACGGTCTGTAGCGACCATGATCAGGCTGTCGCCGTTATCATAGATCTCGCGGACCTTGCCTTCCTTGATTGGCTTAAATTCCTTCATGAATTTTCCTCCTGTTGGGTAATGGGTAACCCGTACATCATCTGCTGTTATCGCCTTATAGTATAAGAAGAAACACCTTCAAAGGCAAGAAGAAAAGAACAGAAATCAGGAGAAATCCCCGGGAGGGAAAGACAGAACCACGGTAATATCCGGGTGGATGAGGGGGAGATCCGCAAATGACGAGAAAATGTACAGAAAATAAAGGAAGATGGCTTGATATCGCTATCTGATTTTCTTATAATCGATACACATGTCGTTTGTGCCGGGTACGCACGGGCACAGGCAGGTTTTGGAAGAGAGAACTCAGAGGCACCATTATCTGGGATGACTGATACGCACTGGCGTGGGCACGCTTCAGAGGGAGCAGTAATGAAAGATAGTAAAACAGACAGAACAGGTAAAAAACCCGGAGAGAGGAAAAACATGGAAAGTAATGAAGCAGGAGAAGGGAAAATCATGGAAAATAAAAATCCCGGAGACAGAAAAGACATCGAAGGCGTTCACGAAGCCGGAACAGGCGAGACAGAAAACGCGGAGCGGGGACAGGAATTGCCGGAAACGCTTCAGGATTCTGGGCGTGACCGGGTGATCATCCGGACGAGTATCACGGGAATCATAGCAAATGTGCTTCTCGCGGTATTCAAGGCGATTGTTGGAATGCTGTCGAATTCGATAGCGGTCGTTCTTGACGCGGTAAATAACCTGAGCGACGCGATGTCCTCGGTGATCACCATCGTTGGAACAAAGCTTGCGGGAAAGGCACCGGACCGGAAGCATCCGATGGGTTACGGCAGGGTGGAATATCTGAGCTCTGCCATTATCTCCCTGATTGTGCTCTATGCGGGAATCAGCTCTATGCGGGAATCAGTGGGAAAAATCATTCATCCTGAAAAAGCGGATTATTCCGCACTGACTCTCGTGATCATCGCGGTTGCTGTTGTCGTGAAGATCGTTCTCGGACGCTATGTGAAGCGTATCGGTGAGAAGGTGAATTCAGATTCTCTGGTGAATTCCGGACAGGACGCGACGCTGGACTCCGTCATTTCGGCATCGACGCTTGCGGCTGCGTTCATCTATATGTTCTTCCATATTTCGCTGGAATCCTGGCTCGGCGCAGTGATTTCCGTTGTCATCATCAAATCCGGAATCGAAATGCTCAGAGACACCCTGAGTCAGATATTGGGAGAGCGTGTGGACAGCGAGCTGTCGCGAACGGTAAAGGAAAAAATCGAGGAGGTAGAAGGTGTCTACGGAGCCTATGATCTTGTCCTGCACAGCTATGGTCCGGATAAATGGTTGGGATCGGTTCACATCGAGGTAAAGGATACCTGCACGGCAGATGAAATCGATGAGCTCGAGAGAAGAATCGCGCATAAGATATACGGCGAGACAGGTGTCATTCTGACGGGCATCGGCATCTATTCCATGAATACACAGGATGATTTGGCGAGAAAGATTCAGACACGGGTGACAGAAATCGTCATGTCCCACGATCATGTTCTGCAGATTCACGGATTTTACCTGGATGAAAAGGAAAAAACGATTCGCTTTGACATGGTGATCGACTTCTTCGTACCGGACAGGGAGGCTCTTGTGGAGGATGTATGCGGAGATGTCAGAAGAGAATTCCCGGGTTATCAGGTGGTGATCCAGCCGGATACGGATGTGTCAGACTGAATGCAGGGGCATGCAGGCTGCGGGAGGTATAGTTTACAGATCCAGCCGGATACGGATGGGTCAGACTGAGCAAAGAGACACGCGCAGAGGAAGAACCTTGATTAAGTGGGAGGAACATGAGAAAAGCAGTATTTTTTGATCTGGACAACACATTGTACAGCTATGATAACGCCGATGACGCGGCACAGAAAACGCTGAACAGATTCTGTGCGCGGCAGTTCGGTCTGTCGGAAGAATTCACCGGGCGGAGAATCCACGAGATCATGGATCAGCTGATCGGGGAGATGGGATGGAAACAGGCTGCGACCCACGACAGGCTGATCCGCTTCAGCCGCTTCCTGCAGGATATCGGGCAACCGGTTTTCCCGTATGCAGGTATGATGTATGACATTTACTGGGACACGCTGATTCAGAATATGACGCCGGAGAAAGGCGTTTACCGGTTTCTTGGGGAGTTGAAAAATCGGGGATATTATGTGGCCTGCGCGACCAATATGCTGTCCTGGATCCAGTACAGAAAAGTCCGTAAGCTTGGGATGGGAAGTCTGCTGGAGGATCTGATTACGAGTGCCGAGGTGTGCACGGAGAAGCCGGACCCGGAATTTTTCCGCTTCTGTGTGAAAAAAGCGGGTTTCCAGCCGGACGAATGTGTCTATATTGGAGACAACTACAGGCTGGATGTACTCGGCTCGAGGGAGGCGGGCCTGCGGGGAATCCTGTATCAGACGGCGGAGCTTGCCGCAAGGCATGAAGGCGCGGAGCCTGGCGCGGCGGTGATCCGGGATTACTCAGAGCTGGAGAAAAATCTGAAGCTGATTGAGATGTAATTTGTGTTTCAAGGATTGCGCGGAAACAGGAACTGCAGGTATTTTTTGTGAATAAAATGTGAAAAAGACTTGATTCGACGCGGATTTATGATATGTTAGTAAACAGTGTCTAACCGCGTCATCCGAAAATACTTTTTCAGGATGAGAATTCACATCAGAAAGTTGGTACGGCTGAAATGAAGATATCTTTTAATATCACCAAAAAGCGAATGCTCTGCTTTGGCATTCTTCTGGCGGCGGCGGTTGTGATGTATGCGATCACCCGATATATGCTCTGGACGCTGCTTCCCTATGCCGGCGTGCTGTTTGTTGTCACGAATATTGATTTTGAGCTGAGCGACAGGGTTCCGTGGGTCTGGACGGCGATTCTGTTTGTTCTGAGCTGCAAGTTCACGGAGTTCTGCGTGCAGCATGTAATCCTGGCGCCTGATTTTTTTATCAAGACCTCAAAACATACACATTTGATGAATGTTCTGCTGATTCTGTCGGTCTATTTCCTGTTTCAGCTGATTCTCAGCCGGCCGTCCTGGTCCGCAATCGCGGCACACTGTGCGCTGACGGCTTTTGCGTACACGAACTATTTTGTATACACGGTTCGTGGAAATGAAATCGTATATTCGGATCTGATCACGGTCGGAACCGGACTGAGTGTTGTCAAGAACTACTCGTTCATTCTGCATGACAGAGGCGCGTATATCATTATGCTGAGCATCCTGTATGTGATGCTTGTCCGGAAAATCAAGGTGAAATACACCTGGCACTGGCTGCAGAGAATCATCAGCGCGGCCCTTATGATTGCGCTTTTCGGCTATGTGTTTCAGAAGACAGCGAACACAGAGACCCAGACATGGGAACAGAAGGGAACTTATCAGAACGGCTTTGTTCTGAATTTTGTCCTCAGTGTCCGCGACAACTTTGTCCAGCCGCCGGAGGGTTACTCTGCCAGTGCAGTGAAAAAACTGGAGGATACCTATAAGGACGCGGATGCGGTTCAGAATGTGACCACAAACGAGGAGGTCAAGAATCCGACGATCATCTTCATCATGGATGAGTCCTTTGCGGATCTTTCCGTACTGGGCAATCTGGAGACCAATGTGGGTGACTACATGCCGTTCATTCATTCCATGAGCGAGAATACGATAAAGGGCTATGCCCTGTCGTCTGTTTTTGGCGCTAAGACGCCGAACTCCGAGTGGGAGTATCAGACCGGAAATTCCATGGCGTTCCTGCCGTCCGGATCTGTTGTGTACCAGCAGTATATGAACAATACCCCGTTCTCCATTGTATCCACATTAAAAAATATGGGCTACACGACGGTTGCCATGCATCCCTACTACGCAAGCGGCTGGAGCAGAAAGACTGTGTATCCGAAGCTTGGATATGATGAAACGTATTTCATGGATGATCCGGCGGGATTTTTTGATCAGACAAATATCATGCGTGACTATATCACGGATCAGGAGCTCTTTGACAAGATTATCAACCGCTACAACGAGAAAAAAGACGGAGAGAGTCTTCTGATCACCGGCATTACGATGCAGAATCACGGCGGTTACACAGGCACGTATTCCAACTTCACGCCGACGGTAACGGCAGAACCGGGAATTTTCAGCGATGTCAATCAGTATCTGACCTGCGCGCAGGCGACCGATACCGCGGTGAAAAACCTGGTCGAGTACTTCGAAGGTGTTGATGATCCGGTTGAGATCGTATTCTTCGGAGATCATCAGCCGAGTCTGGACGAGTATTTCTACCGGTATCTGAACGGAAAGGGAATGTCCGGACTGACCATGGACGAGCTGGAGAACTTCTTCAAGGTGCCCTTCTTTATCTGGACAAACTATGATACAGATGCAACCACGATTGACTGCACCAGTTTGAACTATCTGTCTACTCTGACGCTGGAAAGAGCGAATATTGAACTTCCCGCGTATAACAAGTTCCTGGCGGAGATGATGAAGACCGTGCCGGCGATCAATTCCCGTGGATACTATTCGGAGACGACGAAGCAGTTTGAGCATCTGGAAAACGCAACCGGTGACGAGGCAAAATGGATCAGGAACTATAATATACTGGAATACAATTCGATGTTTGACAAGGACAACCGGAGTGATGTGTTCTTCCCCTACATCACCGGGGAGAGCACAGCATCGGATTCGAGTGCAAAGAGCGGAGGAACTGCCGCGGACAGTTCCTCCGGAGATGAAGAGGGAGGGACTTCTTCGGGAAGTTCCTCTTCCGAAGAGAGCAAAGAGGCGGCAGGCTGAACCTGCCGCCTCTTTGACCATATGTAATAAGATCGGTGCGAACGTGTGAAATCCGAATATGCGCGAACAGTGAGCCACATCCGCTCACACATTGTGTGAAGCGGTGGGGCTCACGCCGCGGAAGACCGACGAAGTCGGTCACCTGCAGGATTGCGGGAGTGCAAAGCACGGAGCAATCCGTAGCCTATACAGTGTGTGGCACGATTTATCGTAAGGGCGTGTATGTATGAGCAGGCGACGGGTCAATTCTGCTTCAGGGTGAGATCTCCGTCCTTTACCCAGCCTCTTCTGCGGCAGAACTGATTGATCAGCGGGCAGATGACGGCGGGAAGGATGAAGCAGATCAGAACCAGTCCGATCCAGTCGCTGGCGGTTATCGCTGTCTTCGTCCCGGCAGCGATATCATTCAGCCAGCCCTGGAAGACCCCGATCTGTCCGACGAGACCGCAGGTGCCCATTCCGGAATCAATCGCCGGCCCATTCATCTGCATGCGGAAGACGCAGGTGGCGATTGGTCCGGTAATGGCGGAGGTGACGATCGGGGCAATCCAGACCTTTGGATTTTTTACGATGTTGGGCATCTGGAGCATGGAGGTTCCGATTCCCTGGGATACCAGACCTCCCCATTTATTCTCGCGGAAGGACATCACAGCGAATCCGACCATCTGGGCGCAGCAGCCGGCAACGGCGGCGCCGCCGGCGAGGCCGGTGAGCTGGAGAGCCGCACAGATTGCGGCTGAGGAAATCGGAAGGGTCAGAGCAATTCCGACGACGACAGATACCAGAATGCCCATCAGGAGCGGCTGCAGCTCTGTCGCCCACATGATGAAATTGCCGACCATCATCGCAAGTTTTCCGAGTGGTGGCGCGATCAGGGCGGAAAGGGCGACACCGACACCGATGGTGACGAGCGGTGTGACAAGGATATCGACCTTGGTCTCTCCGGCGGCCATCTTCCCGATCTCCGCGGTAATGATTGCGACAAATAGTACTGCGAGCGGTCCGCCTGCGCCTCCGAGGGCGTTCGAAGCAAAACCGACTGTGATCAGTGAGAAGAGGACCAGGGGCGGGCACTGAAGAGCCCGTCCGATGGCAACGGCCATCGCCGGTCCGCTCATCGCCATGGCGAGGCCGCCTACGGTGTAGTCAACACCGGAAACGGTTGCCACGGTAGCGGAGAGAGCTCCGATGTGAAACAGGGTACCGATGGTGTTGATGATGGTGCCGATTAGAAGAGAACAGAAAAGTCCCTGAGCCATGGCGCCGAGCGCATCGATGCCATAGCGCTTCAGGGATATTTCTATGTTCTTTTTCTTAAGAAACGCCTTGAACTTTTCCATTTTTCTTTTTTTCTCCTTTTCTTCCTTTCCCCATTTTGTCTGCCGTTCCGATTTTCCACCTGCGCCGGAGCGGCTATTCTGCCAGTGCAGGTGTTCCGTTCGGAGCAGCTATTCTGTCAGTGCAGGTGTTCTGTCCGGATACGTGACAAGACACATGTCTGCGCAGATTATATAACACGAGGGAAAGAAAAGTCAATGGAATTGCTGGTGCTGCAACAGAGCGCGAAATGGCGCGGAAGTGCTCATTCCTGCAGGATTGGGAGAGTGCAGCTGTTTTATTTGCGCCGTGTGCGTGTGCCGTGATATACTGTAGACCGAAAAGAGGTGTTTAAGAATGCAGTTTGAGAAATTACAGAAGGATATGATCGCGGCCATGAAGGCTCGCGACAAAATCAGAAAGGATACAATAGCTGCGCTGGTTTCCGGGGCGAAGAAGATCGCGATTGATGAGGGAAGCCGTGACAATATTACGGAGGAGATCACGGACCGGGCGATCATGAAGGAGCTTCGCGCCGCGAAGGAGCAGTATGACAGCTGTCCGGATTCGCGCGCGGATCTGAAGGAGGAGTACAGGAACCGCTATGAGATCATCTCAGCTTATGCGCCGAAGATGATGTCTGAGGAGGAGATCCGCGAGGTTCTGACCGGCAGATTTGCCGATGTCATTGCGACGAAGAACAAGGGGCAGATCATGAAGACGGTCATGCCGGAGCTGAAAGGCAAGGCGGACGGAAAGACCATCAGTAAGGTTGTAGCGGATCTCTGCAAATAAGGTATGAACTCGAAGTCCTCTGCGGCCGGTTCGGCCAGCAGGGGCTTACTGTATAAGTCCAGTCGCAATGTTCTTGGCCCACGGAAGCTGCGAAGCAGCGAAGTGACGCAGGGACTTATACAGTATGTGGCACGACTTACCAGATCTGTTTTAGAAGGGAGAGCTCCGGAACATGCGTGATAGAAATGCGGAAATCAGGAAGAATTGCAAGGACGCGATGAAGAAGAGCTATTTGTTCCGGGGGCTCGCGGAGGAAGAACTGGAGGTTCTTCTGGACAGTGATTATCTGCGTTTCCGGGAGTACGGAAGAGAAGAACGCATTTTTGAGGAATCAGACCGACCGAAAGATATCATGGTTCTGGTCACGGGAAATCTTCTGATTGCTCAGGACACCATGAACGGGAAGAGGATGATTTTGTCCAGAATCACGGATCCCGGGGATACCTTCGGGGAGATCTATGTGTTCAAGCAGCTTCCCGCGTATGATATGTATGCGGAGACGATGGAGCCGTCATCGATTCTGATGGTGGCCGCGGATCTGCTTTCCGGGGAATGTGAAGACGCATGTGCGAAGATCGCGGAAAAAATGATGCGGAATCAGCTTGGGATGTTCGCCGCGAAGGCCTATATGATGAACCGGAGACTGCGCATTCTCGGGAGCTCCAGCATCCGGGAGAAGATCGCCAGGCTTCTGATCGAACGGCAGGGCGGCGATAACCGTGTCCGGGTGATGCCGCGCGAGGAGATGGCGGATTACCTGAATGTGACCAGACCGTCTCTTTCCAGAGAAATCAGCGCGATGGTCCGCGAGGGAATTATCCGGAATGAAGGACAGACCCTTGTCATACTGGATCAGGAAAAGCTGGAGGAGTATGTGTAATTATGTCAAACCTGATCTTTAGCATGAATGCGACGCTTCCGATTTTCCTGGTCATGATGCTCGGATATTTTTTCAGAAAAAAAGATATCATCGGGGAGGCGTTTGCGTCCAGGATGAATACCTTTGTATTCCGGATAGCCCTTCCGGTGAGTCTGTTCGGCCAGCTGGATTCGGTGGACTTCTTCAAGGTGTGGGATACGGAGTATGTCTTGTTCTGTTTTCTGGCGACGCTGGTGAGTGTGGGAATCGGTATTCTGGTCTCGTTCGTATTCCGGGACAGAGAGGTCCGGGGCGAGTTTGTCCAGGGATCCTACCGGAGCAGTGCCTCGCTTCTGGGAATGGCGTACATTGAGAATATTTACGGGAAGGCAACCATGGGGCCTCTGATGATGCTCGGCTGCGTTCCCCTGTACAATGTGATGGCGGTTCTGGTCCTTTCGCTGATGGGCGGAGGCTCGAAAGGCCTCGACCGAAAGCAGCTGCGCCATGCGCTGAAGGGGATTGTCACGAATCCGATTATCTGGGGAATTGTGCTGGGGTTTGCGTGGGCGCTGACCGGATTGAAGATGCCGGTGATGTTTCAGACAACGATCGAATACATTGGCAGGCTCGCGAGCCCGATGGGGCTTCTGGCAATGGGTGCAAGTCTGAATTTCGGCAGCATCCGCGGCCGGCTGGCTCCGATTCTTACCGGATCGCTCCTGAAGCTGATCGGTTTCGCCGCACTTTTTCTTCCCGTGGCGATCTGGCTCGGATTCCGGACGGAGAAGCTGATCGCGGCGCTGATCATGCTCGGATCCGCAAGCACGGTTGCCGGTTATGTGATGGCAAAGAATATGGGACACGACGGAGTTGTGTCGTCGGGAATCGTGATGATCACGACTCTCTGCAGCGTATTTACGCTGACGTTCTGGATCTGGCTTCTGCGATCCATGGGCTTTGTATAAGTGAATATGAGCATTCTCCTTTCGGGAGCCTTGGGGCTGCCGCACGATATTCTGGTGCGGCAGCCCCTTTATCTTTCACCATCTTATATTTAAAAATATTTAAATAAATAATTTGAAATATATTGACATCTGCATTGAGCAGCAGTATAGTAACCCTCGAAACAAAAACCTAAAATTATTTAACTAAATAATTGAAGGTAATTAACGCTAGAATGACGATAAGGAGAATGAAAATGGATACATTTGAAAAGGTAAAAGAGATTATCATCGACACACTGAGCTTTGACGGTGACGAGATTCGCCCGGAATCGGATTTCTTCAAGGATCTGAAGGCAGATTCACTCGATGTTGTTGAGCTGATGATGGCTCTTGAAGAGAACTTCGGTATTTCGATTCCGGATGAGGAGCTTCCGAACCTGCATACGGTGGAGAGTGTTGTGAAATATATCGAGGATCACAAGGAAGACTGAGAACAGACGGACAGGATATCGGGCACGGACGGACAGGATACCGGGCACAGACGGACAGGATACCGCGCACGGACGGGCAGGATACCGGGCACAGACCGCTCTGGAAGGGATCGGCCGTAGTCGCATTCGTTCAGAAGTCCGGACGATTTTGGAGGGCAGGAATGAGTTATACAGTGGAAGAGCTTCAGATACTGATGGAGAGTTTTGGAAAATCGGGGCTGACCAGATTTCGATATTCGACTCAGGAAGAAACTCTTGAATTCAGAAATGAGCCGGGGACTGGTCATTTCTCTGTTGCGCCGGCCGGCAGGGAAGGAATGTCGGCAGTATCTGCGGATACAGATACAAAGTCCGGGACAGCGCAGGTACGGGCGGCTTCTGAATCGGATACGGCATCGGCTGGCTCCTCGGAAGACGTTGGAAATGGTTTTGGATCCGGGACAGGCAGCCCTGCCGGAGAGAAGGATGACAAGGCGGGCGGGAGTCCGGAAGGTACGGTTGCTGTAAGAGCTCCGCTGGCGGGTATTTTCTACCGGGCATCCAAACCAGGAGAGAAGCCGTATGTCGAGGAAGGACAGAGCGTGAAGAAGGGGGATATCGTCGGACTGGTAGAGGCCATGAAGATGATGAATGAGATCCCCGCTCCGTGCGACGGCATCGTTCGGGAGATCAAGGCAAAGGACGCCGCCTTTACCGGATATGACGCTGTTCTGATGACGATCGGGGAGAATTGAGATGTTCAAGAAAGTACTGATTGCAAACCGGGGAGAAATCGCGATGCGGGTTTTGCGATGCTGTCAGGAAATGGGAATTGACACCGTGACTGCCTGTTCCTCGGAAGACCGGAATTCCCTTCCGGTACAGTTTTCGACAGAATCTGTCTGCATTGGTCCTGCGCAGGCGGCCGCAAGCTACCTGAATCAGGAGGCATTGATCGAGGCAGCCAAGGCATATCACTGTGATGCCATCCACCCGGGATATGGATTTTTATCTGAAAATGCGGATTTCGCGGAAAAATGTGAGAAGAATGGAATCACCTTCATCGGTCCTTCTTCGCGGATGATCCGGGAAATGGGTGACAAGCAGAGCGCCCGCGCGCTGATGAAAAAGCATGGAGTGCCTGTGGTTCCGGGTTCAGACGGGATTCTGAAAGACTGGAAGGAAGCGGCTGAGGTCGCGGAGAAGGTCGGGTATCCGGTGCTTG
This sequence comes from Bilifractor sp. HCP3S3_D3, assembly GCF_052063915.1. Classification (NCBI taxonomy): domain Bacteria; kingdom Bacillati; phylum Bacillota; class Clostridia; order Lachnospirales; family Lachnospiraceae; genus Bilifractor; species Bilifractor sp. HCP3S3_D3. The sequence continues at coordinate 46,862 of NZ_JBQHWP010000006.1, forward strand.
TCAAGGCTACGTCAGGAGGCGGAGGACGAGGAATGCGGACCGCCTTTGACGAGTCGGAAATCCGGAACGCCTTTGAAAGCGCGGAGGCGGAAGCGAGAGCTGCCTTCGGAGACGGATCGCTGTATCTTGAAAAACTCATCCTGCATCCGCATCACATTGAGGTGCAGATTCTGGGCGATACAAAGGGCAATATTATACAGCTTGGTGAGCGGGACTGCTCCATGCAGCGGCGGAATCAGAAACTGATGGAGGAATGTCCCGCAAGGATTCTGAATTCCAGACAGCGGGAAGCAATTCACAAGGCAGCGCTCAAGGCCGCCAGAGCCGTTCATTACGTGAGCGCGGGAACGGTGGAGTTTGTTCTTGACAGAGAGAATCATTTCTATTTCATCGAAATGAATACGAGAATCCAGGTGGAGCATCCGGTGACAGAGGAGGTGACAGGCGTGGACCTGATCCGGGAACAGATCCGGATCGCCGCGGGCCTGTCCCTCGGGTACAAGCAGAGTGACATTCATTTGAATGGGCATGCCATTGAATGCAGGATCAACGCGGAAAATCCCGCGAGGAACTTCGCTCCGTGTCCCGGGGATGTACCTTTTGTTCATTTTCCGGGCGGCAACGGGGTACGCATCGAGAGCGCAATTTATTCCGGATGCACGGTAAGCCCGTACTATGATTCGATGATCGCGAAGGTGATTGTTCATGCGCCGGGAAGGCTTGAGGCGATCCGGAAGATGAGGGTTGCGCTTGAGGAAATGACGGTCGAGGGAATCGACACGAACATCGATTTTCTGTATCTGATCCTGTTTAATAATGATTTTCTGACCGGGAATGTCGACACGGGATTTCTGGAGAAAAATACAGATGCCATCATCCGCTGGGGTGAAGAAAGCCGGAAAGCGTAAGGTCCGATTCAGGGGTTCAGTTGGAGACGTACATGTTTCATTACGGTGAAGAAAGCCGGAAAGCGTAAGGTCCGATTTAGGGGAGCAGAGAAATCATGAGTAAGAGTATCCTGGGAACAGTATTGCTAGATGCTAAGGTCAATACGGCGGACGGCATTTTTTTCGGCAGAAGAAAAACTCTTCTGGGTTTCCGGAAGATGCGCGAAAAGAAGACTGCCCGCCGTCCGGTCGGCGAACACCTGACAGCCCTCTTTGACGGAGGAAAATTTTCAGAAGAGTTTGCGCCGGATCTGAAGACAGATGATCCGCTGAGTTTTCCCGGGTATGGCAGGAAGCTTGAGGAGAACCGGAAAATCTCGGAGAAACCGCAGGGATGTGTCGCGGGAGTCGGGAGGATCAACGGAATTCCGGCGGTCGGTGCAGAACTCAGCAGAAATTTCATGATGGGCAGCATGGGAAGTGCTGAGGGAGAAAAACTGACGATTGCGATCGAAGAAGCAGACAGAAGAAAACTTCCACTGATTATTTTTTCTGCGAGCGGCGGGGCGAGAATGCAGGAGGGAATGATTTCCCTGATGCAGATGGCGAAGACGAGTGCCGCGGTGGAACGGTTGCGGGAGCACGGAGGACTGTATATATCGGTGCTGACGAATCCGACTACCGGAGGTGTGAGCGCGAGCTATGCGAGCCTGGGAGATATTACGCTGGCAGAGCCGGGTGCACTGATCGGTTTCGCAGGGCCGAGGGTGATCGAACAGACCATCGGCGAGAAACTTCCGAAGGGATTTCAGCGGTCTGAGTTTCAGCTGGAACACGGCTTCGTGGATAAAATTGTGCCGAAGCAGGATCAGAAGAAAGAGATCACGCTGATTCTGAAGCTTCACGGGTTCAAATCGGACAGAAACGGAGACGGAGAATATGTACCGGAGCTGGAGGACGGGAACCGGAATGCCGGAAATCGCGAGCGCACGGCACTCGCAAATGCCGAAGCTTCGAAACAGAATGCTGCGTGTGAGGAGCCGGAAGCTTCGAAGCAGAATGCCGCGTGTGAATGTCCGGATAGTTCGGGGAAGACTGCCGTGATAGAGAAGCCGGGAACCGGGGCTGCGGGAGAGGCAGCAGGTTTTGCGGAGACGGCATCCTCCTGCAGGGAGGACACACAGAAAATGGATGAGCCCGGCAAGCCGGGCGCGTACGACCGGGTGCGGCTCGTGAGAGACAAGAACCGCCCGAAGATTACGGACTATATCGAGGGAATTTTTGAAGAATTTCTTGAGCTTTCCGGAGACCGAACCGGGAAAGAGGATCCTGCGATTCTCGGGGGTATCGGACTCCTGAATGGAAGACCGGTTACAGTGATCGGACACAGAAAAGGCAAAAATCTGGCCGAGAACATGAAATGCAATTTTGGAATGCCGGAGCCTCAGGGCTACCGGAAAGCGCTGCGCCTGATGAAGGAAGCTGAAAAGTTCGGACGTCCGGTTGTAACCTTTATCGATACACCGGGGGCTTATCCCGGGAAAGAGGCAGAGGAGAACGGACAAAGCGCGGCGATTGCCGAAAATCTTGCGGCTATGAGTGCGCTGAGGGTTCCGGTGATCAGCATTGTCACCGGGGAAGGAAACAGCGGAGGAGCCCTGGCAATCGGTGTCGGTGATGAGATATGGATGCTGGAGAATGCCGTGTATTCGGTGTTATCTCCGGAAGGATTTGCCAGTATTCTCTGGAAGGATGCCTCGAAATGCAGGGAAGCTGCGGAGGTTATGAGGATGACCGCGGAAGACCTTCTGAATCAGGGCGTTGCCGATCGTGTAATTCCGGAACCGGAGGGCGGCGCGCAGCGAGATCTTCCGGGGATGTGCCGGATTCTCCGGGAAAATCTGGAGACAGAGCTCGAAAAACTGGAAGAAGAGGACGGCGAGGCTCTTGTGGAGCAAAGATACCGGAAATATCGTGAAATCGGCTAGAGAAGCTGATATGGAACAGGTGGCGGCATGTGGAAAAGAAAAAAGACAGGAAATCATACAGACATATGAATGGTATTGAAATCATTGGTCTGGGAAAGGCAGTGCCGGAAACCAGACTGACTAACGAGGATCTCAGGCAATATATGGATACTTCAGACGAGTGGATCCGCAGCAGAACCGGTATTGTGTCGCGGCATTTGTGCACAGGTGAGGAAAGCCTCACGGATCTGGCGACGGAGGCGTCCCGGAAGGCCATGGAGGACGCCGGAATCGCCCCGGAGGAAGTCGGACTTGTGATCTGTGCAACCTGCACCACGGATTACATGGTTCCGTCCGTAGCCTGTGCCGTACAGGAGAATATTGGAATTCCGGGCGGTGTTCCCGCATTTGACATTAATGCGGCGTGTTCGGGATTTGTGTATGGACTCCAGCTGATTTATTCGCTGATGAATGCAGAAGCCGCCTGCCGGTCAGAGCGGAAGTACGCGCTGATGATCGGAGGAGAACAGCTCTCCAAGATGCTGGATTTCTCGGAGAGATCCGTGAGCGTGCTGTTCGGTGACGGAGCGGCGGCGGCGATTGTGCGCGGCTCGTCTCAAAAAAGATTTTTCTGCCACACTGCAGCGGAGGGAGACCGCAGTGCCCTCTATGCGCATACCGTCGGAAGAAACCAGATTCCGGCCATGGAGTACAGGGGCAAAAGGATTGTATCCGAAAACCCGCTTCAGATTACGGAATCGTATGCGGCAGGAATCATGAAAGACGGCTATCTCAGGATGGATGGCAGGAAGGTATTCCGCTTTGCGGTGCGTGTACTTGCTGCCGAGATCGATCAGATGGCGGAACAGAGCAAAGTCCCTGCGGAAGAGATTGACTACATCGTCTGTCATCAGGCAAACAGCAGAATTATCGACTATGTCCGGAAACAGAAAAATCTTCCGGAGGAGAAGTTTTTTATGAATCTGCAGGAATATGGCAATACGTCCGGGGCCAGCATTCCCCTGGCACTGGCGGACATGAAAGACAGAGGGATGCTGAAGCCGGGCATCAGGATCTTCTGCATCGGATTCGGCGCAGGTCTTACCTGGGGCGGCTGCTATCTGGAATTCTGAAGAATCAATGTATAGCGAAACGGAAGAGCATGCCCGGGAGTGTTGCATATCCATCTGGATTCTTAAGTATCTGCCAGGAAATGCGCACCAGCGGAAAAAGGGTCAGAGGTCAGCCTTGCTGTGGCAGACCGCAGGTGAAAAAGCGGTTTTGTCAGCGGCAGGCATGTATACAGAAGAAAGGCACAGAACATGAAATTTCTGAATGAGATAACAGGAACAAAATATCCGTTTATTCAGGGCGGAATGGCAAATATTGCTACAGGGGAGTTTGCGGCGGCATGCTCGAATGCGGGCGCGCTCGGCATCATCGGCTCGGGCGGAATGAATGTTGAAAAACTGGAAGAAAATATTCACATCTGCCGTTCTCTGACGGATAAGCCTTTCGGAGTAAATCTGATGCTGATGAATCCGGATACCGATCAGATGGCGGATCTGGTCGCGAGGGAGAAGATACCCGTCATCACAACAGGTGCGGGAAACCCCGGAAAATACCTTTCCAGATGGAAGGAAAGCGGGAGTCTGATTTTTCCGGTATCTGCCAGTGTGCTGCTTGCGCTTCGTCTGGTACGGGACGGCGTTGACGGAATTATCGCAGAGGGAACGGAGAGCGGAGGCCATGTCGGTGAGATGACGACAATGACGCTTGTGCCCCAGATGCGGGACGCTCTTCCAGAGAATGTTCCGGTGATTGCAGCCGGAGGAATTGCGGACGGAAGACAGCTTGCGGCTGCTTTTGCTCTCGGCGCATGCGGAGCGCAGATGGGAACCTGCCTTCTGGTGAGCAGCGAATGTCCGATACATAAGAATTATAAGGAAGCAATCTTGAAGGCGGGGGACAATGCCACGGTTGTTACGGGGCGGACGGTGAATTCGCCGACCCGTATCCTGAAAAACAAGATGGCCCGGCAGTATATCCGCAGGGAGAAAGAGGGAGCCGAACAGATGGAGCTGGAAAAATTCACGCTCGGTTCTCTTCGAAAAGCGGTGTTTGATGGAAATACATCTGAGGGATCGCTGATGGCGGGCCAGGTCTGCGGACAGCTGAAGGAAATCCGTCCAGTCGCGGAAATCTTCGAGTCTATCATGCGCGGGGCACAGGAAACAGCCGGGAGTCTTTCAAGGAATATCGCATCCGGGAGTGCGGATCATCAATAAGAGATATAAGAGAAATAAGAGATCAACAACTGATCACTAAGAAAAATAAGAAATCAGCAGGAGTTCAATAAGAGAAAGGGAGTCAGTCATGAAAACAGCATTTTTGTATGCCGGTCAGGGAAGCCAGCATGCCGGCATGGGCAGGGATTTGTATGAGGCATATCCGACATTTGCCGAAGAAGTGGACAAGGCGGACGCGGTGCTGAATTTTGATCTGAAGAGAATGATGTTTGAGGGGCCGGAGGAGGAGCTCTCGCGGACTGCTTACACCCAGCCGTGTCTGGCTGCCTTTGCCGCGGGAATGACAGCGGTTCTGACCGAACGTGGAATCCGTCCGGATTATGTGGCAGGACTCAGCCTCGGCGAATACAGCGCGCTGCATGCGGCGGGCGTTTTTTCCACCGAGGAGCTGATCCGGATTACGGCATTCCGCGGGCAGGCGATGTCGAGAGCCGGAGAGGGACTGGATACAAAAATGTGCGCCATTCTGGGACTTCCTGCTGAAAAGACGGCGGAGATCGCGCAGAAGGCTGCAAAAGAGACCGGGAGTATTGTGGAAGTATCCAACTACAACGCAAAAGGACAGAATGTAATCTCTGGTTTTGCAGAAGCTGTGACCCGGGCCGAGGAGATTGCGAAGGAAGAGGGCGCGAGAAGGTGCATGGAGCTGAAGGTGAGCTCTGCCTTTCATACATCGCTGATGGCTCCCGCTTCCCAGGAGCTTCATGATCTGTTCGGAAGGACAGCGTTCGGAAAAATGAGCATTCCGGTTCTTTTCAACACGCTGGGAGGTCCGTCGGACACGAGAGGAAGACGGATCGATGATACCTCCCTGAGCCCGTCTGCGTACACGCAGGCTGATGGAAAGACGATTGGCGCTCTGCTTGAAAAACAGGTGATGTCGAGTGTGAGGATGGCGCAGACGATCGAGTGGCTGAAGGATGCCGGCGTCGAGAAAATCATCGAGATCGGTCCGGGACATGTGCTTGCCGGATTTGTCAGCCGGACGGTAAAAGGAATGGAAACCGTCTCACTTGATACGGCGGAGGATGTGGCGGCCCTGTGAGAGCGCGGCGGCATTGCATCGTTTACAAGAGCGGTTTAACAGAGAAGAAGATTGTGTCTCTGTGAGAGCGCGAAGACTGCTATGCAGAAGGTTGTCAACTACCAGCAACCAAAAGGCAGTGGGTTTCCGCCTGCAGCAAACGAAAGGATTATATTTATGAATTCAGAAAATCAGACAGCAATAGTAACCGGAGGCAGCGGCGGAATCGGCAGAGCGGTCTGCAGAGCGCTCGCTGAAAAGGGAATCCATGTCGTGATCAATTATTCTCATAATGAGGCGGCAGCGAAGGAAACGGAAAGACTCTGCCGGGAATGCGGAGTTCAGACGCTTCTGGTGCAGGCGGATATATCCGACAGCGCGGATTGTGACCGGATGTTCCGTGAGGCGCAGAAGCTGACCGGAAGAATTGATATTCTGGTGAACAATGCCGGAATCACAAAGGACAGCCTGCTGCTGATGATGAAGGAGGAGGACTTCGACAGAGTCATTCACGTGAATCTGTATGGCACCTTCTACTGTATGAAGAAGGCGTCGAGGATTATGCTGCGGCAGAAATATGGAAGGATTGTCAGTATATCGAGCATTGTGGGAATTCACGGGAATCCGGGACAGGTCAATTATGCGGCCAGCAAGGCGGGGATTATCGGGATGACAAAATCACTGGCGAAGGAACTCGCAGGGCGGAATATAACGGTGAATGCCGTTGCCCCCGGAATGATCGATACGGAGATGACGGAAGCTCTTTCGGATGCCGCAAAGGAGGCCATGCTTTCGGGGATACCGATGGGACGTGCAGGCAGGGCGGAAGAGGTTGCCGCGGCGGTCGCCTTTCTGTCATCGGAGGAAGCCTCCTATATCACCGGTCAGGTGCTCGGCGCAGACGGCGGAATGGGATGCTGAAGAAGGAACGGCGGAATATAAGACTCTGGCACAGATGGCAGAAGAAGAGGCCGGAGAGGTCAGCAGAACAAGATACCGGAGTGGACGGCAGAAGATAAAGCTGCCGGCGCAGATGGCAGAAGAAGATACCGGAGTGGACGGCAGAATAGATTCTGAGAAATGGACAGATTGGAGAAACACATGAGACGAAGAGTAGTGATTACCGGGCTCGGAATTGTATGCCCGATCGGAAATGACAAGGAAGAGGTCTGGAGCAGTGTAAAGGCAGGCAGATGCGGGATCGGACCGATCACGCTCTATGATCCTGCAGAGCAGAAGGTAAAGCTTGCCGGTGAAGTAAAAGATCTCAAATTGGACGACTACGTGGATAAGCGGGAGGCACGGAAGATGGACCGCTACACACAGTTCGCCATGGTGGCGGCGAAGCAGGCGATGACCGATTCCGGTCTTCTCGGGCTCGATGAGCCGAGAGACAGGTGGGGCGTCATCATGTCGAGCGGCATCGGGGGCATCGGGACAATCGAGAACGAAAAGGTTCGCGGGATGGAGAAAGGATATGACCGTGTATCGCCTTATTTCATACCGATGTCAATTGCAAATATGGCTGCCGGTCACATCGCAATCGAATACGGACTGCACGGAATGTGCACTTCTGTCGTAACCGCATGTGCCAGCGCGGCAAATGCGATCGGAGAATCCTTTCGACATATCCGTGATGGATACGGCGATGTCATGGTAGCCGGAGGAGCCGAAGCGGCAATCACACCTCTGTGCATGGGAGGATTCACTTCCCTGAAGGCACTTACGACAGCTGCCGATCCGGCGCGTGCATCAATTCCGTTCGACGCAGAAAGAAGCGGATTCGTTATGGGCGAGGGAGCCGGCGCACTGATTCTCGAGGAATATGAGCACGCCAGAAAACGCGGAGCTCAGATTTACGCGGAAATTGTGGGATATGGGGCAAACTGTGACGCCTATCACATCACGGCGCCGTCGCCGGAAGGAACCGGAGCAGAGCAATGCATGCGTCTGGCAATGGAGGATGCGGGTATCTCACCTGCAGAGGTAGATTATATCAATGCACACGGGACATCCACAAAGATGAATGATTCCTGCGAGTCAGCGGCGATCCGCCGGATCTTCGGCGACGATGTGAAACGTGTCCGGGTAAGCTCCACAAAATCCATGACCGGTCATCTTCTGGGCGCGAGCGCAGCGGTAGAAGCGGTGATCACGGTGGAGGCAGTTCAGAGGGATTTTGTTCCGCCTACTGTGAACTACAAGGTTCCGGATCCGGAATGCAGTCTGGATGTTGTTCCGGGAAATGGCTATCCGATGAAAATCAGCTATGCGCTTTCGAACTCCTTCGGATTTGGCGGACATAACGTCACCCTTGTATTTCGGAAAGCATAAGACAGTTCCGATGAAGGGAAAAACAGCTGACAACAAACTGTTGTTTGAATGTGAAAAAAATCATGGCATCGTGCATGGGAATGGAAAGTAAAAAAGGTCACGGCATTATGCCATGGAAATGAGTGAAAATCAGATACAGACATAGCTTCATTCAAGTGAGAGAAAAGAGCAGAAAACCATGCAGTTTAATTCAGATGAAATTAAAAAAATACTTCCCCATCGCTACCCGTTTCTGCTGGTGGACCGGATCACAGCCTGTGAGCCCGGTAAGTATGCAGACGGCCGCAAATGCGTCTCGGTCAACGAGATGCAGTTCTGCGGACATTTTCCGGTACAGTCGGTGATGCCGGGCGTTCTGGTCCTTGAAGCTCTTGCTCAGACCGGTGCCGTCGCATTGCTGACGGAAGAAGAGAATAAGGGGAAGCTTGTATTTTTCGGCGGTGTCAAACAGGCGCGGTTCCGCAGACCGATTATACCCGGAGACGTCATTGAGATGCATTGCGAGATAATCGGAAGAAAAGGCCCCATAGGTTTTGGAAAAGCAGTCGCCACTGTGGACGGTAAGACTGCTGTTACGGCCGAACTCTCTTTTGCAATAACAGACCCGAAAGAATAAATCAGAACTCTGAACGCAGAATGATTTTCCATTTACGATGCAGAATCAATTGTTATTCACAACGCAGAGGGAAAGATCCGAAAGCGATACGGACAAATTGCGCAGATATTCCGGATGTGCTACTATTAGGATTGCTAGAGTGCGAAGCACGGAGCAATCCGTAGCTTATACAGTGTATGGCACAATGTATCGTATGGGGGATTATTCTATATTTCGCAGTCCGGGGGAGGTATTTATGAGTTTTGCAGGAGATGAGCTAAAAGAAAAAGCAAGGAAGACGAAGGAGCTTTTCACAGAGGTGTATACAAACTTCAAGCTGCACTTTTACCGGGAGGTGTTCCGGAATTTTGACAACCGTGAGGCGACGCTCACCACGGTGGAAACCTTCTGCATGGAAGTAATCTATGCCATGAAGAATCCGACGATCAATGAATTTGCCAGTTTTATTCAAATCTCGTCGCCCAATGCCGCCTATAAGGTGAACAGTCTGATCCGGAAGGGATATCTGCAGAAGATCAGGTCAAGGCAGGATCACAGGGAGTATTACCTTCAGGTCACGCAGAAGTACATCGATTACTATAATGTCAGCAGCTCGTATGTAGACAGAGTTCTGGACAAGGTTGAGGGCAAGATGAGCGAGAAAGAGATCGAGGATTTCTATCATACCCTGACAATTATCCAGGAGGAGCAGATGAAGGATGTACCGTTCTACAGCAGGGATCGGGAAGTAATGCCAGGCGATAATGCAGAATAAAGCGGAACAGAAAAGACAGAACAGAAAAGACAGAATAGAAAAGACAGAGTAGGAAGGACAAAGAAGAAAGGACATAGTAGGAAGGACAGAGTAGCTAAAACAAGACAGATAAAACAGAATAACGAGATAAAACACGCTGCGCGAGTTTTATCTCGCTATCGCGACGCTCGCCGCACACGAATACTTCGCATTCGGCTGCGGCTCACTGTTCGCGTAAATAAAACGGAAGTCCTGTATAGTTGAAATTGAAAGGGGGATACTATACAGGACTTCCTTTGATGAAAGTGAAAGGATTTATATGAAAGCCATAGTAAATGGCTGTGGCTGGCCGGTTAGATGCAGCGTAGGGTCGGACTTCTGATGATCCAACACACGCCTGCGGAGCATTGTGTCAGGGATTGTAAAAACCCCGAATCACCGCTTACGAATAACCTTGTTTCATTTATGTTTGTAGAATACACCCGTATTTGTTATAATACATGCCAGGTACTTTAAAAAAAGAAGACATTTTTTGCGGAGGAGGATGTATGCTTCCATTATATACCGAGACTAAGAATAATTTGCAAATTGAGCTGAGGCAGTCCGTTCATGCTTCTCCACATCTTCACAAATCGCTGGAGTTTGTATATGTCATGAAGGGTACGCTGGAGCTCGGGGTAGGAGATATGCTGTACCACATGGAGGAAGGTGATCTGGGCATTGTCTTTCCGGAGTTGATTCATCATTATCAGGTATTCGACAGCTCTGAGTGCATGGCATATTATCTTCTTGCTTCGCCTTCCATGGCAGATGCTTTCGGGTCTGTCATGCAGCAGAAATCTCCGGAATATCCGGTTATCGCAGCTGAAAATGTGCATCCGGATATTCGTTATGCGCTGGATACTCTGTACAAGCTGGACCAGGGAAGCTCTCTCTATTATAAATGGCGGCCGGAAGGCTCTCCGGAAAACAGGATCCGGGAGGTTCTCCAGCAGGCATATGTGAACGTGATCATGGCGAGATGTTTGCCATGTATTACACTGATTGACAAGTCTATGGTAGGCAGCGACGATATCATTTACCGCATGGTTTCGTATATTACCGGAAAGTTCAGGGAACCGCTCACGCTGACGCAGATGGCGCATGATCTCGGAATCAGTCCGTATGCGCTGTCCAGAATTTTTTCCGGAACCTTCCATCGGAATTTCAATCAATATCTGAATGAAGTCCGGCTGGAATATGCCGCCGAACTGCTTCACCGGACCGATGAGCCGATTACGGACATTTGTATGGATGTCGGGTTCGGCAGTCAGAGAACCTTTAATCGTGTATTTATGGAACATTTTCATACTTCTCCCCGTGAATTTCGCAGTCATCAGTGGGCGGCCGATGAGGCGCACGGCCGGGGCAAGGATGATGAAACAAGGAGAGCGTAACCGGAGGGGAGACCAGCGGGAAACCAGCGGTGAACGGCCGGAAATGCAAGGTTGACAGAATTGTAATATCGGGTATAATCTAATTGCAAGCAATTAATTGCTGCGCTTGAAGGAGTTTTTGAGAATGAGTAAATATGATTGTATCCGGCTGGAAAATCAGCTTTGTTTTCCGTTATATGCAGCCTCGAAGGAGGTTGTGCGAAGATATAAACCGATCCTCGATGAGCTGGATCTTACATATACCCAGTACATTACCATGATGGTTCTCTGGGAGAAGAAGCAGACGAATGTCAAGGAGCTTGGCAAATGTCTGTTTCTGGATTCCGGGACACTGACGCCGCTTCTGAAGAAGCTGGAGCAGAAGGGATATATCATCCGGCATCGTTCGACCCATGATGAGCGCAACCTTATGGTGCAGATTACGGAGCGCGGCGAAGATCTGCAGGAGAGGGCGATTCAGGTTCCGAAGAAGATGGAAAAGTGTGTGAATCTTGAGCCGGATGAGGCAAAAGAACTGTATCGGCTGCTTTACAAGCTTCTTGGAGGAATTGAAGAGGATTGAGACAGGCGGTTGACGGAGACGTATCATGGATGAGGAGAATGAATATTATATACAGAGCAGCTGCATGGCATGCGGGAAGTGCATCACCAGGTGTCCGCAGCACTGTATTGATCTGAAGGGCAGCATGGCGGTGATCCGTCAGGAGGATTGCAGACACTGCGGAGAGTGCAGAGACATATGCCCGGTTGGAGCCGTGGCAGTGTTTGATTGAGCGGTCTGTAAGACTGGGCGGACCGAAGCCGGATTTGAATAGGATACCGCCGCATTCTCATGACTTTAGTCGGGTGAGGCTTCACCGGGTAAATGAACAGAATAAAAAGAGGGCTTTCACGCGATGGAATTCGTGTGAAAGCCCTCTTTCTATATCAGAGAGCGCTTGCCAGACCGAGGATATGCCCCCATGTCGTGGGGCATGTTTGCCGGCCGGACACAGCCGGCCCCCTGTTTCAGGACGTTTGTCAGGTGTTGCGCGGCCTGCCTCTCAGGTCAGAGGATGTCGTCACGCTTGATGTATCCGGGCTTTTCCGGAGTTCCGATGATCTCCTTCGCGTGGATGATCTGCGCCCATTTGTCGACAACCTGATTCTCGATATGTACGTCCTTGCCGATCCTGGAATATGCGAGGACGACGCAGTTCTTCACAATAGCACCGTCCTCGATGGTTACACCACGGCCGATGACGCTGTTTTCCACAAGGCCTTTAATCGAGCAGCCGTTAGAGACAAGGGAGTTCCTTACCTCAGCCTGCTCGTAATACTTTGTGGGTGCGGCATCACTGGTAACGGTGTAGATGGGCCAGTTATCATGGAAGAGGCTGTTGGCGTTGTCTACATCGATCAGATCGAGATTCGCCTCAAAATAGCTCTTGAAATCGGTAACCGTCGCGAAATATCCACGGTGAGCGACACCTCTTACATCCAGATCATTTACCTCGGAGTTGATGAACTGTGAGAGGGTGTAGATTGAGGAGAGCTTCTGGGCTTCCCGGACCAGAGAGATGAACAGATCTCTCTTCATTACGTAGGTATCCATGAATATGTTCTTCGCGTTGGCGGTTCCTGTGTTGCGCTCGATGGAAAGAACTCCCTTCTGCTTGTTGAGGTCGAGGGTGTCGCAGTGCAGATAGTTTTCCTTTGCGTTATTCACATGGTGATACAGAAGAGTAATGTCCGCGCCGGAAGCGACGTGCTGTTCGAGAAGTTCATTGTAGTCCTGCGTATATACCATATAGCTCGGCGCGATAATGACATACTCCTGTCCCTTTCTGGCGATGATGTTCATGTTCTCGGCAAATGCCGCAATATCTGTATTATATACATCATTGGCGGTGCTGTTGTCAGAGAACAGAAGCTGGAGCTTACCCTTCTTGGAGTTGATGTTGAATGAGCCTTCATTGCCCAGGTGCTCAGCCAGAGAACGCGGATTCTCTCTTACATAAACCTGAATATTATCGATGCCGCTGTTGCTCATATTGGAAATCGGAAAGTCGATGACACGGTATCTTCCGGCAAAGGAGAACGCGCCCATAGGCCGATAGTCCTGCATTCCCGCGATTTTGATATGATTGGCGGACGACGTAATAATTCCAAATGCGGTTGCCATGATTTATTCCTCCCCCTTTACATTCTTTGCGACAAGCTCAATGCTTTCGCTGTTGGCGTCACCGACAACGGCGTTCGGGCCGATCTTGACATTGTTTGCTACGAGGGCACGTGTGACAACGGCACCTTCTTCCACGACGGCACCGGGCATCAGAACCGTATCTGTGACCTTCGCGCCGGGCTTCACGACAGAACCGGTGAAGAGAACAGAACGCGTCACAGAACCGTCAATCTTGCAGCCCTGTGTGATGAAGGCGGTTTTGATCTGCGCGTTCGGTCCGATATACTGCGGGAGTGCGGAGGCATCCTCTGTGTAGATCTTCCATGCGGGATCCTCAAGGTTCAGACCGCTTTTGTCATCCAGCAGATCCATATTCGCCTCCCAGAGAGAGTCGATGGTTCCGACATCCTTCCAGTAGCCCTTGAACTGGTACGCCCACAGGGACTTGCCGTCATTGAGAAGCGTCGGAATGATGTCCTTTCCGAAGTCATGGCTGGAATCCGGATTCTTCATGTCCGCGACCAAAAGCTTGCGGAGAAGTTTCCAGTTAAAAATGTAGATGCCCATCGATGCAAGATTGCTCTTGGGCTCCGCCGGCTTCTCTTCGAACTCCATAATTTTGCCGTTTTCATCGGTATTCATGATACCGAAACGGCTGGCCTCCTTCATCGGTACGCCGATGACCGCAATGGTGGCGTCAGCGTTGTGCTCCTTGTGGAAGGCAAGCATGTTGTCGTAGTTCATCTTGTAGATGTGGTCGCCGGAGAGAATCAGAAGATATTCCGGATCATAGGAATCGATAAAATCGATGTTCTGGGAGATGGCGTCTGCTGTTCCGCGGTAGACATCGAGATCCGCATCGGCCTTCTCACGAGGCGGCAGTACGAAGACACCGCTTCCGTTGGAATCGAGACCCCAGCGGCGGCCCTGTGCTACATAGCTGTTCAGAAGCACCGACTCGTACTGTGTCAGAACACCGACAACATTGATGCCGCTGTTGGCGCAGTTACTCAGAGGGAAATCAATGATGCGGTATTTTCCGCCATAAGAAACGGCAGGTTTGGCAACCTTGTTCGTCAGATCTTTCAGACGGCTTCCGCGTCCGCCGGCCAGGATCATGGCCAGCATATTATTTTGACTCATAAAATGAACCCCGCTTTCTTTGGAAATTTCGTGAACATCCATCTTATATGCAGTGTACATCTGTGTTGGTAAGTCAGAGGGATGTTTTGATATAATTATACAATATTTACAGTGCGGGGTAAATGTTTTTGATACAAAATATTGATATACAAGTGCGTGAAAACTGCGTTAATTATGTATAACGCATAATGGACAACGATATTTGAGTGGGAAACAGAGCATTAGTTACAATTTTCAAGGGGCGTATTTGATGGGGCGTGGGCACAATTCACAAATATTAGTGCTTATACATGGGCGTTAACAACAATATTTTATTAACAGCAAGCTCTTCAGGGTTTTTATCTGAAAAAACAGACGCGGGCAGAGGAAAGCCGGATCAACTGCATTCAGGTGATGGTAAACATGGGGTGATTTTGGTATAATATACGGCGCGTAAGCGACACGGAGGTGCGAATACCTGTTAGCGGCACGAAAGCTGCGAAGTGACGCGGGGACTTATACAGTGTGTGGCACGACTTATCGTATACGGTTTTTCTTTATTTATACGGTTTTACTTTATTTATGCGGGTTTACTTTATTTTAGAAGAGATATTTAATAAGGGAGAAGAAGGGCAAAATGAAGCAGTTATATACGCCATGGGGGATGGCGCTGAACAGGGATCATGTGTTGGAGGAGTATCCCAGGGAGCTTCTGAGGCGGAAGAGTTATATGAACCTGAACGGGTATTGGGATTATGCGATCACGAAGGGGGAGGAGAAGGTTGAAAAGTTTGTGAGCCGGATTCTGGTCCCTTTTTCGCCGGAGAGCGTACTTTCCGGCGTGTCCCGTCAGCTGATGCCGGATGAAACACTTTGGTATCACAGATATCTTCCGGAGCTTTCAGGAAGGGATCCCCGGCACAGGATCATTCTGCATTTCGGAGCGGTGGATCAGTGCTGCGAGGTGATGATAAACGGAAAGAGCGTCGCAAAGCATGTGGGCGGATACCTGCCGTTTTGGATGGATATCACAGACTATCTGAAGCCGGTCCTGCCGGAAAATGATCACAAAGCCGGCTGCTTTTCGGAAGATCCGGAAACTGCAGAGGATGGGTTTTGGGGAAAGAAGAGAGGAGCGACTCAAGATGGAGGTGTATTTCGCACAGAGAGCGACAGGGATCTGTACAGCAGCGGCGGCACCGAGGGAGACGGAGCGGATGAGCTGATTGTAAAGGTCTGGGATTTCAGTGATACCTCTTTTCACGCCCGCGGGAAGCAGAGACTGAGACGCGGGGGAATGTACTATACGGCGGTCAGCGGCATATGGCAGACGGTATGGATGGAGGAAATTCCTGATCAGCACATTGACAACATTGAAACAGTCCCGGATATCGAACACGGATATGTGAGCATTCTGGTGGAATCGGACAGCGACCTTCCGGTGCGGGTGAGAATCCGGCGGCCGATCATTGCGCAGGATGAGACCTGTGAGATTGAAGAGGATACGCTTCTTCAGGGAGTGATCGTCGCGGGCATGTCCAATCACTGGATGAATGTGAGAATCCCGAAGATGAATCTGTGGAGCTGTGAGGAACCCTGGCTGTATTTCTTTGACGTGACGATGGGTGAGGATCTGGTTTCCAGTTATTTCGCAATGCGGAAAATTTCAATGGAGAGGGATGAAAGAGGAATCCCGAGGATTTATCTGAACAACCGGGAAATTTTTCTGCGAGGCGTTCTGGATCAGGGGTACTGGCCTGACGGTATCTATACGGCTCCGTCAGACCGGGCCATGATCTTTGACCTGACAGAGATGCGAAGGTTCGGGTTTAACTGTGTCAGGAAGCATGCGAAGATCGAGCCGGACCGGTGGTATTATCACTGTGATCGTCTCGGCCTTCTGGTCTGGCAGGACATCGTCAGTGGCGGAGAGAAATACAAGGACTGGTTCGTGACGGAAGCCGGAACGCTGCTTTCGTGGATGAATGTGCGCGTCAGTGATCAGAAGGAAAAGCTGCTCTCGCGGGAAAATGAAGCGGGCAGGCAGGAATTCCGGAGAGAGATTGTTATGACCGCGGAGATCCTGAAGGAGCATCCGTGTATATTTGCCTGGACCATCTTCAATGAGGGATGGGGGCAGTTTGAGACAAAGGAGTGCACCGACCTCCTCAGGAGGACGGATCCGCATCATCTGATTGACTCCGCGAGCGGATGGTTTGACCAGGGGTGCGGAGATTTCCGAAGCGTGCACTATTACTACCTTACGTTTCATGTGAAGCCGGAGGCAGACAGAGCGTTTGTCCTGTCTGAATTTGGAGGACTTCCCTTCCGGATCCCGGATCACAGTGCGGGCGAGGGGGCCTATGGTTACGGAACCAGATATCAGGACCGGGAGGAGTACGGGAGAGCCTTCCACGCTCTGATTGACCGGATGGAGGTCTGCCGCGAGGAAGGACTCTGCGCATATGTTTATACACAGTGGACTGATGTTGAAGATGAGGTAAATGGAATCTATACCTGGGACCGGAAGATCCGAAAGGCGGATACCCTGCTGGAGGCCGGGTACAGAGAGATCTGAAGATAATGGTTTAATTGCGTTGAATCCGGGCGATGATTGTGACGTTTTTACCGGAATAAGAAAAAGAAAGAAGGTATGAAAGATGGCAATGAATCCGATGATGTTGATGAAACTGAGAGAGAGGCTGCAGCTGTTTCAGAGCCAGCATCCGAAGTTCCAGCTGTTCCTGAGCGCGGTGGGACAGCAGGCAATTGAGACGGGCACGATCATTGAGGTGAAGGTGACCCGTCCCGATGGGAAGGAAATGGTGACAAATCTTCGGCTGACAGAGGACGACGTGGAGAGCATCCGGATGGTTTCTGAAATGCAGAAGTGATGTTAATTACAGCCGGACAGATCATTGTGCGGAGAACATCCGGATGCCATTTTCAGACCGGCGATGGTACCAGGAAATTCCTGTCTGAAAAGCTCCGGATGAGCGGTGAGAAGAGAAGCGGGGTTCAGTCGTTCTCGATTTCGATATCTCCGTTGTCCGTCTGCGCGCTCATTTTCTGAGAGCCGCTGCCGATGCTGATAGAACCTGCATCGTAGTCGCTGTCACCGATCGAGGTTTCACCGGAATCGGTGTATGCGGATATGGTATAATTCCGTATATTGTCGGCCAGATTGACCTCGATGTCGCCATTCGCCGTCTCCAGAGTAGAGGTGGCGAAAGTGATTCCTTCCATATTAATATCACCGTTTGAGGAAGACACGGCAAGGCTTTTCCCTGTGCAGCGGTCGAGCTCCAGATCCCCGTTGCTGCTGTTGAGCGTCAGGGAATCAACGTTCAGTGTGCGTCCGGTGTCTATGGTGATGTCGCCGTTCCCGGAGGAGAGAGAGACCTCCTTAAATTTGGAAAGATCCTTTGGAACGGTGAGAACCAGAGAGGCATCTGACGAACGCGAATCCTTTGATTCCGGTTCTGTCGCGGTCAGAACACCGTTTTTTACAGAAAGAGACGGGCATTCCTCTTTCACCCCGCGGTAGGCCATGGAATATCCGCTTCCGCTCTGAAGCTCGATGTCCGCTTTACTGAGGTTAAGATCAATGCTGTCAAAGGCGTCGAGATTTCTGCGAATGGTGGTCTGGTTCGGCGGAACGTAGGTGAAGTAGAAGCTGTCCCCGGTCATCGTGAGAGACAGGTGGCCCGGACTTACATGCTTCCAGGTTCCGAAGCAGATGGCAGCCACCGTTGCGGCGGAAATCAGTGCAAGATAGATGCTGCGCTTTTTTTTCATTCGTGTGATTCTCCTTTCGTTCCGAAAATTGATTCCAGCAGATTGCGGATGACGGCAGCGATGGGCCAGATGATCCAGCTGATGGCCCAGGTGAAGGTCAGGAAGCTGATGATCAGATACAGGCAGGTGATGGTCGGCCAGTAGACAGACATGATCGCCCGCACGGCTGGATTTCTGAATTCGATTCTTCCGCTTTTGGCGGAGGAATATCCGGAAGCGGTGAAGGTGCCGCTCAGATCGAGAAGCCGGCTGCAGCTTCTGACTCTTGAACTGCTGACGGTGAGCAGAAGGACGGCAAGAGCAACCATGAACAGCAGAATGATGACGCCGAAGGCGGAAGCAATGGCTCTTTTGTCCAGAAGAGCCAGGAAGACAAGCGGGATGTAGCAGGTGCAGAACAGCAGCACGGCGATGGTCCGCTGAAGAATAATGCTGTCGTGGGTGCTGCGCCGGAGGTCGTTAACCATTCCGGCTGTTGCGTAGTCAATGGTGCAGGGCTCGTTTTTCAGAAAGCTCCATCTGCCCATGCGAAGGCTGCTGTACACATGGAGTGTAACACAGGCGGCAATCGCACCGAGCAGGAAGAAGATTCCGGCGGCCATGAGAGCGAGGGAACCCGTTCCCGCTGAGGCTGTCAGAATGATACCGCAGGGGCTGATAATGGCAAAAAAGGTTGCAAGTCCATGCAGCAGGGCGTAATGGGAGCTGTCGTCGAGATACCGTTCCGCGTCTTCAGCGGATACCTGGTGTGCCTTCTGCATCGCCTGATTCTGTTCATTCAGAATCTGGCTGATTCCCAACGCGTCTGCCAGCTCTTCGAGATTGCCGAACTCTGAAATAACCTGGGCGACGGCTTCATTATCTGATTTCCCATCATTGATCAGTTCCGTATATTTGTCCTCCATCATCTGGCCGAGCTCGCACTTGGCACGGATGACTTCGGGAGTGTTCGGAAGATTTGCAAACATCGATTCGAGATAGTTGCGAATAGTATTCATGATTCATTCTCCCTTATAAAATGTTCGATCACATTCTTGGTAAGCTTCCATTCGTCACACTTTTCCCTGTAATATTTCCGGCCGGCTTCCGTGATCCGGTAGTAGGTCCGGCGTTTTCCGTTGTCCGCGAAACCCGGATAGGATTCGATATAGTTGTTCTTCTCCATGCGGGTAAAGGCGGAATACAGGGTGGTTTCCTTGATAATGTAGGCATCTGCGGTTATCGTGCGGATTTTTCTGGAGATTTCGTAGCCGTAGGATGGCTCGTCCAGAAGCAGACACAGGATGATCGTGTCGTTGTAGCCGCGGATGACATCGCTGCTGATTCCCATCGGCACCTCCCTTCTGTCAGGAAAAATATCATGCATCCCGGGGATTGTTCGGAGTGTGAAGATACATTGTCTGACGTATTACGACTGTCGTAGTATCTTTACAAGGTAAATGTACTACGACAGACGAAGTATGTCAAGATGAAAGATAAAACCAGAGAATCTTTTGCTCGCGGCATATCCGGAAGTCTTGTCCTGCCGGTTTTTGCGCGGCGGTTTTTGTGCGGATCAGAAGGGACGTGAAGAGGCGGAATGCGGATTCGACAAAGAAAAGGAAATGCGGATTCGGCAATGAAAAGGAATTGACAGTCAGCATAAGCATGCTATTCTGTATGTCGGATATCCCACAATCGAACAACAGACTTGCGTTGTGGGAATAAACCGGGGACTGCGGGCAGAAATTCTGACCGGGATCGCAGGCAGAGAGAAGAGGATGATAAGTATGTACGGAATAGACACACGAAGGAACAGATATAAGACAGCTTCAGCGGCATCTGCATCGACGGAGGAATGGAATCGGGCATTGTCCTATCTCAGGAGATATGCGGAGAATTCCCTGGCGTATCTTTCTCTGGAGCCGGACAAGGAGTGGTTTTTCTCCGAGGAGCCGGAGGGAATGATCAGCTTTGCCAGATCAGGGAACACGATTGTCGTTTGCGGTGATCCGGTCTGCGCAGATGAGGATTTCCCCGAAATGCTCCGGGTGCTCCGTTCTTTTGCGGTGGCGGAGAGAAAGCATCTGGTGTTTCTCATGACGGAGGAAACACATGTTGCGGAATATCAGGCGGAGGGCTTCGGCTGCTTTAAGAGCGGAGAGGAGGCAGTCTTTGATGTGCAGTCCTGGTCCATGCGGGGCGGGAAATGCGCCAAGGCAAGATCCTCCTGGCATACGGCGGTGAATTACGGGCTCAGCGTGCAGGAGTACAGGCCGCAGGAGAAGCGGGATGCGGAGATTGAGCGGCAGTTCCATGAGATCACCGATGCCTGGCTTGAGGAAAAACATACGGCGAGGCTTCAGTTCGCGGTCGGGAGTCTGATGCTGGATCACCCCTGTGACAAGAGATACTTTTACGCTTCCGATGCGGAAGGCACAATCCAGGGGATCAACGTGCTGAATCCATATCTCGGCGGAAAGGGATGGATTGTGGATATCATGCGGAGGCGGGAGGGATGCCCGCACGGTGTGATGGAGCTGCTCTTTCATGATATCATGGAGATCCTGAAGGCGGAGGGTGTGTCACAGGCAAGCCTCGGGGTCGCCCCTTTTTTCAACACGAATGACGGAGATCATCCGCGGCTGATCGAGAGGGCAGAGCATTATATCTATGAAAATATGAATTATATCTACGGCTTCAAACCTCTGCATGCCGCAAAGGATAAGTTTAATCCGCAGTGGAAGAATATTTACGTCGTCTGCTATCCGAAGCATATGTCTTTCTGGATGGAAGAGGCGGCCTTTGCCGTTCTGGATTCTCAGGGATTCAGCGACTATGTGCACGCGTTCCTGGAGATGCGGAAGGTGCAGCACGAGGAGAAGGTGGATCGCAAGAAGGAACAGCGCAGGGAGAAGGTGGACCGCAAGAAGGAACAGCACGAGGAGAAGGCAGAGTGAAAGAAGAAGCAGCGTGGAAAGAAAGTGGAGCACAAGGAGGAGCATCACAGGGATGACAGAATTGAAAAAGCTTCATGTAAATAACATTGATATATCCTACGAGGAGGCCGGGGAGGGGCGTCCCATGGTCCTGATCCATGGTAACGGGGAGGATCATACGATTTTCGACCGGACGGTTAAGATTCTGGAGAAAAAATTCACCTGCTATCTTCCGGATTCGCGGGGCCACGGAAAGAGTCACTGGATCGGAGAGCTTCATTACAGGGACATGGCGGAGGATCTGGTACAGTTTCTGGAGAAGCTGAATCTTCACAATGTTGTGGTGGTCGGCTTTTCCGACGGCGGGATTATCGGTCTGATCGCGGCGAGCAGGACGAGGAGGATCTCTTCGCTGATTGCATGCGGCGCAAATACGCGCCCGGAGGGACTTCACGGGCTGTTTCTTCTCGGATCCCGGATTCTTCATTTTTTCGGAAGAAGTCCTTTGATCCGACTGATGATAAAAGAACCGGATATCTGTGATCAGGAGCTCCGGCAGATCCGTGCGGACACGCTGATCGTCGCGGGAGAGCATGATCTGATCCGGAAGAGCGAGACTGACCACATTGCCGCAGAGATTCCGGGAGCCGCGAAGCTTATATTGCGCGGAGAATCCCACGGAAGCTACATCGTACACAGCGAAAAGCTCGCAGACATCATTCTGCGATTTTTGAATAAGCGGAAGGGCGTGAACGAAAGCTGAAACAGCTGCTGAAACGGCAGCTGCAACAGAAGCTGAAGCGGCAGATTCGGTCAGATGGCCGGATATGTCCGATTGACAAACGAAATCCGCCCGATATAATCAAAAAATAGAAGACGATATGAAAATGCACCGGGATATAAGTATACGGAAGGCAATATTGTCAGAACTGCCGCCCACATTGGACAGCAAAGAATAAAAAATATAACAGGAAGAAAGAACTGCCATTCCATATCAGCTCTTTGAAAATGCAGACAGGATTCTGGCTCGCGAAGCGCTCATAAAAGCCGGAATTGATTATGAGGGCACAGGTATGGGCGCAGAGCCGCTTGATCAGTGACAGCAGCCGTATCTTCCGGAAAGGAGACGTAACATGGAAATCACGTATAAGCGTGCGTCGATGAAAGACATTGACGTTCTTGTGGACACCCGGCTTGAAGCGCGGGATCATTCTGATAAAACGGAGGATTCTGCAGCCATGATGCGTCGCCGCCGGCAGGCCTACAGCTACTTCCGGAGAAATCTGTCCGAGAATCAGAACGTGGCATATATTGTCTACAATGGATCTGAGATAGCTGCTTTCGGAGACGTCATTTTCTATCATCGCCGTCCGTTGTTTAATCAGAATAAGGAACGGGCATATATTTCCAATCTGTATACAAAGCCGGAATATCAGGATACGGAGATCCCGTTCCGGCTGCTTGATCTTCTGGTGCTCGCTTCTCTTGAGAATGGAGCGGAGGAGATTACAGCTGACAGGGAAATTGCGGCGGATCCACTCTACAGAAAGTACGGCTTTACCAGGAGGGATTCCGGATGGAGTCTGGTGGAGTATGCGTGAGATTCTGTGAAAAATATCTGCGCAAGAGACAGCAGAGGGAACAGGGTAAAAATTTACATGCGATGGCGGAGTCAGTTGTGAAAGTCGCGGGGTGCCGTGTGCCTTTCACTTCCGCGCGCGTGCAGGCATTCCCCGGAGCAAAACCCGGGGAAAAATTTTTAAAAGAAATTAGCACTCACTTATTGACAGTGCTAACAACGAGTGCTATATTAGCTTCGTGAGAGGAAAAGGTTACATAATATCAGAACGTCAAAATCTTTTCCTGACTTAAATACTGCATTTCAAGGGAGGTGTGAGTATGCAAGCTGACAGATTTACACAGAAATCACTGGAAGCCGTGAATTCGCTGCAGAAGACAGCGATGGACTTCGGCAATCAGGAAATTGAACAGGAGCATCTGCTCTATGTGCTGCTGAATCAGGAGAACAGCCTGATTCTTCAGATGATCGAGAAGATGGGCATTGATGCCAATCTTTTCCGGAATGAAGTCGAAGCGGCTATAAATAAAAGAGTCAAGGTTCAGGGTGGACAGCCTTATGTCGGGCAGTATCTGAACTACACCTTGAATTACGCGGAAAATGAAGCAAAGAAGATGGGAGACGAGTATGTGTCCGTCGAGCATCTGTTCCTTGCCATGCTCCGGCATCCGAGTCCTTCGATGAAAGAGCTGTTCCGTCAGAACGGCATCACCGTGGATCGTTTTCTTCAGGCGCTGCAGAGCGTGAGAGGGAATCAGAAGGTGACCTCCGATAATCCGGAGGAGACCTATGACAGTCTGAGAAAATACGGCGAGGATCTGGTGGAGAAGGCAAGAGATCAGAAGATGGATCCTATCATCGGCCGTGACGATGAGATCCGGAATGTAATCCGGATTCTTTCCCGTAAGACAAAGAACAACCCGGTGCTGATCGGTGAACCCGGTGTCGGCAAAACCGCAGTTGTGGAAGGACTTGCGCAGCGTATTGTGAAGGGCGATGTTCCGGATTCCCTGAAGGACAAGACGATTTTTTCACTGGACATGGGTGCTCTCGTGGCCGGTGCGAAATACCGTGGTGAATTTGAGGAGAGACTGAAGGCGGTTCTGAACGAGGTGAAGAAGAGCGAGGGCAGGATTATTCTCTTTATCGATGAGCTGCATCTGATCGTCGGAGCCGGAAAGACGGAGGGCTCAATGGATGCGGGCAACCTGCTGAAGCCGCTTCTTGCCAGAGGTGAGCTGCACTGCATCGGCGCGACAACGCTGAATGAGTACAGGGAGTATATCGAGAAGGATGCCGCCCTGGAGCGTCGTTTCCAGAGAGTTATGGTAGATGAGCCGACGGTGGATGAGACAATCACCATCCTTCGTGGTCTTCGTGAGAATTACCAGACGTACCACGGCGTGCGCATCACGGATAATGCGCTGATCGCGGCGGCTACGCTGTCGAACCGTTATATCACGGACCGTTTCCTTCCGGACAAGGCGATTGACCTGATCGATGAGGCGTGCGCCCAGATCAAGACAGAGAAGGATTCCAAGCCCGAGGAAATTGATGAGCTGGAGCACAGGAATCTGCAGCTTCGTCTTGACAAGATGTCTCTGGAAAAGGAGACGGACACGCTGAGCAAGGAGCGTCTGGAAACCGTTAAGAAGGAGCTGGCGGAGAATGAAGATAAGCTGAAGGTTCTCAATGCCAAATGGGAGAATGAGAAGAATGCCGTGAACCGTCCGGCGAAGATCCGTGATCAGATCGCGGAGGTTCATAAACAGATGGAACTTGCGGAGCGCCAGGGCGATCTGGCGAAGATGTCCGAGCTTCAGTACGGCGAACTGCCGAAGCTGGAGAGGGAACTTCAGGATGAAGAGAACAAGATCAATAACGACGATCTGAAGCTGGTGCATGAGGCGGTTGATGAGGATGAGATCGCGACAATCGTGTCCCGCTGGACCGGAATTCCGGTGGCCAAGTTGACACAGGGCGAAAGAGAGAAGATTCTTCATCTGGACGATGAGTTGCATAAGAGAGTCGTGGGTCAGGATGAGGCGGTCGAGAAGGTTTCGGACGCAATTATCCGTTCGAAAGCCGGGATCAAGGATCCCACAAAGCCGATCGGATCCTTCCTGTTCCTCGGACCCACCGGTGTCGGCAAGACCGAACTTGCGAAGACGCTGGCGGAGAAGCTGTTTGATGACGAGAACAACATGGTTCGTATCGATATGAGCGAATACATGGAGAAATATTCAGTCTCCCGTCTGATCGGAGCTCCTCCGGGATATGTAGGATATGAGGAGGGCGGTCAGCTGACCGAAGCTGTGCGGAGAAAACCTTATTCGGTTGTGCTTTTTGATGAGATTGAAAAGGCGCATCCGGATGTCTTCAATGTGCTGCTTCAGGTTCTGGATGACGGCCGGATCACGGATTCCCAGGGCAGGACCGTAGACTTCAAGAATACGATTCTGATTATGACGTCGAATATCGGTTCGCAGTATCTGCTGGACGGCATTGAGCCGAACGGCGAGATCAGCGAAAAGGCACAGGAAATGGTTCATAAGGATTTGAGGGCACACTTCCGTCCGGAGTTCCTGAACCGTCTGGATGAGATCATCATGTTCCGTCCGCTTACAAAGGACAACATCGGCCACATCGTGGATCTGCAGATCGCGGATCTGAACAGAAGACTCGCGGATCAGCAGCTCAAGATAGAGCTTACCGACGCTGCGAAGAAGTATGTCGTGGACGGCGGCTACGATCCGGTTTACGGTGCGCGTCCGCTGAAGAGATTTGTACAGAAGAATGTCGAGACACTTTCGGCGAAGCTGATTCTCGGCGGAGACGTTCACGAGGGAGATACCATTGTGATCGACGTCGGCGCCGACGGAAAGCTGGCGGCAAGCGTGCGGCCCCAGGTCGAGGTCGTGGACTGATTTACGCAATCGTTGAGAGAGCGGGATAAAATCACAAAACCGGGTTTTATCCCGTTCCGCAGGCGGGCGCAGCCGAAACATGGCAGATTCTGATGAAACAGGAATCTGCAATGTGTACAAAAAAAGATGCGATTTTGAGGCAAGATTGTCGAACCGGTCTGATGATATTCTTTCTGCGATATTTTATAATGACAGAAAACAGTTCATCAAATAAGAGAGGATGATAATAATGATGCCAAGAGATCCTGCTATGTTGTTAAGCTTCGTAAATATGCGTCTGCGTGATCAGTATTCCAGTCTTGATGAATTCTGTGAGGCTGAAAATGTAAATCGAAAACTTCTCATGGAGAGACTGGCTGAGGTGAATTACTATTACGACGAGAAAACCAACCAGTTCAAGTAACTGCGATGAGAAAACCGGAACAGGCCGGTGTGAAGGAAGCAGTCCCCGTGTCTGTCATTGCCGTGAGACAGTGACAGATGCGGGGATTTTTTTTACGCGAGCGACGCGATAGCGAGATAAAACTCGCGCAGCGTGTTTTATCTCGTTTGCAGTCGGCGCCCGTCAGACAGTCTCCGCGGTATACCCGATGCCGACGTGAGACAGTCTCTGCGGTACGTCCTTCACTGCTGTCGGGCCTTCGTTGCGGTACGCCCGATTACATCCGATTCGGAAGAAATCGTTTTGTTTTTTGGCTTCCGGTATGTCATGTGGTATACTTTCTTGCAGGTGATATGCCGGTTGTGCGGGGAGATCAAAACGGAGGTTATGGAACGATGAGCGCGTATGAGAGCTTTGCGTCGGTATATGATATGTTTATGGACAACATCGACTATCCGTCATGGAGTCGGTATCTGATCGGGCTGCTGAAGGGGCACGGGGTTTCCGACGGACTGGTCTGTGAACTTGGGTGTGGAACAGGAAGCATGACGGAGCTGCTGGCGGATGCCGGATATGATATGATCGGGATCGACAGTTCCGTGGAGATGCTGGAGCAGGCACAGGACAAAAAATATGAGTCCGGCCACGATATCCTGTACCTGAATCAGGATATGCGGGAGTTCGAGCTGTACGGAACCGTGCGGGCGATTGTGAGCGTCTGTGACTGTATGAACTATATATTGACCGAGGAAGATCTTCTGAAGGTTTTCCGGCTGGTGAATAATTACCTGGATCCGGGCGGGGTTTTTATTTTTGATATGAATACAGAGGCGAAATACCGGGGGATCGGGGAGTCCACGATTGCGGAGAACCGGGAAAACGGGAGCTTTATCTGGGAGAACAGCTATGACCCGGAGAAGCGGATCAATGAGTATGTTCTCACGTTGTTTATCCCTGAGGAAGAGGGAGAGGATCTGTTCCGCAGGTATGAAGAGGTTCATGTTCAGAGAGCTTATCCGCTGAAAAGAGTGGCGGAGCTGATCCGGGAGGCCGGCATGATTTATGAAGGAGCCTATGAAGCGTTTACCGGCCACGCACCGGACGAGAAGTCGGAGAGAATCTGCATCATCGCGAGAGAAAATGGTAAAAGAGCTGAGAAAAATCGCGAGAGAAAATGGTAAAAGAGCTGAGAAAAATCGCGAGAAAAAATGGCAAAAGAGCTGAGAAAAGAGGAATGATATAAAACGATGAGTGAGAAAGACAGAACGACAGCGGGCAGCGCTGCGAGAGAAGAAAGCACCACAGAAAGACCAGGAGACGAGAATACGAAAGCAGAAAGAAATGACGGAAAGGTAACCGATATGACAGAGTGGAAGAAGGATCATATGGACTATATTGTAAGAGCAACAGCATGTGGCGGCCAGATACGTGCGTTTGCCGCGACGACAAAGAACCTGGTGGAGCAGGCCAGAGAGATTCATCAGACCAGCCCGGTATGCACGGCGGCACTCGGACGGCTGATGACGGCAGGCGCCATGATGGGCATTATGCTGAAGGGCGAGGATGACCTGATGACCATGACGATCCGGGGAGATGGTCCGATGCAGGGACTGACGGTTACCGCGGATGCCAGGGGAAGAGTAAAGGGATTTGTATACAATCCGAACGTCTGGAATGCGCCGAAATACAAGGGAAAACTGGATGTCGGCAACGCGATCGGGAGAGGAACCCTGACCGTCGTGCGTGATCAGGCTTTCGGCGAGCCATATTCCAGCCAGGTGGAGCTTGTGTCCGGAGAGATCGCGGAGGATCTGACCAGCTATTTTGTGACAAGTGAACAGGTTCCGTCCTCGGTGGGACTGGGTGTTCTGGTCAATACCGATCAGTCGGTTGAGCAGGCCGGCGGGTTTATCATTCAGCTCATGCCCGGATACACCGATGAAACCGTGAACCGTCTGGAGGAAAATCTGAAGAAGATCCATTCCGTCACGAAGCTTCTGGAGGACGGTCTTTCGCCGGAGGAAATCCTTCAGACCATCCTGGCAGATATGGATCTGGAGCTTCTGGACACCGTGCCTGCGGAATTTTACTGCAACTGCAGCAGAGAACGTGTGACGAAGGTTCTGCTGAGCATCGGAGAGAAGGACTTGCAGGAAATGATCGACGAGGGAAAGCCGGTAGAGCTTGCCTGTCACTTCTGCGGCAAGAAATATTCCTTCAGCGTGGACGAACTGAAGATCCTTCTGGCTGCGGCAAGGGCAAGGAAACAGAAAAGCTGAAGCATGGAGGAGATTTAACACGCTGAACATGCTGTACGGCATGATAAAATGTGTTTGAATATGGATATCAAGGGAGGATGCGCATGTCTCTTGAATTTGTAGCGGGAAGAAGCGGAGCCGGAAAATCATATCAGGTTTACCGTGAAATCATCCGGGAATCCATGGAAGAGCCGGAGAGACAGTTTCTCGTCATTGTTCCGGAGCAGTTCACGATGCAGACCCAGAAGGAAATTGTTCAGATGCATCCGAGAAAGGGAATGATGAATCTGGACGTGCTCAGCTTCAACAGGCTGGCGTGGCGAGTCTTCGAGAAAGTGGGAGGCAATACGCTGCCGGTTCTGGATGATCTCGGGAAGAGCCTGATTACCCAGAGGGTGATCGGAACGGAACAGAAGAAGCTCAGGGTTCTCGGCAGAACCTTGTCCCGTCAGGGCGCGGCGGAAGAAATGAAGTCTCTGATCTCCGAGCTACTGCAGTACCGGGTGGAAGAGTCGGATCTGGACCGCTGGATCGAGGAGTCCGGGGAAAAAAAGCAGAACCGTCTTGCCATGAAGCTTACGGATATCCGGATCGTCTATCACGGGTTCCGCACCTTCCTTGCGGATCACTATCTGACGGCAGAGGAGGTTCCGGGCGTGCTCTGTGACGTCATCGGCAAGTCGGATCTCGTGAAGGAAAGCCGCATCGTTCTGGACGGCTTCACCGGCTTTACTCCGGTACAGCTGGAGGTCGTGCGGGAACTCCTTCGACTGGCGGACCGTGTCACGGTGGTTCTCACCGCAGATACGCCGGAGAACCTTTACGGCAGCAGAAATATTCACCGGCTTTTCCATATGTCGTGCGAGACCTATCGGAAGGTCAGTGCGCTGGCGGAGGAGACGCGCACGGAGATCCGGCCGGTGAAATGGGTCGATCCGGGAGACAAAAGCCGGTTTGCGAATAGCCCGGAGCTTCAGTTCATGGAGAAGAATCTGTTCCGGTACTGCCGGGATGGTTATCACGGCAAGAAAGAGGATGGTCATCAGATTCACATAACCGAGGCGGCGGATCCTGAGCAGGAGATACGCGCCGCAGCCGGTCAGATCTGCCGGCTTGTCCGGGAGAAGGGCTATCATTACCGGGATTTTGCGGTTGTCACCGGCGATCTCGATACCTATGGAAGAGAGGCTGTCAGGATCTTCCGGTCTGCGCAGATTCCGTGCTTTCTGGACCAGAAGAAAAAAGTAATGTCCAATCAGATGGTTGAATTCATTCGGGCGGCCGTGGATATGATCCGGAATAATTATTCGTATGACAGCGTTTTCCGGTATCTTCACAGCGGACTGTCGCTTCTGGGAGAAGAGGAGATTCAGAATCTGGAGGACTATTGTCTGGCTCTCGGCATACATGGAAGAAAAAAGTTCGAAGAAGCATGGACCCGCACATCCCGCAGCATGAAGCCGGACATGCTTCTTTTTTACAATGAGCTGCGCGAAAAATTCGCGCGGGAGACACAGGCACTTCACGACGGACTTCATGAAAGAAATGCGACGGTGCGCCGCAGGACAGGGCTGCTCTATGAGTTCCTCGTCCGTCAGGATGTGCAGAACCGCATGCGGAAGAGAGCGGATTCGTTCCGGGAGATGGGGGATGCTTCATCAGCGAGGGAATACGACCGCATTTTCGAGCAGGTCATGGGAATGTTTGACCGGCTGGTGGAGGTACTCGGCGATGAGAAGATGAAGCTCTCGGACTATCAGGAAATTCTCGACGCCGGATTCGGGGAGATGAGCATCGGCCTGATACCGCCGGGAGAGGATCAGGTTCTGGTCGGTGATATCGAAAGAACCAGGCTGAAGAAGATCCGGGTGATGTTCTTCGTCGGAATCAATGAGGGGATTATTCCAAAGCCGATTCCGGCGGGAGGCATCCTGTCAGAGCCTGATCGGGAGAAGCTTTCGGATCAGAAGGCAGAGCTTTCACCCACATCACGCGAGCAGATGTACAGACAGCGGTTCTATCTGTATCTGGCGATGACCAAGGCATCAGACGCGCTCTGGCTGTCCTGGAGCAGAAGCGGAAGCGGTGGAGAATCCCTGCTCCCCTCGTATCTGGTCGGAACGATCCGCCGGATGTTCCCGGATGTACCTGCCCTGGTTCAGGAGGAACTCGAGAATAAGGATACCACGCTCCGCATGGAGACGCGCGATGGTCAGATGGAATATCTGCTCGAGGAGCTGCAGCAGATGCCGGAGAAGATGCCTTCCGGAGCTTCCGTTGAGCTTCTGCGCCGGATGCTGCGGGATCCGGAGGGAAAAAGGAGGGCGGAAGCTCTCCTTGAAGCGGTTCGCGCGCGCAATCCGGAAAAAGGGCTGGGATATCTTCTGGCGGAGAAGCTTTACGGAAAAGAACTGCTGAATTCCGTCACCCGGCTGGAGGAAATGGCTTCCTGCGCGTTCCGGCATTTTCTGGACTATGGGCTGCGGCTGAAGGAGAGGGATGAGTATGTCTTCACGCCGGCAGATTTCGGAACGGTAATGCATGATTCCCTTCAGGTTTTCTCGGAAACGCTTGCCAGGAAGGGACTCGACTGGGGGTCTCTGCCGGACGGTGAGCGTGACCGGATTGCGGATGAATCGCTCACCCGCGTGACAGACGGTTACAACAACCGGATTCTGTTCAGCACGAAACGAAACGAGTATATGATGAAGCGGCTCCGGGAGATTCTGCGCCGGACCGTCTGGGCTCTTCAGCAGCAGGTGAAGAAAGGCCGGTTCCGGCCGTCGGATTTCGAATTTGATTTCGGCGATGATCTCAGCGCGGTTCATTTCCGGCTCGATCATGGGGCCTCGATGAGGCTGATCGGAAGAATCGACCGCCTGGATACCTGTGAGACGAAGAGCACCAGATATATCAAGATTATCGACTACAAGACCGGAAGTACAAAGCTGGATCTGGAGGATATGTATTACGGGCTTCAGCTTCAGCTTGCGGTCTACATGAACGCGGCACTGGAGGCGGATCAGAGAAAGCATCCCGGAAGCAGAACCGAGCCGGCCGGGATCTTCTATTACCACATTGAGGATCCGGTCATCGAAGAGGAGAAGGCCAGTACCGAGACAGAGAGGCTGGAGGAGATTCTGAAACAGCTCCGGCCCCAGGGCCTGTGCCGGTCAGAGATGGAGGTTCTGAAGCTTCTGGATCAGACTCTGGAAAAGGGTGTAACCTCCGATGTGATTCCGGCAGGGGTGAAGAAGGACGGTTCACTGACGAAGTCGTCTCAGACGGAATCTCTGGAGAATTTCGGCCGGATCCGGGATTACACAAACCGCAAGGTGAAGGACCTCGGAAACCGGATCGTACAGGGGCATATCAAGGCGGATCCGTATGTGCGGGAGGGGAAGGACCGGAATGCCTGCACCTTCTGTCCGTATCAGGGCATCTGCGGTTTTGACCGGCGGATTCCGGGCTTTGAGTACCGAAGACTGCCGAAGCTGAAACGGGAGGATATTCTGGAGGCAATCGGAAAGTCAGAGAAGGAGGATTCGTGAGATGGCGGTTAAGTGGACGGCGGACCAGGAGCTGGTAATTCGTCAGAGAGGTACAAATATTCTCGCTTCCGCAGCGGCGGGTTCCGGAAAAACAGCGGTTCTGGTCGAGCATATTATTCGCCGGGTCACAGATCCGGATCATCCGATCAATATAGACCAGCTTCTGGTGGTTACCTTTACGCGGGCGGCAGCAGGAGAGATGAAGGACAGAATCGGGCGTGCGCTGGAGGAGAAGCTCAGGGAGAACCCGGAGAATGTTCATCTGCAGCGGCAGGGAGTTTTGCTTCATCATGCGCAGATCAATACCATTCACGGTTTCTGCACGTATGTCATCCAGAACTATTTTCACCGGATCCATCTGGACCCCGGCTACCGGATCGCGGAAGAGGGCGAGCTGAAGATGCTGAAGGCCAGAGTTCTTCAGGACATGCTGGAGGAACAGTATCAGCTTGCCTCCGGGGAAGGCGGAGCACAGGAATCTGCGGAAGAAGACGCGAAAAGAGCGGGCTATGTGGAAGAAGCGGACAGCGCAGACAGTCTGGAAAAATCGATGGTATCTGGGGATACAGAAAAACAGGACAGCACAGATGATTTGGAAAAGCAGACCGGAATGTTCCGCCGTTTTATGGACGCGTACGCACCGGGAAAATCTGACAGCCGCGCCGAGGATCTGATCCTGAAAATCAGCAAATTTGCCATGAGTGATCCGGATCCGCGCCAGTGGCTGAGAAATGCGGCAGATGCCTGCCGTATCGATACGGCGGAGAAGCTTTCGGAAACGGACTGGCTGCAGGATATCGTAAGGGAGGCCGGCATGCTTGTGGAGGATGCCGCGAGTCTGGCAGAGCAGAATCTGGCGGATGCCGGAAACGCGGGAGGACCGCTCGGATACATCTCGGCTCTGGAGAGTGATCTGGAGCTGGCGGAAAAGCTTGAGAGCTGCCGCAGCTACGGCGATTTTTATCGGGTGTTAAAAGAGAATAATTTCGCAAAACTCTCTTCCCGGAAGACTGCGGGTGAGGATCCGGTTCTCCGGGAACAGGTCAAAAACAGCAGGGATCAGTTCAAGAACATGATTAACTCGCTGCGGGCGGACTGCTTTTCTCGTTCGGAGGAGGAAATTCTCAGTGAGCTCGGCCGTATAAAACCCTATGCGGAGGAGCTGGTGCGGCTGACGGAGCTGTTCATGGACCGGTTTGCCGAGGCAAAGAGGCAGAGAAATATTGCGGATTTCAGTGATCTGGAGCATTTTGCCCTTCGAATTCTGCTGGAAAAACAGGAGGATGGTACATACCGGAGAACAGATGCGGCGAGGGAGCTTGCCGAGCAGTACGCGGAGATTATAACCGACGAATACCAGGACAGCAACTACATTCAGGAAGCAATCCTGGAGGCGGTCTCCGGGACGGAGGAGAAAAGATATGACCGGTTCATGGTCGGAGATATGAAGCAGTCCATTTACGGCTTCCGTATGGCACGGCCGGATCTGTTCCTTGCGAAATACATGGAATATCCGCTCCTGTCAGCATCTTCAGAATCTGGAAACATGCAGAAAGCAGCCGGGAAGAACAGCAAGGCAGCTGTGGGAAACAGCGGGGCGGCCGGAGAGAACAGTGAGACAGCTGTGGAGAACAGCGGGATAGCCGACAGAATGCGGAGCGTAAGGATCAATCTGGACCGGAACTTCCGAAGCAGAAGAGAGGTGCTGGACTGTACGAACGCGATCTTCCACAGACTGATGATACCGGAGCTGGGCGGGATCCGCTACGACGACGCACAGGCACTTCATTACGGCGCGGATTATCCGGAAGGCGAGGATCCGGATTTTCCGAAGGCAGAGCTGCTTCTGATTAACAAGGCTGCTCCGGAATTTGAGGATGACAGGAGCAGTGAGGCAATGGCAAGAGCGGAGGCGCTTGCCATCGCCGGAAGGATACGGGAGCTGACGGCCTCCGGGAAGGTCTGGGACAGGGACGCAGGAGCATTCCGTCCGCTGACATACCGGGACTGCGTGATTCTGATGCGTTCACCGGGCCGGTGGGGGGACATCTTTGTCAGCACCCTTCAGGATGAGGGGATTCCTGCCTATATGACTTCAAAGGATGGGTATTTTTCCGCGCTTGAGGTCACGACCGTCCTGAATTACCTGAATATCCTGGACAATCCGGGCCAGGACATTCCGCTGACAGCGGTTCTGCGCTCACCGATCGTCGGATGTACCGATGCGGAGCTGGCGGAGCTACGGATTTCAGATCCGGAGGGAAGCATGTATCAGATCGTGCGGGAATATGCGGACGGCGGTGAAAAAGAGCAGAATCCGGCACTTGCGGCAAAGCTGCGTGCCTTTCTCGGGCAGCTCTCTGATTTCCGAGAGAGGATTCCCTGTACAGAGGTTCATGAGCTGATCGGACAGGTGATCGAGGAAACCGGGTATGGAAGGTATGCCGCGGCGATGCCGGCGGGCGCGCAGCGGGAGGCAAACCTGAAGATGCTCGTTGAGAAGGCAGTGGATTATGAGAAGACGAGCTATCACGGGCTGTTTAATTTCATCCGTTACATCGAAAGGATGAAAAAATATGAAGTGGACTATGGGGAGGTGAACCTGTTCAGCGAGGCGGAGAATACGGTCCGGATTATTTCTGTGCATAAGAGCAAGGGCCTGGAATTTCCGGTTGTATTTGTGGCGGGGCTTGGAAATCATTTCAATTTCAAGGACGCGCAGAGCAGGGTCGTACTGCACGCGAAGTACGGAATCGGGATGGAAATGGTGGACCCCGACCGTCATACCAGCTGCAGCTCCGTGATGCAGGCTGCGATTCGGAAGGCGATCCGGCGGGATACTCTGGGGGAGGAGATCCGTATTCTCTACGTGGCGATGAC
The DNA here is from genome assembly GCF_052063915.1 of Bilifractor sp. HCP3S3_D3. Classification (NCBI taxonomy): domain Bacteria; kingdom Bacillati; phylum Bacillota; class Clostridia; order Lachnospirales; family Lachnospiraceae; genus Bilifractor; species Bilifractor sp. HCP3S3_D3. The sequence continues at coordinate 81,747 of NZ_JBQHWP010000006.1, forward strand.
ACGCGCGAAAGAAAAGCTGATTCTCACTGGAATTGTGTCTGATGAAGAGAGAATAGAAGAAACAAGGCGCCTGCAGGAGGATGCCGAGATCCGGACAGTCGCCGGAGAGACACCGGAGGAAGCAGTTCGCGGCCAAAGAATACAGCTTCAGAAACCGCTTTCCTATCACAGGCTGGTAAGCGCCAAATGTCCGCTGGACTGGGTGATGATGGCGGCGCCGTCCGGGAAGGTTCTCACGATCCGTGAAGTGAGGGCGGAGGAGATGGCGGACAGAACGATGCAGTCGAATGTCGAAGCGGACCGCATGGTGGACGCCCTCAGGCAGATGATTCGTTCTGATGCGGTCTGCGACGGACAGGTCCATGATTTTCTGGATCGAAGAGAGAACTTCCGCTATCCTTATCAGAGAGCGGCTGAGCTGCCGGCGAAGATGACCGTGACAGAGATCAAGATGCGCTCCATGGAGGTCATGGAGGAGGAAAAGGGAGCGGAGCCCTTTGCGGAGGAGCCGGAGGTTCCGTATGTTCCGGAGTTCATGAGAGAGGAAGGACACAGAGAAGCTGCAGGAGCAGCGAGGGGAACCATTTACCATCATGTGCTGGAATGCCTGGATTATCTGTCCGTGGACCGGATTTTCCGGAGAGAGGAAACCGGAGGCAAAGCCCCAGAGGAGCCGGGAGCTCAGGAAGAGTTTGCAGAGAATCCGGAACTCAAGGAAGGGTTTGCGGAGGAGCCGGAAGCTCAGGAAAGATTCGCGGAAAATCCGGAACTTGAGGAAAGACTTGCAGAAGAGATCCGAAGACAAGTGCAGGATATGGAGACGCGTGGACTTCTGTCAGAGACCGACGCGGCGTGTGTGATGCCGGAGGATTTTGTGAGGTTCCTGACATCAGGGATCGGAATCCGGATGCGCAGGGCGGCGCTGGCGGGAGTCTTGCGCAGGGAGCAGCCCTTCGTCATCGATATTCCGGCAAAAGACATTGAAAGCAGCTGGCCAGAGGATGAGAACATTCTGGTGCAGGGTACGATTGACGCATATTTTTCCGAAAACGGAAAATATGTGATCGTCGACTACAAGACGGACAGAGTCCGCACCAGCGACGGCAGAGATCTGGTGGAGAAGTATCAGAAGCAGTTGGAATATTACAGCCGGGCTCTTTCCGGAATCACCGGAGTCGAAGTGGCGGAGACGGATATTTATTCGGTTGCGCTGGGGAGGGAGATCCGCGTCAGTGGATACTGATAAATCAGATGTTCTGGCAGGTTGTGAAGAAATATTTTAACGGCCGGTAATGCTCTGACAAATGGGATCGGAAATTTCTGCTTATAAAATAAATAAGAATATGCGTTTATGGAAATGTGTGTATATAAGAAAATGGAGGTCAGCACAATGATTAACACACAGATGGAACAGCTGGGGAAAGCACCTTCGAAGATTCGTGAGATTTTTGAGTATGGCAAGAGAAGAAAGGCTGAGATCGGAGAGGAGAATGTGTTTGATTTCAGCATCGGAAATCCGAATGTTCCGGCTCCGGCGGATGTGAATGTGACGTATAAGAACCTGATTGATACACATGATGATATCTGGCTTCACGGTTATACCTCGGCATCGGGCGATCTGGATACAAGACGTGCGATCGCGGAGGATCTGAATCGAAGATTCGGTACCTCTTTTCAAGCGTCTAATCTGTATATGACGTGCGGAGCGGCGGCATCACTGAAGATTACGATAACTGCAATGGTTCAGCCGGGGGACGAGTTTGTTACGTTTACCCCGTTTTTTCCGGAGTACCGTGTGTTTGTCGAGACTTCTGGAGGAAAGCTGGTCACCTCTCCGACCGATCCGGAGACTTTCCAGATCGACTTTGATAATCTGGATGCAGTAATTACAGATAAGACGAAGGCGGTTCTTGTCAATTCCCCGAATAATCCTTCCGGTGTCGTGTTCCGTGAGGAATCTGTGAAAAAGCTGGCCTCTCTTCTCGCGGAGAAGGAGCAGGCGTACGGGCATACGATTTATCTGATTACGGATGAGCCGTACCGTGAGCTTGTGTATGATGAGGAGATCATGGTTCCGTATATGACAAAATATTACCGGGACACAGTGGTATGTTATTCCTACAGCAAATCGCTCTCCCTGCCGGGCGAGCGGATCGGCTACATTCTGATTCCCGATGAGGCGGATCAGGCAGCGGATCTGTATGCGGCAGTTGCGGGAGCGGGCCGTGCGTTGGGATATGTCTGTGCGCCGAGCCTTGCCCAGCATGTGATCGAAAGGTGCGTCGGACAGGTCGCGGATCTGTCTGTGTACAGGACGAACCGGGATCTTCTCTATGACGCTCTCACGGAATATGGGTACACCTGTGTTCATCCGGACGGCGCGTTTTATCTGTTTGTGAAGGCTCTGGAGGAGGATGCGGTATCATTCTGTGAGAGAGCAAAGGATTTTGAGCTTCTGCTTGTTCCGGCGGACAGCTTCGGCACGCCCGGATATGTGAGGATTGCCTATTGTGTGACGACAGATCAGATCCGAAGAAGCCTGCCGGCATTCCGGAATCTGGCACAAGCCTACGGCAGAATCTGAAAATGTATTGCCACTTTTGTATACAAAATTCTCCTGATAAACCCCAGATAAAAAAGTGCACAAATTGAAGAAGCTGCGATGAAAAATTTCTTTGAGCTGAGATTTTCATTCACAAAATAATCAACATTTCAGAAGGCCGGAAAGGCGCATAAAATAGAGTTATCCACGAAGTTATCCACATTATCAACAAAAATGTGGGGAAAATTACATGGTTACATAAGAGAAAATCGTGAACAGATGTTTTGTGAACAATCTCCAAAATATCCAAAATCCGGAAAAACCCGTGAAAAAGCCTTGACTTTTCTATAGTGAAACTATTAGATTCCCTATCTCTGAATTGTGTGGTGATCCTCAAAAAAATCTGACAAAATATGGAATCGTTTCTGTAATTCGTACATATACATGGTGTCGCTCTTTTGAAAACGGGTACGTCCGAAGGTTCACACACATGTAATTTGTACATATATATGGGGCTATATGGAGTGTATATGGAGTCACCTCCCGGCTGGAGAACTGTGACAGGGCTGGATTGTGCGGCGGGGTTCGCCGGGAGAACCAGATGATTCGATGCAGGGCAGGTGGATGCCGGATGGGGATAAAGCGGGTGTGGATAAAGATGAAACAGATCAAGACGAAGCAGATAAAGGTGAAGCAGACAATGGTGAAGCAGATAAGGTGAAGCAGATAAGATGAAGCAGATAAAGGTGAAGCTGATGAAGCGGATACAGAGGATAATGGAGGAGAAAATAGATGAGCAGGCTGCGTAATATACCGGGTGCTGCGGATGTGATTCGCAGCAGTGAGTACTGCATACAGAATCCGGAGAATTTCCGTGGCAGGTGGGACGGTGTTTTTGAGAAGAAACAGCCGCTGTATATTGAGATCGGGATGGGAAAGGGACATTTTCTGATGGATATGGCGGAGGCGTACCCGGACCGCAATTTTATCGGAATCGAGATGTATGACAGCGTTCTGTTCCGGGCGGTTCAGAAGGCGGAGATGCGAGCGAGAATTCGGGCAGGAGCAGATCCGGAGAATGTTCATGGCCTATCCGCAGATGTGAAGGAAAGGCCGGGGTTGATGAGGAACTGCAATTTTCGTTTTCTCCGGATGGACGCAAGACAACTGACAGAGGTATTTGGAGAGGGGGAGGTCGACGGGATCTATCTGAATTTTTCGGATCCGTGGCCGAAGGACCGTCACGCGGGGAGACGTCTGACATCGTCCGGATTTCTGAAACTTTACGAGAAAATCATGAGCAGGGAAGCACGGCTGGAATTCAAAACCGATAACCGGCAGCTCTTTGATTTTTCGCTGGAAGAGATTCGTGAAAACGGCTGGAAGCTTCTGCAGTATACCTTTGATCTTCACAATGACCCGGAGATGAATCAGGGAAATATCATGACGGAATATGAGAAAAAATTCTCAGCCAGAGGAAACCGGATCTGTAAGCTCATCGCAGTGCCCCGGAAAGAGAAAAACTCTGAATGCGACAGAAAGATCCGGGTGTAACGGAAAGATCCGGGTGTAATGGAAAGGTCCGGGTGTAACGGAAAGATCCGGGTGTAACGTAAAGAAGATCCGGGTGTATCTTCGAGGAGTAAAAGCGAGATAAAACACGCTGCGCGAGTTTTATCTCGCTATCGCGACGCTCGCCGCACACGAATACTTCGCATTCAGCTGCGGCTCACTGTTCGCGTAAATTAAAGGAGACAGGACGGATGCGGATCCGGTCTGTCTCCTTTGTTCTTTGTGCATGGTCAGATTTGTTCCTGCGGGTTGGATTAGTCACCGGAAGCGGCTGTGCCGCTTCGGTTCTCCGCGGCCTGATATGCCTTCAGTGCTTTCTGTTCTTCGCGCGTGAGAACCTTTGGAACCGCAATCTCAATCGTGACATATTCATCCCCGCAGACGCCTTTCATATCTTTTACGCCTTTGCCTTTCAATCTGATCTTGCTTCCGGACTGTGTGCCCTTCGGAATTCTGCACACGACTCTTCCGTTGAGTACGGGAACCTCGGTCTCGCCGCCGAAGACTGCTGTCGTGTATGGAATCTTTGCGGTTGTATACAAATCATTTCCCTTACGCTCGAATCCGGGCATATTCTGAACATTAACCTTGATGATCAGATCACCACTGGCACCATTCGGTTTCTGATGGCCCTTACCTCTCAGACGTATGGATTTGCCATCTTCGATGCCTGCCGGTATGCGGATCTCCAGAGTGCTTACATGGCCATCCGGGGAAGAAAGCTGTACCTTCCGGCTGCATCCGTTGACCGCATCCATGAAGCCGATGGTGATTTCTGAATGAAGGTCGTAGTCGGCATTGTCCATGCCTTCATAAAATCCACCGGTTCCGTCCTGTCCAAAGCCGCTGAACCCTGATCCGGATGAATAACCTTCAGAGGCACGGCCGTGTCTAAAGGAGTCTCCGGTTTTGCCGTGGAACATATTTCCGAACATCTGGCCGAAGATGTCATCTGCGCCATCTCCGTTAAAATGGAAGGACTGATATTTCCTGCCATCCGGGCCGTAGGATTGATAACTATAGCTCGTTCCGCCGTTTCCCCCTGTGAAGTTGCGGAAGAAATCTTCAGCCCCGGCCCTGCCGCCGCCGAAATCGCTTCTGCCGCCGTACGCATCATATGCCTCTTCATATTTTTTCGGATCCATGCCATTCTCAAATGCAGCCATGCCACACTTATCATAGATCCGCTTCTTTTCGGGATCGCTGAGGACAGCATACGCTTCATTGACCTCCTGGAATTTCTTCTCGGCCATTTTATCGCCGGGATTCATATCCGGGTGATAGCGCTTTGCCAGCTGACGGAAGGCTTTCTTGATCGCGTTTTCATCCGCTCCCTTGGGAAGACCAAGCACCTCGTAAAAATCCTTCTTCATAATTATCTCACCTTCTTCCTCTCCTGGATTTCATACCCCTTCTGTTTAATGCTATGCTCATATATTATACGCCTCTGATTATTTATTCCCTCGGTTCATCGTGATGCGGCTGTGATATATTGCCTCATGCCTGCATGGATGAAAATTTTTATTCTGTATTCTCAAAAAGCTGTCACGCCGACTGAATCTCTCAGTGACATGACAGCTTATAAATTTACGCGAACAGTGAGCCGCAGCCGAATGCGAAGTATTCGTGTGCGGCGAGCGTCGCGATAGCGAGATAAAACTCGCGCAGCGTGTTTTATCTCGTTTCCTTGATTTCCGGGTGTCGCTTGACCCTGTCTGACACTGCTTTCAGCTGTCTGAACGGATCAGTGATCAGCCTATCGCAATCTTCTTCGGTTCAGGAGTCTGCGGTTCTTTTTTCGCGATATGAATATTCAGAACGCCGTTCTCGAACTTTGCAGTGATGTCGTTCTCGGAAACCTCATCGCCGACATAGAAACTGCGCTCCATATTCCCGCTGTATCTCTCGATCCGAATGATTTTGCCGTCCTTTTCCTTCTCGTCCTTTTCCTTGGAATCCTTCACGGCCTTTATATTCAAAACACCCTCATTCAGGCTCAGGGAAATATTCTCTTTGCGGAATCCGGGAAGCTCAACCGTAAAGTCATAACCCTTTTCGTCTTCCCTGATGTCTGTCTTCATCACTCCATTTTCCTCAAAAAACGGTGCCTGGAAGAAATCATCTGTCCAATCATTTACAAAATCATTTCTGAAAATACTTGGCATATACATCATAAGTCATTCCTCCTTCTGCTCATTCGTTCCGTTTCGAAAATGCCTGTTTCTCTGAATGAGTTCATGTAATTTCACATTTATTTTCTAACAGAAGAGCTGCAGTGGATTCCTTGCGGCACTTCTCAGAATCGGATGGTTTTTCTTCATCCCCTCTCAGTCACTATGCTGTTTGGATTATCATCTGCTTTCTTCTGACATTATGTATACTAGCACCGGTTATTAGCACTGTCAATAGGTGAGTGCTAATTTTTTAAAAAAACTTTTTCAGACATCAATTGAAGCTTGTTGGAGGGCGAGAAGCATGGGACAAAAACGCAGGACTGTGATGGTTGCAGTTCCAACGAGAGCGTCAGTCAGAGCGAGGAGCATGGGACAAAAAACGCCGGACTGTGATGATCACAGTCCGGCAAAAGTTCCAGATCCGACTTATTATTTATTCCTGTCGATGATTGCCTCAAAGCTCTCAGAGTCTCTTGCGCCGACCACCTGATCGACCTTCTGGCCGTCCTTGATGAATACGAAGTTCGGGATGCTCTGTACGCCGAATTTTGCAGCGACATCCGGATTATTGTCTACGTTGATCTTTACAAACTTGACATCATCATAATCCTCGGAGAGGCTGTCCATAACGGGAGCCATCATTTTGCAGGGACCGCACCAGTCCGCGTACATATCTACAACGACAAGACCCTTTGCCTGCATTACCTCCGCGTCGAAATCGTTCTGATTGATCATTTTCACCATGGTGTTATTCCTCCTGTGGTTTATCTGTATTCGCTGATAAGTTTTTGTATTGCCTGTATTGAACAATTACAATGTATCACAAAATTAAATTGCGCGCAAGCGTTTTTTTAAAAATCGTATCGGGTATTTTGCGCGTGCATACTTTCCATATAAACACACAGCGAAACTGCGAATGGAAAAGGTTTCATTTGTGTATTTAAGATATGATGTTGATGTTGCGATCGTTGAATTATTGAAAAAGAAAGTTCATGACACGGGATTGACATAGTGTGTACTACACTGTATAGTACACACTATATAATAACAATTAAAGGTACATTGAGAAATACATTATGTATAAAAAGTGTCTACAGGATAGACGGGAAGGCTGAAGAGATTTATAATATTGAAAATACGTGTTTCAGGACGGAATACAGAAAGACCCTGAAGCTGGTGAGACCTGCAGAAGATAGAATATTCTTTATTTATTTTATAAGGAATAGTTTTATAAAGAATAGTTTTATTAAAGAAGAGCTTTATAAAGAAGAGTTCGGAACGGATAAGAGGAATTCGTATGGGGACAAACAAAAGGAAATCTGAAGGACGGTATCGCAGACTGGTTCTCCCGCTTGTGTGTCTGATCGCAGCGATAGGAATTTTGTGTGGTCTGTTCGTTATCGGAGGAAAGGTAGCGGGGAGCTCGAATCACAATCATAAATCTATTGGAAGCGTAGCAGCTCTTTCTGTTGAAGCTTCGGACACACAATCGGCAGGTCCGGAGGAGACAGAGCTGAAGAAAACACCTGGTGAGGACTACAGTCTTACCGTGAAATTCCGGAACGGACAGGAAGTAATCCGGGGTATTTTCACAGACAGGGTGAGTTCGGATGCGGACAGCACGGATGAGTCGGAGCAGCGCACCGTTACAACTCCAAACGGTGATTTTCTCTACAAGGTGTCGGACCTCCAGAACATGGTGAACAACTTTCCGGAGATGCAGGATGCCAATATGACGCAGCCGGTAAACGCGAGAATCGAGAAAACGGACAGCGGTTTTGCGATCGCGCCCCAGTCGGACGGCACGGTACTGGATAAGGGAGCAGTTTTGCGCGCGGTGGAGAGCGCGGTGTCCGGCTGTCAGAATGAACTGGATCTAACGACAACAGACGGGATATATCAGAACGCGGAGATTTCTGCGGACAATGAAGCTCTGAATCAGCAGCTTGCTGCCCTGAATCAGGCGGTCAGCGCAAGCATCACGTATACCCTTCCGACATCTACACGCACACTTGACGGATCAACGACGGTGAACTGGCTGACGCAGAATGCGGATGGCTCCTGGACGAAGGACGACGCGGCGTGGAACCAGCATATCGCGGATTATGTGGCTCAGCTGGCGGCGGATACCGACACGGTCAACGCTGATCGGACCTTCCATGCAACGGGAATCGGGGACGTCACCATCAAGGGTACCGGGTACTACGGCTACGAGGTGAACCAGTCAGCAGAAATATCTCAGCTGACCGACGAACTGAACAGCGGGGCGGTTACGACCAGGGAGCCGGTATACAGTGTTACGGCGTATGCATCTCCGGATGACAACAACGGATTCGGACAGAATTACGTCGAGGCGGATCTGAGCCGGCAGCATATCTGGGTATACGTCAATGGTCAGGTGGCTTACGAGACTGACTGTGTATCCGGAACAATGAATGAATCCTATCACACACCGGAGGGAGCGTTTATGCTTCTGAATAAGGAAAAGGATGCCACGCTGCTCGGAGATCAGATTGCCGGCAAGGAAAACTACTATACCTATACGCAGCCGGTAAGTTACTGGATGCCGTTTACATATTCCGGATGCGGCATGCATGACGCAACCTGGAGAGGGGCGTTCGGAGGAGATATCTATATCGCAAACGGCTCTCATGGATGTCTGAATCTTCCGCTTGACGCAGCTGCTCAGATCTATAATCTGGTATCGGTGAGAGAGCCGGTGATCATTTATTATTCAGCGGGGTACACGCTGGCACCCGCTCCGGCACCGGTGCAGACCGAGGGCGTTTATTACGACAAAAATGCTGCGGGCTAAGGCCTGTCAAAGTCACAAAAAGTCAAAGAAATCCAATATGGAAGCCCTTGCCTGGAGAAGATTCAGGCAAGGGCCTGTTTTATACTGTCATTCGGCTTGCGGGCGGTTCACGTTTACGGTATGATATGCGAAAAGATGTGTTATACTAATGTTCCGGGTGATTTTCAGGAAACAGGGAGATGGAATCAGGGATCTGTGAGAGAAAACCGCCGGAATATGAACCCGTAGCCGGAGACAGAAATCTGCCGGATTACAAAGGCGTAGCCGCAGACAGAAATCTTTCGGATTACGAACCCGCAGCGGGAGATAAAGCGGCGCCGGAACCGGAGTCCGCATGATAAGGACGCACAGAGTATGGAGCGGAAGAATATGGAATATATCGACATCTATAATTCAGACAGAGAGAAAACCGGAAGACAGGTTCCCCGTAAAGCGTACAGATTGCAGCCCGGTGAATATATGCTGGTTGTGATTGCGTTGGTCGAGCGGCCGGATCACAGATTTCTGATCACGCAGAGGAAGAAGAACAAGAAATGGGCAGCCGGCGACTGGGAGGTTTCCGGGGGAGGCGTCCGTGCCGGGGAAACGTCGTTTCAGGCGGTGTGCCGTGAGGTGAGAGAGGAGACCGGTCTGGACGTCTCCCAGGCAGATGGCGGATGCGTATATTCCTATCAGAACACGGATCCGGAGGGCGGTGATAATTATTTCACCGATATTTACCATTTCCACATGGACTTCTCTGAAGAGGATGTCGTGCCGCAGGAGGAAGAGACAGAAGGATTCCGGGTCGTTCCGTTTGATGAAATCCGCAGAATCGGCGAGTCCGGACACTTCCTTCATTACAGCAGAATCCTTCAGGCACTGGACGCGGAGAAACGGCATGCGGACGATGACAGTGAGGCTGAGAAAACGTATGCGGATAACCCCCGGTGAAGTGACAAACCTGTGCGCGCGGTAAAGGCAGAGAGGAACCGCATTCGGAGGAAGAAAGGAGCGGGTAAAAACCGGTGAAGTGACAAACCTGTGCGCGCGGGAAGACAGAGAGGGATCGCATTCGGAGGGAGAATGGATAGGAATAGAAAGGAATAGAAATGTGCGGTAATTATGACGCGATGTCTGAGGAGTCCCGAAAGGAATTCCTCACGCTGGATCAGGAAAAGCTGATTCACAAATATGAGCTGGAAAGCGATGAGAACTATTTCTTTATAAAGGTGTTGGGACAGGATTATCAGATCAGCCGGCAGCTTGGGACGATTACGTGCCGGGGGAGCATGAAGCCGGCGGAGCATGATATCGTCATGGCGATTTACGATGTTTTCTGCTGCTCGGACGTGAATGAAGAATTTCCGGAGATGGCCGGAAACTGGGAGACGCTGGCGCAGATGGGAGGAATTGTCGGTGCCGGACATGCAAGAAAGCTTCATCAGCCCGATGTGATTCGTCCCTTTGAGGGAAAAACAGGCGAGATCCGAAAGGCGTGTGAGTCGCTCGGAGGGCTGCCCTGCAAGGGCGGTGATGTGAGTTACCTGCTTCCGGTTTTTCCGTTTCTGAAGGTCTGGTTCCAGTACTGGGATTCCGATGAGGAGTTCCCGGCAAGCATTCGTTTTCTCTGGGACAAAAATTCTATTAAAATTCTCCATTACGAAATCATTTTTTACACGACAAAGTATATTGAAGATAAGATAAAGGAACTGATCAGGTGAGGCATAACAGACTGGATACAATACTAAAGATGGTGCTTGTGGTTGGAATTGCACTGATTATCATACTCGGAGGGTACATTCTTATTCAGATTCATGGAGAACGGACTGCTGAGGTGAATGGTAACGGAGGCAGCAGCGCAAAGGAGGAATCCGGACCGCAGGTGATCTCCGGATCGACGTCGCAATCGGTATCGGATACGATGGAAAACAGCGCGGCAGAAGATGCGGAAACGACACCGACAGAGGCAGCGAAGCCGGACCCTGCCAAGTACAATACGACAGACAACTGGGCTCTCATTCTGGTGAACAGCAGTCATCCTTATCCGAATGGATATACAGCGCAGGTTACGATGGTTGATAACGGGCAGGAAACCGATTCAAGATGTGCCGAACAGCTTCAGCAGATGCTGACCGACTGCAGGGCGGCGGGGTACGATCCTCTCGTGGTTTCCGGGTATCGGACACATAGCCAGCAGATTCTGGATTTCGAGAGCATGACAAACGTGTATGTCAGCGGCGGATACTCCGAGGAAGATGCACGAGCCATGGCGGCGGAGAGCGTTGCAGTTCCGGGAACAAGTGAGCACGAAACAGCGTTGGCGGCGGATATCGGATGTGAGCACAACACTGCGATCGACAGCTCTCAGGATCAGGAAGAGGTTCAGAAGTGGCTTCATGAAAATTGCTGGAAATATGGCTATGTACTCCGGTATCCGGAGGGAAAACAGGACATCACGAAGATTGTCTATGAATCCTGGCATTACAGATATGTCGGGATGACCGCGGCAAAGGTTATGTATGATGAAAATCTCTGCCTGGAGGAGTATCTTAAGAAATACGTAGAGCCTTATACAAGTCTGGAAGAATTGGATCGTCAGGCGATGAAGACGCTGGGACTTACCTATACAGGCAGCGCGTCGGCGGATTCATAAGTACGAGCGGTATGACACTTATTAGAGGATGAAGGTATGGACAAATTTTTTAATATGGACGGACCGGTCATGAGAGGATTGACCAGAGTGTTTGATCTGGTACTTTTGAATCTTCTGACGGTGCTGTGCAGCATTCCGCTGATCACCATCGGGGCTTCTCTTGCGGCGATGCACAGTGTTCTTCTGAAGATGGTCCGGAACGAGGAATCCTACATTATTAAATCCTTTTTCAGAGCGTTTAAGGAGAATTTCAAACAGGCGACCGGGATGTGGGCACTCGATCTGTTTTTTGGAGGGCTGATTGCGCTGGAATGGACGATGCTGAAATCATTCGGGTATGATCAGATGATTTTTCGTGTAATCATTGCCGGGCTGACGCTGCTTCTTCTGGCGCATATGTCCTACAGTTTTGTCCTGATCGCCCGGTTTGAAAATACGTTTGGACAGATATTCCGCAATGCGGCGGCACTGGCTGTCGGATATCTGCCGAGGACGCTGGGTATGGTGGCAATTCATGCGGCCTGGCTCTACGTGATCTGGAGAGTTGGTTTCCGGATCGGATTTCTGGTTATCCTCATCGGCTTCACACTTCCGGGTTTCGCGTGCGCGTACTTGTACACACCGGTTCTGAAAAAATTGGAAAACGGCTAACAGATTATTTGTTTCGGCTATTTTTTCCTCTTCATCGCGTTGTAGGATAGCTTGTCAGACATCGGAGTGGAAGGACGTTCTGTTTCAGAGACAGTAGCGGAAAGGAGCGCCCTGCTTCAGAGACAGTATCGGAAGGACGTTCTGTTTCAGAGACAGTAGCGAAAAGGGGCGCGTTGCTTCAGAGACAGTAGCGAAAAGGGGCGCGCTGCTTCAGACATAAAAGTGGAATGACCGCTCTGCTGAGGAGGAGACTGAGAAAAATGGGTGAGGGTATACGTCACTATGATATGGAAGACAGTGAGTCGCTGTCTGCAAAGCTGGGAAGATTCTGGAACATGCTTACACCGACGCAGATCATACCGGTCGGCTTTGTCCTTGTGATTCTGGTTGGTGCGTTTCTGCTTTGGCTGCCGATATCGTCGAAGACCGGTGCCAGGATACCGTTTTCGGACTGCTTTTTTACGGCAACATCGGCAACCTGTGTGACGGGCCTTATCCGGTTTGATACATTTAGCACCTGGACGTTTTTCGGACAGCTTGTCCTGGTGATCCTGATGGAGATCGGAGGCGTCGGATTCATGACCTTTGCCATTGTGATGATGATGGCGGCCCGTCAGAAGATCGGACTTCATTCCAGAAGGCTGCAGCAGGACTCGATTGCGGCGCCTGCCGTCGGCGGAATCGTGCGCATCACCCAGTTTGTGGTAAAGGGAACAGCGATTGTGGAAGGAACCGGAGCTGCGCTTCTTTCCATTTATTTTGTGCCGAGGCAGGGATTCTGGGACGGCATATGGAGCAGTATCTTTCATTCGGTTTCGGCGTTTTGCAATGCCGGTTTCGATCTTATGGGAAGGTACACGCCGAATTCCTCACTGGCCATGTGTGAGAGCAACTGGTACGTTGTGATCATTATTATGGCCTTAATCAGTCTCGGCGGCTTCGGATTCCTGGTGTGGAGGGATCTGATTGATCACAGATTTCATTTCAGAAATCTTGCGCTGCAGAGCAAAATCGTTCTTACGACATCCGCAATTCTGACCTTCGGGGGAGCCATCGGAATTTTTCTTCTGGAGATTGGCAATCCGGATTTTGAGTCCATGTCTGTGAGTGGAAAAATCGCAGGCAGTCTGTTTCAGTCTGTGACCTGCAGAACGGCAGGTTTTTCCACGATGAATCTCGGCGCGATGTCGACAGCGGCTCAGTTTCTGATGATCATGCTGATGCTGTCCGGTGGTTCACCGGGCTCTACTGCCGGCGGTATGAAGACCACAACGGTGGCAGTGCTTTTCCTGAGTGTCAGGACGACCGGAAAGCGGAGGAAGAAAGTGGAGGCTTTCCATCGCTCCGTAGATCCCGAGACAATCAGTACAGCGGCGACGGTAGCGATTTTGTATATTTTCAGTGCGATAGCTGTCGCTATGATCATCTCCTCAGTGGAAAGGGGCGTAGATTTTCAGACGGCGTTTTTCGAATCGGCATCCGCGGTGGCAACAGTGGGATCCACCCTTGGCATTACGCCCAGGCTCGGCATGCTGTCAAAGCTGCTGCTGTGTGTGCTGATGATCTTCGGCCGCAGCGGAACGGTGACGGTGCTGACCGCGATGACAAGAAGAGACCGGAGAGTGGCATCAAGATATCCGGCGGAAGAAATATCCATCGGCTGATCCGTTTTTCGGGGTTGAGACAGTCCGCTTGCGGGGCTAATGTAGATTGCTGCCCGTCTGGCCGGGGGAATGCGGTTTTGTGGCCCCGCTTGCGGAGAGTAATGCATTATGAGCCCCGCTTGCGATGAACTATGCATTTTGAGCTAGGCTCGTGGTGAAGTAACACAGCTTGTGGCAAGGTTATCGTATAGGGCTGTAAATGGCCTTTACAATAAGGAGATCGGCCTGTAATTGTTGTAATATATTGCGTGACGCAGGAAGGCGGGGAGGATCCCGCAGACAGAAGGAGCAGAGGCAATGAAGAATGTGCTGATTATAGGACTCGGACGCTTTGGCAGACATATGGCAATACGGCTGCAGGATCTGGGAAATAACGTGATGGCTGTTGAGGAAGATGAAGAGACGGCAAATGATGTGGTAGACAGAATCCCCAACATCCAGATTGCGGATGCCACCAATCCGCAGGTGATCAAGTCGCTCGGGATCAATGATTTCGATCTGTGTGTGGTCACGATCGAGGAAGATTTTCAGGCGGCACTTGTTGTTACCTACCTTCTTCATGAGGCAGGTGCAAAATATATCATAGCGAGAGCGGCGAGGGATATGTACCGCAAACTTCTTCTGCATAACGGTGCAGATTACGTCGTGTATACGGAAAGAGATGAAGCGGAGAAGCTGGCAGTCCGGTTCGGCGCGAGAAATGTTTTTGATTACAATGAGCTTAGCAAAAATCTTGGCATCTATGAGATTGCCGTTCCTTCAGCCTGGGTCGGAGAGAGCATTCTGGACCTGAAGGTAAGATCGGAGTATGGCGTCGAAATTCTTGCCTTTCAGCTGGGAGGCGACGTCGAGCAGATTCTCGACCCGGATTTTGTGTTTGAGAAGGATATGCATCTCTACGTGATCGGAGCTCCGGATGCCATCCGCAGGATTACAAGAAACAAGGCGTGAATTCCGGGGATAGCCGTGGATAATCGTCACTGACAAGAGCCGGCGGTGCCGCAATCATGCGGTGCCGCCGGCTCTGCGTGCATATCGGTTCTTACTCTGATGCGCTGCTTTTTTGCTTTGATGGGCATCCTTTTTGCCTTTTACTCATAGGTTTTCGTTCGATTGCTTAACGTTTAATGGACAAAAATAAGAAGCGCCGTCCCCGGTATCCTTTCGATACCAAAAACAGAGCTTCATAAGTGCGCCATCAGGGACTCGAACCCTGGACAAATAGATTAAGAGTCTACTGCTCTACCAACTGAGCTAATGGCGCTTGATTTGTATTGAATTTGTGTTGCTGTTCCGTAACAACGAAGATGATTATACGTTACCTCTGAGAAAAAATCAACCCCTTTTTTAAATTTTTTTGAAAAAATTTTAGCACCAAAATTTTAGCACAGTCAGAAGCTTTGAACGTGCTTTTTTTCAGGTCTGCAGAAGATCCGGAATTTTCGGGTGCGTTTGGCAGAGAGGCTGCGCATTGTAAGCTGCGCACGCCCGCATTATGCAGGGAGTTCCCTGGTAAGTTTGGCAGGAAAGGGCAGTCCTGATAAATTCCTGGACGAATGGATGCCATTCATGAACCGGGGTGTCGGATGTCAAGCATGAACCGGGGATGTCGGATTGTGAATCTCAGAGTTATGTGTTATAAAAGGAGATGTACGATAAAAGGAAGAGAGGAATGGCCATGAAATCGATTTTAATCAAGGATACGACACGTGAGGAAAGAATTCGGATTGTGAATCAGGCACTTTCAGTCTGCGGGCAGACCTGTGAGTTCTGCAACGGCTGTGACAACCTGGGAGGCGGGGATGTAGATGCGTTTTATCGGCCGTATATCGAAGGAGAAAAGGAAATCAGTGAATTGAATGCCGCCTACCAGGGCGGGAGAGTTAAGGGGTGAATGCGATGCCGCCGGAAATTCATAATTCCACGAGAGAGGAAAGAGAGGCCTTCATTCGGGAAAAATTCAAATGCATCAGTGACTGTGACAGCTGCGGAATCTGTCTTGTGTATCATGGGAAGGATCCAGTGCTTGTGTATAAAGACTATATCGACGGAAATGCGGAATATCTGGATATCGCTCGGAAATACCGATAGTCGCTGTTTTATCGTTTGTGTGTGGAATTTGTTGGAAAATGGGTACAGAGATCCCCGGTATGGGCGGAAGAATGCTATTTGTGGAACCGGTACAGAAGTTCCTGGAATGAACGACAGATATTTATTTGAGGGAATCGGAGCGTATACAGGCAGATGGTGACAGAAATCTCGGATGACTTTGACCTGAAGAAGATAGCGGACAGCGGGCAGTGCTTTCGATGGACAGAGACAGAAGACGGTTATGAGATCATAGCCGGCAGTCACTGGGTGCGGATTCGGGAACAAGATCGTGGGAAAGAAGTGAATAGACATCGTCTTGAGCTAACCTGTTCCAGGGAAGAGTTTGAGACATTCTGGAGGCAGTATTTTGATCTGGGGCTGGATTATTCGTCGGTTCGTCGAAGGATAGATCCGGAGAAGGACCCCTATCTGTATCGGGCTTCTGCCTGCGGGAAAGGAATCCGCATCCTCAACCAGGACCCGTGGGAGACGTTGATTACGTTTATTGTTTCTCAGAGAAAGAACATCCCGGCCATTCGTCTTTCCGTGGATAAGCTGTGCAGAATAGCCGGAACACGGCTGGCGGAGGAACGATATTCCTTCCCGGGACCGGAACAGCTGTGTTCGCTTTCTGGGGAACAGCTAGCAGAGTGCGGTCTTGGATATCGGGCAAAGTATGTGCACAGAGCTGCAGAAGATGCCGCGGATGGCAGGATAGATTTCGGCAGGCTGAAAGGGCTTCCGGACGAAGAGCTGAAGGAAGAGCTGATGGCACTCTATGGCGTTGGAATTAAGGTGGCGAATTGCGTGATGCTGTTTGGCTTTCACCGACTGGATTCCTTTCCGGAGGACGTCTGGATTCTGAGACTTCTGGAGGAAGAGTATCCGGGAGGATTTGCTTTCGATGCATATAAGCCGTACAACGGGATCATGCAGCAGTATCTGTTCTGGTATCGCCGGACAGTGCAGAAAAAATAAATGCTCATACCTGTTGCCTTCGAAATCGCATACAGTCTCTTACACACGCTTCGCGGCAGGCGGCCTGTCTGCGTTTTCGAAGAGCTGTTATGTTGCTAACTGTATAAGTCCCCGCGTCACTTCGCTGCTTCGCAGCTTTCGTGCCGCTAACAGGTATGGGCATTCCCGCGTTGCTTCGCACCGCTCCATGCTCATACCTGTTGTCGTCGCTAATGTTCTTGCCCACCGGTGAGCAAGCTCCCCGTGGGCCAAGAACATTGCGACTGGACTTATACAGTAAGCCTCATATGATAAGTCGTGCTACAAACTGTATAAGCTACGGATTGCTCCGTGCTTCGCACTCCCGCAATCCTACAGGTATTCGGATTTCGCGCGTTCGCGCTTCATCCTCATACCTGTTGCCTTCGAAATTACATACAGTCTCTTACACACGCTTCGCGTGCGACGATCCTGTCTGCGTTTTCGAAGAGCTTATACAGTATGTTCATATTTTGTTTTCAATTTATTAACGGGCGGAACAAGGTCTCATCACATTTGAGCTTTATACTGTTAAGCATAGAAACAAATAAATATACAAGGCACTTGTTATCATTGTTTCTTTTTCATATGAGGTATGTGAGCCTGGAAAGGGCGCATACCGATTCTCCTTCCTATAAAAAGGAGCCGCATGCTGGAGCGGCTCCTTTTTGTGTGTCCGGAAAGCTGGATGCCGGATTTTGAGGAGGGGTACTTTCGTTACCGGGTGGGACCAGAGCAACTCATTTTTTTGTAAGGAACATTGCAATAAATGACTAGTCGCAGATTGAAATGTGGCGGTAAAAATGGAAAATTAACCAAAACAAATCGTATCTATCCCGAAAAATAAGGCAAACCAACAAAAACAACACAAAACAACGCAATTGTATTGACAAAAACAAAGAATATAACTATCATATAGACATAAAAACAATAAAAACAACATTCAAATACCACATAAAACGACTAAAATGCAGCGGCAGAAAGTGCCGCATGATGGGGAGGCGGGATTTTATGAAAATTCTTGATACAAAATTTGTCCGTGGATTTGTGAAGATGGCAGATGACGGTTTCAAGCAGGGATGGCATGAGAGAAACGGTGGAAATCTTTCCTATCGTCTGAAACCGTCTGAGGTAGAGGAGATTCGGCCGCGTCTGAATGATCACGCAGACTGGGCACCAATCGGAACCAGCGTTCCCGGACTTGCCGGGGAATTTTTCCTGATCACAGGAAGCGGAAAATATTTCCGGAATATTGCCGTAGACCCGGAGGCCTGCCTTGCGATCATTGAGCTGGATGACAAGGGAGAGAATTACCGGATCCGCTGGGGCCTTGTAGAAGGCGGACGGCCGACCAGCGAGCTTCCTGCACATATGATGAACCATGAAGTGAAGAAGAGAGTGACAAACGGAAGACATCGTGTGATCTACCATGCGCATACCACAAACATCATCGCGCTCACCTTTGTACTTCCACTGAAGGATGAAATCTTCACACGGGAGCTCTGGGAGTCCGCGACAGAATGTCCGGTTGTTTTTCCGGACGGCGTAGGTGTCGTGCCGTGGATGGTTCCGGGAGGAAGAGAGATCGCCGTCGCGACCAGCCGTCTGATGGAGAAGTATGATGTCGCGATCTGGGCACACCACGGGATGTTCTGCTCGGGAGAGGACTTCGACCTGACATTCGGCCTGATGCACACCGTTGAGAAGTCTGCAGAGATCCTTCTCAAGGTTCTGGCTGTGACCCCGGTGAAACGCCAGACGATCACCCCGGAGGATTTCCGTGAGGTGGCAAAGGGATTCCACATCAGTCTTCCAGAGAGATTTCTGTATGAGAAGAAAAATCCGGGCGGAATCGAGTGAGCAGCACGAAAAGGTGAATGCCTGTCAGCAACCCGGAAGACGTGGATACCCTGGAACTTAATATTTGACGAAGATGCCTTCTGCCGGTAAAATGGTGGAAGGCTTTATTTACGCGAACAGTGAGCCGCAGCCGAATGCGAAGTATTCGTGTGCGGCGAGCGTCGCGATAGCGAGATAAAACTCGCGCAGCGTGTTTTATCTCGTTTGTGCGGTACAGAGTCCGTATTTCGGTTGCCATATGGCGTCGTTGACAAAGATTGAACATTGATTGCCATATAGGCGCTGTGGACAAAGATTGAACAGTGGTTGTCATATAGGCGCTGAGGCCAGAGATTGAACATTGATTGCTATATAGGTGTTGTGGACAGGGTCAGTACAAGGTTTTTGCAGGAATAGCAAATGATAAGTCGAATAGTCCGTGCAGCGGCTGTTACGGAAGTGCTGCGTTGCAGGATGGAGAGAAGAAAAGTCGGAGCGGGACGGTATGAGTAATCTGAAAAAGGGAAAAATATTTATGGGAGTCGCGGCGGTGCTTGTCCTGGCAGATGCTTTTATGATGATACTGGATACGGTCATCGCCTATTCAGTGACCGCGTCATATATTGCGATGCTGACGCTTTTGATCAGTCCATTTGTGGGATTGGCATGCTCGATTATGTCGTGGATATTTCTGGGCAGGGCAAAGCTGGAGGGAAAGGATCACATTGTAATCTGGCGCTGGATCGCGTTTGCACTGATACTGCTGGATGGATTTCTGGTGGTGACGGTTCTGCTGCTTCTCCTTCCGGGGATATCGATCACCTGACACCACCTTCCTTCAGGAACAAGAGAGCGTCAAGGCAGCATTTTGTAATGCAAATGAGAATGTGTACCTGAGAACAGGCTTTAATGTTATCTGGATGACTTTGCATTGCTGACAGGTTAAAGAGAAGAGAGGGATAATCAATGAGTCATATATCGGATGCCATGAAGGCATTTCATGAGAATACGATGTGGATCGTAAATAACGGAATGATGGCGGACCTTGCCATCGAGGATACCAACAACAAGGTGATTAACTGGTTTGTAATGCACAGGCAGGAGTGGAAGCACGGAGAAATCGTGGATTTTATTAGTATGGATGAGGGAACGGGCATCTACACGGTCTACGCGCTCTGCACAGATGATACTGTTCTGGCGATCCCGGAGGAGGAATTGGACAATCCGGAGGAATTTGAGATCAACGGACATCATACCTCTATGGTTCGGACCCGACCGCAGGAGATCACCGGTGAGGATGCCGATCAGCTTGCTGATCGGGTGTTAGATGAGCGTGAGAGAATAATGAAGGCACGGGTTTCCGGAATTCGAAAATGAGATGGTGAGGTTTGTCACAGTCAGAAGACTGTGACACATCGAGGGCCGGCAGTTACCAGGACTGCCGGCCTAAATTTTTGATGTCTGTTTTTCTCAGATGCAGAGGTTATCCGAAAATCTCCCTGCTCATTTTATCAATTTCCTTGTCTACCATTCCATAAACTTGCGGGAAAACAGAAAAATTCAGGCCATGCGTTGTGCACGGAATGAAATAATGCTTTCCGCAGTCTCTGCAAAGCTGATCTGTCTCCTTTGCAATCTCTTCCTGTGTCACGTCAGGCTTGTCAACCTTGCCGTTATCAATTCCGCCCATGAAGGATATTTTTTCACCATATTCTTTTACCAGCTGCGGCAGATTGTTGACAGACATGCAGCCCTGCCATACATCAATTCCCATGTCAATCATGGAGGGAACAAATGGCGCGCAATAACAGTCGTTATGATGGATAACGAGGACGCCTCTCTCCTTGAAATATCCGTAAATTCTCTGATAGGGTTTCAGGAAAAATTCCCGGAACATATCGGTACTGATAAATGTGGATCTCTGTGTTCCCCAGTCATCATGATGAAAGATGACATCCGGCTTCATATAATCACAGATCTGCTCCGCGTATTTCAGTTCCCATTCTGTAATATAGTCAATCAGATCATGAACCGCCTCCGGCTCCTCATAGAAATTCATCATGGCCGGTTCTACATCGCAGAGATAATGATGCATTTCAAAAAGGCCTGGAGCCATAAATGCGGTAACCATTGTCTCGTTGCGGTCTACAGCTTCCGCAGCCTTGACCGTTGGTTCCCAGTCCTCGGCGGTATAATTGAGCTCCGGAGCTTTCACGTAACGCCTCCACTCTGTGATATCCGGACATACAAGATGCTCCGGATCATGCATCGGGAATGCGCCGGGCTGTCCTTCCGGCCAGGCATTGTAATAACCCCAGCCACATTTCACCGCAGGGTCCCCCGGCTTCGCAGGCATAATCGGGAACTGATTCACGTAAGGTGTGTTCATGACAAAGGACAACGCCTCATACTGTTTCACAAAACGATCCGGTGTTCCGCCATGAATGGTTTCCAAAAAATTTTCTCTTTTCGTCAGCATAGTTTTTCCTCCGCAATAAAAACTATCATCAGGTTACTCACCCTGTTATTATACCATAATTGGCGGAAAATATATATGTTTTGACGAATAATTCACGGATTCTATATAAATTATTAGTTAAAATGCATGATAATGGATGCGTTCAGATCCCTGTCACGAAGATCTCAATTCCGATTGCGATCAGAATGATACCGCCCAGTATCGTTGCCTTTTCCGAGAGCCTCTCACCGAATTTTTTCCCGAACAGAAGTCCGATCATGCAGATCACGAATGTTACAACAGCAATGATCAGCGAGCTCGAGAAAGCAGCTGCTGTTCCGTACCGTGCTGTCGTAAATCCTACGGAAAGTGCATCGATGGAGGTTGCAATTCCCTGTATGAGCAGGGTTTTCCTGGTTAGGACTGTTTTTGTTCCGCACCCGCAGTTTTCGGGATTTTCTTCGCACTTATTTTTTATCCTCCGGATTCCCTCGAACAGCATCTGACCTCCGATATACAGAAGAAGAACCAGCGCAATCCAGGGAATGAATTTCTGAAATACCTTGAAATATGACGCAATCGTGTGTACGCAGAACCATCCGATCATCGGCATGGCGAACTGAAAGAATGCATAGCATGCAGCTATCCAGTAGGTTTTTTTCCTGGACATCCCGGGTTCGTTCAGCCCATTTGCAATCGATACCGAAAAGGCGTCCATTGCCAGACCCACCCCGAGTAAGATACTGTTTAAGACAAAGCTCATCATACTTCCCATCCTGACTTCCACTCCTCATTTCTATCCGTCCGGCCGTTTTTGTTTCTCTTCATCCCATCAGAAAAACGCCCGGATACAGTTCGCGCTGTACCCGGGCGTATATACCTGCAGTCTGACCCATGTACAGCAACATCGCTTACATGAGTCTCGCCGATTAAAGCAAGCCAGGCCGAAACGGCCAGTATGTTGACTTGCTGCATGGGATAAGATAAGTATCCGCGGTCCATCAATTTCCGCAGTCACAGCCCATGCCAACTACTCCCTCACGGTTTTGTGTTTTGTAGATACTATCATTTTGTCACACGATTAGTCAATTCTAATATATATGGCCGGACTTTCTTTCACTGCTTGCAGAAAATATTTGTATGGAATATGATGGATTAATATCGATGATGTCATCGATGCATTATATTGACGCATGATTATTGAAGAAAGGATTTCAGACATGAATGAGGAAAAGACCATCCTTCTCCCTTATGAATCCTGGGCTTACCTGAAGGCCCGCTCCCGCGAGGAACGGATCGGCAGGAAGACCTCCGACGCGCTTCTGAAAAATATGTGGTCGGTTCTGGCCAAGGAAGACGGAAAGATCCGAGTGAACGGAAAAGCACTTGGAGGCCGGGAAAACGGTGAGATCACCTCGTGGTCCGTTGAGGATATGCGGAGAATGCTGGATGAGAAGGGGCTCACCTACACCTTGTAAGGTTTTTCTGTAATTGTTGCAGGATTTCAGGCTGTTGCATTATCATGGTTGTAATTGTGGTTATGTTGCAGCGATAGTAATAGTTGTAGTAATGGAAATGCTGCAGTTATGGTCATAGTTGTAGTAATGGAAATGTTGCAGCTATGGTTATTGCTGTAGTTACAGTTATTAGCAGCTGCTGGTTTTCCAGCGAGTGTCGCGACAGGGAGTAACCCTTTAGAGCGCATATATCTCGTTCAATGAATAGAGGAATTATGACAGAGAATGATTTTACACGGATGACACAGAAGGGCATCGTTATATTGGACGGTGCAATGGGAACGAATCTCTACCGCATGGGGATGCCTCATGGATGCTGCACGGAGGAGTGGGCGCTGAAACATCCGGATGATGTGGAAAAACTTCAGAGGGAGTATGTGGAGGCGGGTTCTCAGATCATTTATGCACCGACCTTTGGTGCGAACCGCATTATGCTGAAGAGATTTGGTCTTGCGGAACATACTGAAGAGATGAACCGGAAACTCTTTGAAATCTCCCGGCGCGCGGCAGAAGGGAAAACTATGATCGCCGGCGATCTGGCGCCCACGGGCATGATTCTGAAGGAATACGGCGGAGCCGGGAGCCGGGAGGAAATGTTCGAGGCGTATCGTGAGCAGGCAAAGGTTCTGTATGAAGCGGGTTGTGATCTTTTTGCCGTGGAAAGTATGCTGTCCGTGCTCGACGCGGTGACTGCGGTAGAAGCAGTGAGATCCGTATGCTCCGCTCCGGTGATCTGCACGCTCACGGTGCGAAAAAACGGAAGCGCCTATTACGGCGGAGATATTTTCGAGGGCGGGCCGCTTGCGGAGAAGGCAGGCGCGGATGCTTACGGCATTAACTGCTGTGATGGCCCGGATGGGATGGAAGAAATTATCTCATCTGTCTCCGAAATGGTTCATATACCGATTGTAGCAAAGCCAAATGCGGGACTGCCGCAAAGGGGCGCAAATGGGCAGATGGTCTACAAAATCAGTCCGGACCAGTTCGTTTCGTCCATGAAGAAACTTGTGTCCGCAGGAGCGTCGGTGATCGGAGGATGCTGCGGAACTACCCCGGCATATATCCGGAGACTTGCGGAGGAATTTCGAAAGTAAACGGACATGTCGTAAAAAACATGGTATAAGCGGCACAGAAGCGGCGAGCGTCGCGATAGCGAGATAAAACTCGCGCAGCGTGTTTTATCTCGTTCATCATCTATCGACTGCCTGTAAGCGGGGCACCACAATGTCTATAAAGTGAGGCTAATCATGAACAAAACTGAATTCAGGGAACTTACAGATAGCAAGATCGTCTGTCTTGACGGAGCAACAGGCACAAATCTGACGCTGCGCGGGATGCCGAAGGGAATCAGCACAGAGGCCTGGGTTCTGGAGCATCCGGAGGTACTTCAAAATCTTCAGAGAGAATTTATCGAAGCGGGAGCGGATGTGATTTACGCGCCGACGTTTGGCGCAAACCGGAAGGTTCTGGGCGGTTTCGAACTGGCGGACGAGACCGAAGAGATGAACAAAAAGCTGCTCGGGCTGTCGCAGGAGGTGTCGAAGGGCAGCGTTCTGGTGGCAGGAGATATGGCGCCCACGGGATTGGTGCCGGATTCCGCTGGAGGAGATGCCAGCTATGAGGAAATTTTTGAGATCTATCGGGAACAGGCAGAGATTCTGTATCATGCCGGCGTGGATCTCTTTGTAATCGAGACGATGATGTCGGCGGATGAGACTTCGATTGCGCTGGACGCGGTTTCGTCTGTTTGTGACCTTCCGGTGATGTGCACGTTTTCCGTATACGCGGATGGAAAGTGCTTTTTTGACGGAAATATCTTTGATGCTGCAGCCGTTCTGGAGGCGATGGGCGCTGCGGCAGTGGGACTGAACTGCTGCAGCGGACCGGATCAGATGGAGAGCATCATCCGGTATCTGGCGAAGAACTGCAGTATTCCGATTATCGCGAAGCCAAACGCGGGAATGCCGAAGATTGACGAGAAGGGGAATGCGATTTACAGCCTCGGGCCGGAAGCCTTTGCGTCTCAGATGAAGATGCTGACAGATGCCGGCGCCAGGATTGTCGGAGGCTGCTGCGGGACAGAGCCGGAGCATATCCGGCTTTTGAAGAAGATGATTTCCGGTCGATCATTTATTGGATCAATTTGACATTTTGTTAATGATTTCATATAATAGAAAAAGTCTTTAAAACATATCTTTTCAGTGCCGCTTTTATGGCGGGTAATAGGAAATCAGGTGAAATACCTGAACGATCCGGTCACTGTGAGCAGTGAGCCAGATGCATTGTCCATTGTATTCCGGTCAACGGAGTATGAGAAGGCGCAGGAAGGCATTTGAGCTGCAAGTCAGGAAACCTGCTGAGAAGACGATAGATTTGCTTCCGATGAAAGCAGAGTCTGTTTGCATAAGAATATTGATGGTTGCATCAGTGATTTCTGGTGTGATCCGGCTGGTTTGCAGATATGCGCTCTTTGGCGTGCGGTTATGGATACCGTTTCTTTGGATGGAGCGTGACCGTCAGGCGGATCCGGGATTTCAGCAGATGTTTCTTTTATATGCAGATACGGAGTGATTGCTTTCTGAGAAGGCGGTCACTCTTTTTTACGCGAACAGTGAGCCGCAGCCGAATGCGAAGTATTCGTGTGCGGCGAGCGTTGCGATAGCGAGATAAAACTCGCGCAGCGTGTTTTATCTCGTTTATGTTCTGTGCTATGGTATCGAAGGGCGTTTTGCCCCTTGATATAGATTATTCTACAAAAAGGAGAAACATGATGAAAAAGAAAGTCGTAACATTATTATGCACCGCGGTTCTGACCGGGTCCATGATTGCCGGATGTGGCAGCGCTAACAGCGCAGCATCGTCAGCATCCGCAGCATCTTCGAGTGCATCTTCCGCGTCTTCAGAGACAGCGGAGGTTACAGAGGCAGCCGCTTCTTCCGAAGAAGTAGAGACGGTTTCTTCTTCCTCTGTATCCGCGGATCAGGCAGCAGCGGACAAGGTAGCCGCTTTGATCGACAAGATCTATGTGCAGGAGAGAACAGACACTACGGACGAGGACTGCAAGGCGGCAAAGGAGGCCTGGGACGCTTTGACGGATACACAGAAGGCTCTGGTAGAGGGCGAGTATGCAGATCCGGATTATTTCGGAAGAGATACCGGCGATGCCTCCAAGGATGATCCGCTCAACGAGGACGGAATCGGAGAAAACGAGATTCTTGTATGCTCTTTCGGAACTTCCTATAATGACAGCCGTGTGCAGGATATCGGCGGAATCGAGAAGGCTCTCCAGGCGGCGTATCCGGACTGGTCTGTAAGACGTGCATTCACGGCGCAGATCATCATCAATCACATTCAGGCGCGTGATAATGAGGTGATCGACAACATGGATCAGGCACTTCAGAGAGCGGTGGACAACGGCGTGAAGAATCTGCTGATTCAGCCGACCCATCTGATGCATGGTGCGGAGTATGACGAGCTGACAGAAACCGTCAGCAAATACGCGGATAAATTTGATTCCGTGAAAATCGCTGAGCCGCTTCTGGGTGAGGTAGGAAGTGACACGAGCGTAGTAAACGAGGACAAGCAGAACGTCGCAAAGATTCTTACTGCTACAGCGGTAGAGAAGGCAGGATATGACAGCCTTGACGCGGCTGCCGCTGACGGAACAGCGTTTGTATTCATGGGTCACGGAACCTCTCATGAGGCGAATATCACCTATGATCAGATGCAGACAGAAATGAATGATCTCGGTTACAAGAACGTATTCATCGGAACCGTTGAGGGCAAGCCGGCAGATACCGAGTGCTCCGCGGTTATCCAGAAGGTACATGACGCGGGATACAAGAAGGTAATTCTGCGTGATCTGATGGTTGTAGCAGGTGATCATGCGAATAACGATATGGCAGGCGATGATTCTGATTCCTGGAAGAGCCAGTTCAATGCATCCGGCTTCTTTGACAGCGTAGATGCTCAGCTCGAAGGAATGGGAAGAATTCCGGATATCGAGCAGATCTATGTAAGCCATACAAAGGCCGCAATGGACAGCGACGCCACAGTTACAAGTTCTTCTGAGGCAAACTGAGATATATCAGTGAGACATATCAGTAAAACAGAGGAAGCGTCCGGCATGTGCCGTACGCTTCTTCTGTCGTAGGGATGGGCATGAATATGTGAATGCACGAAAAATGGGCGTTCGAAAGCTGAATGCGCGAAAGATGAAGGTGCGAAAACCGTATGTGCGTAAAATGAACGCGCGTAAGCCGGATACGCGAAAAATGAGGGTTCGGAAACCGTATGCGTGTAAAATGGACGCGTGAAAGCCGGATACCGGATTAACGGATCGCCCATCTCAGCTTTGTGGAGTGTGCTCTCGGATTCCGGTAGCATTCCTCACGGGAGGGACGGATGACATCCCGGCTGACTTCGGTGTACAGGCCGTCAAGGGCGCCCTGCTTAAAGGACTGCTTGACGAGGCGGTCCTCACCGGAGTGGAAGGTGAGAATGGCAGCTCTGCCTCCGGGTTTCAGCACGGAGGGAAGCTTGTCCAGGAATGCATAGAGAACCTCAAATTCACTGTTCACATCGATGCGGAGTGCCTGGAAGACCCGGGCGCAGGATTTTTTCACTGCTTCGTCCTGTTCGTCCCTGGGCGAATGGCGAAGCTGACGGGTTTGCGTCAGCGCCTCCTTGATCAGAAGGCGAAGGTCCGTGGTGGTTTCCAGCGGGCGTTTACGACGATGTGCCTGCTGAACAGCATCGGCGATTTCCTCTGCATATGGCTCGTCGGAATTATCGATGAGAAGCCCCGCGAGTTCATCCCTCGTGAGCTGCTTCAGCCTCTCGGAAGCGGGTTCTCCCTTTTCCGGGTCAAAACGAAGATCGAGGGGACCGTCTGTCTTGTAGGAAAAGCCTCTCTCTGGGTTGTCGATTTGCATGGAGGAGACACCCAGATCCGCCAGAACAAAGTCGAAGGGGCCGTACTTGGCGGAGACCTGATCGATATTCGCAAAGTTGATGTGGATCGGGGTAAAAATATCCTCCCCGAAGCCTCTGGCGCGCATCCGTGCCTCCGTCTTTCGGATTTCCAGAGGATCGGCATCCAGCGAATAGAGATGACCTGTGCCCTCCAGCTTTTCCAGCATGCGGGAGCTGTGACCTCCGTAACCGAGCGTGCAGTCGAGTCCGGTCATGCCGGGACGGATCTTCAGCACATCCAGAATCTCATCGACCATGATTGGAATGTGCATTCCCGCGGGCGTGCTTCCCTTGCGGATTACTTTTTCAATGGTTTCGCCGTATTTCTCGGGGTTCAGTTCCTTGTATTTCTCATTATACTTTCGCGGGTACTTGCCGCTGTAATGGGGCCTGCGCCTGTGCGGCGCTGCATCTCCGGAAGGACGGTCCGGATTTGGTCTGTCGGAGTGATTGTCTGAATGCATCATAGGTGTTTTCCTTTCGAATAAATCTCTTCAGAGATGATATGGGTTCTGCCTTTTATATTTCTTCAGAGATGATGTTGGTTCTGTCTTTCGATCAGATCTTTTCGGTGGGGATATCGTTTCTGTCATTTCGGTTATTTTATCACAAAAACCGGTGCCGGTTAACAGAGGGCACGACACTCTTTCCTTTTCAGTGATTTTGGACTATACTTTTTGTGCGATCTCTCAAGTGGAAATTCAGAGAGACCAGGATCATTGAAGGTACACGAATCTTCCGGACAGTGGAAATCTTACATGCTGCACTGTATTTGCAGCGCAGCGGATATTTAAAATGGAGGCACAGAATGAAGATTGTATTGATGGAGCCGCTTGGCATTGACGGAGTTACGCTGGATCGTCTGGCGGAGACGCTCACGGAGCAGGGACATGAGTTTTCTGCCTATGATACTTTTTCTACGGATGTTGAGGAACTGAAGCGCAGAAGCAGCGGGGCAGATGTCCTGATTATCGCGAATCACCCCCTTCCGGGCGAGGTGATCCGGGCGGACGCAAACCTGAAATTCATTTCCGTTGCGTTTGTGGGAATCGACCACGTTGATGTGGAGGCATGCAGGGAGCAGAATGTCCGGATATCCAATACCGGCGGGTACTGCAACGATGCAGTAGCGGAGCTTGCGGTCGGTCTTGCGCTGGATTGTCTCAGAAATATCAGCCTGTGCAATGACGCCGTTCAAGCCGGAAAGGGCAAGGACGGGCTTCAGGGCCACGAACTCGCCGGCCGTACCGTAGGAATCATCGGAACAGGGGCGATCGGATGCCGCGCCGCGGAGATTTTCAAGGTGTTCGGATGCCGTCTGATCGGATACAGCCGCAGCCGGAAGCAGGCGGCGCTGGACCTCGGTCTGGAATACAGAACACTGGATGAGGTGATGCAGGAGGCGGACATCATTTCGGTACATACACCGCTGACGGCAGAGACGAAGGGACTGATCGGGCAGAAGGAAATCGGTGAGATGAAGCAGGGAGCAATTTTGATCAATACCTCCCGGGGTCCTGTCGTGGATACGGAATCCCTTGCGGATGCTCTGAAAAAAGGCAGAATCAAGGCGGGCATTGATGTGTTTGAGAAGGATCCGCCGCTTCCGGCAGACCATCCGCTGCTCGGTGCGCCGAATCTGGTATGCACTCCCCATGTGGGATTTGATACCAGAGAATCCATTGACCGCAGAGCGGTAATGGCTTTCGAGAATGTAACTTCCTGGATTAAGGGACAGCAGATTCGCACGATGCTGTGACGGGATTTCAAATTTACGGGCTGGGTTTCCGGTCCCAGACGGACCATCTCGATGTTGCAGTCGCAGTCGAACGCGGAGCGTCTCGGCGTTGCAGTCACAGTCGAATGCGGAGTGTCTCGATATCGCAGTTACAGCCGAACAGGGTTCGCAGCGTACATAAGAATAATGGCAGACCAGGGAAAGTGGGAGTTATATCGCATGTGTTGCCCACTTGCGGGGAACGGTGGTTTGCTAAAGAAAAAGAAAAGCTCTCTTCTCTGCGGGGAAGGGGTCCTGCCTGGGCAGGACATCCCTTGCGGAGAAGAGAGTTTTTTTACGCGAACAGTGAGCCGCAGCCGAATGCGAAGTATTCGTGTGCGGCGAGCGTCGCGATAGCGAGATAAAACTCGCGCAGCGTGTTTTATCTCGTTTGCAGAAAATGGCTCTCACCGGTGCCGGTCTGAAGCGTTAGATTCCAATTTTCGGCACTTCATACAGAGTACTTTATGAGAACACTCAGTACGTTTTTAATCAAAAAGTTATGGTTCCTGCTTTTTCGGCAGCCGATATCCCTCAAGAATCAGATGAATCGTCTGGTGCAGGTGGGGCAGGTACGCCTCCATGCTGCAGGGGGAATCATACATAATACAGCTGTAGCTGGTGGAACTCACCAGCTCGATGATGGTGAAGAGCAGCAGTTCTGGGTCGTCGCACTCGTAGTTGTCCGCCTTCAGGGCCATGAGGTAGTTGTCGTAGAATTCTCCGAGATTGTTTGAGGTGGATCCGCCTGTCTGTTTTTCAACGGCGTGGCGGAAGATGCCCCAGGAAAGATTCTTGGTGATGAATTTCAGCAGCATTTTGTTGCGCTGCAGGTAATTCAGGACATAATCAACCATCGCCAGCAGATAATCCTCCAGACCCTTGATCGGAACCGGACGGATCTTCATCGCCTGCTGGGCTTCCAGAAGAAGCTGTGCGGATTTGCGGGCGATGAGCTCGTCCCGCAGATCATACTTGTCCTTGAAGTAGAGATAAAAGGTTCCCTTCGCCAGGCCGGAGTGCTTGGCGATATCGGAAATGGTTGTTTTATTAAAACCCTGATTGACGAAGAGATCATAGGCGTTCGTCAGGAGGGAATTCCGTTTGTTCTGTTTATTCAAATCTACCTTGCTCATGATTCATATCCTTTCTGAAATCATTAACTGATCACAGATATATATACGGCTATTGAAGCTATTATTTCACTGAAAATACCAATGGTCAACCATAAAAATGACCAATATTCATTTTGAGCTTTTGAAAATTTTGTGAAACCTAATTATTGACCAATGGTCATTTAAGGACTACCATACCCTATGTCAGGAAAAAGGTTTTGTACTGGATCCAACAGGAAAGTGATGTTTTGTACTGGATGCAGGAGACAGAAGCAATAGGTAAGGAGTTGAGAGAAAAATGATAAAAGTAGGCAAGTGGATCGCTAAACACAGAGTGCTGATCCTTCTGTTGGCGGTTGTCCTGCTGTTTCCGGCAGCATATGGATATTTCCACACCAAGACAAACTACGATCTGCTGACATACCTTCCGAAGTCGCTGGATACGATGAAAGGGCAGGACATCATCGTCGATGAATACGGCATGGGTTCCTTCTCGATGATTGTCGTGGACAACGAGAGCATGAAGGATGTCGCAAAGCTTGAAAAAGACATCGAGGCCGTTTCTCATGTAAAGGATGTGCTCTGGTACGACGATGTCGCGGACATTTCTCTTCCGGTGGACATGATTCCCCAGGATCTCAGAGATAAGTTCTTTAAGGGCGACGCGACGATGATGCTGGCCATGTTCGACGATACATCATCCGCAGATACCACGATGGAAGCCGTCGATCAGATCCGTTCCATCGTAAAAAAGGACACCTACGTCAGCGGTATTACGGCAGTCATGAACGATCTTCGTGATCTGACTAATCAGGAGCTCCCGATTTACGTCACAATCGCTGTAGTCCTGTGCCTGGTAGCAATGCTTCTGCTGACTGATTCTTTCCTGGTGCCGTTCCTCTTCCTGGTGGACATCGGTTTTGCCATCATATATAACATGGGAACCAATATGATCTTCGGATCGATTTCCTATGTCACGAAGGCGGTCGCCGCGGTCCTGCAGCTGGGTGTCACGACGGACTATTCGATCTTCCTTCTGGGAAGCTACCGTGAAAATAAAGAAAGATTTCCCGGGGACAAGAACCGTGCGATGGGACATGCCATTGCCAATACGTTCAAATCGATCATTGGCAGTTCGGTGACGACAATCGCCGGATTCATCGCATTGTGCTTCATGTCCTTTACCCTTGGCCTTGATATGGGACTGGTAATGGCAAAGGGCGTTGTCTTCGGAGTGCTCACCTGTGTCACCGTGCTTCCGTCGCTGGTTCTCCTGTTCGACAAGCCGATTCAGAAGACGACCCACAGGCCTCTCCTCGGAAAACTCGACAAGGCGTCTGATTTTATTACGAAGCACTACAAAGTATGGCTTATTGTTTTTCTTGTGCTCTTTATCCCGGCGGTGTACGGCAACAACCATGTAAAGAACTATTACGATATGTCGGGATCCCTTCCGAAATCCCTGCCGTCCATGGTGGCGCAGCAGAAGGTTGAAGATGATTTCGGAAGCAGCACGATGCACATCGTAGTCATGGACAAGGATACACCTGTCAAGAACAAGATGGCGATCATAAATCAGATCGACGATGTGGACGGTGTGAACTATGTTCTGGGCCTGAACTCGCTCATCGGTTCTTCTGTTCCGGATTCCATGATTCCTTCGGATGTGAGAAAAATGCTGCAGAGTGACAAGTATGAGCTGATGTTTGTAAGCACGGCCTACTACACAGGCTCTGATGAAGTCAATAAGCAGATAGACGAGATCAACAGCATTCTGAAGAAGTACGACAGCGGCGCGATGCTGATCGGCGAGGCTCCGCTGACGCATGACCTGGTGGATGTCACGAATGTGGACTTCATGCATGTAAATTCCGCATCGCTGATCATCATCTTCTTCATCATTCTGATGGTATTCAAATCGTTCTCGCTTCCATTCATTCTGGAGATTACGATTGAATTTGCCATTTTCGTCAACATGGCAATCATGTACTACACGGGAACATCGGTTTCCTTTGTGACGAGTATCGTACTTGGAACAGTTCAGCTGGGATCCACGGTCGATTACGCGATCCTGATGACGAGCCGGTATCAGAAGGAACGTCAGAGAGGACATGATAAGAAAGAGTCCGTTCAGATTGCTCACAGGGCCTGCATGGGATCGATCATTACTTCCGGTGCCGCATTCTTCGCTGCGACCTTCGGAGTCGCGATGTATTCGAACATCGATATCATCGAGTCGATCTGCATGATGCTTGCAAGAGGAGCTCTGATCAGTATGGTGACCGTTCTCTTCGTTCTGCCAGGAATGTTCATGATCTTCGATAAGCTGATCGTGAAGACATCGATTGACTTCCTCGGCAAGAAGAAGGAGGCCCGAAAGGCGGCATTCGCACAGAGGAAAAATCCTCAGCTCCAGGCAGCGGTTCAGACGGCGGGTGCAGCAACCGCCGGCAGCAGTTCCGGTCCGCAGGATTTTTCGAACGGAACAGCGGGTTCTGGAACTTCAGGTTCCGGACAGCCTGCCGATTCCGGCGAGACGTCAGGCTCCGGAGTCAAAGGGTAACAGAAATTATTCAGGGATCGCAAGACATAAGAATCACAGGGGATTCCTGGATCACAAGAGACAGACATTACAGGATATTCAAGGATTCTAAGACACGAACATTACAGGATATTCAAGTATTTAATATACAAAAAATACAGGATGTGAAACAGACAGGATTCAGCAGTTCGATGAGGATCTGCGTTCTACAGAAGAGAGGCTGAAAAAAATGAACAGAAATGCCAAGATCGTAATCAAAAAGAGTTTTAATAAGACGGTAGCCGTTGGTATTGCGGCGATGATGGGAATCGTACCGTCCGCATCGGCTGTTTTTGCCGCGGACAACAGCTCATCGAAGGTTACAAAGGATGAAACCGTATACGTAAATGCAGACGCAGACGGGAAGACATCGAAAATCACGGTCTCCGATCAGCTGGTCGGAGCCGGAAGTGAGAAAGACATCAAGGATGCGTCTTCCCTGAGTGATATTCAGAATGTAAAGGGCGATGAGACCTATACCGGTTCCGGTGATTCCATGGTATGGGATTCCGACGGAAACGACATCTACTATCAGGGAACCTCCGACAAGGAGCTTCCGGTCGGCGTCAGCTTCACATACTATCTGGACGGAAAGGAAATCGCGCCGAAGGATCTTGCGGGTAAGAGCGGAAAGCTCACGATCAAGATCCAGTACACAAACAACACCAGTGTGCAGACAAAGGTCGGTGACAAGACCGAGACCATGAAGACACCTTTCGTCATGATGACCGGAATGATCCTCCCCGGAGAGAATTTCTCAAATGTGACGATCGATAACGGAAAGATTATCAATGACGGAAGCAGAAATATTGTCCTTGGATTCGGTATGCCGGGACTGAAGGATGATCTGGATCTCGACAGCCTGAAGGATAAACTGAAGGACGCCAAGGATGACGCCGACAAGCTTAATGAGACAACGGCTTCAGGAACATCGTCTTCCGACACGAAGTCCTCAGACGCGACAGCATTAAAATCGGAAAGTGTCACAGCTTCTTCTGATGACAAGGACAGCGCATCGGGCAGCAGTCAGACTAAGGGCGATGCGGGCAGCGACAGCAAGAACAGTGACAGCAAGAGCAGTGACAGCAAAGTAGACGAAAAAATCGATGACTTCGATATTACCGACAGTGTGGAAATCACTGCAGACGTCAAGGATTTCACAATGGATTCCACCTACACGGTTGCACTGACCGACGCCTTCCAGGATATCGATTTCTCGGATCTTAAATCCGCGGATGACCTTAAGGGCAAGCTCAATGATCTCGAAGAGAACACACTGAAACTCGTCAGCGGTTCCAGCGATCTCTACAATGGCGTAAAAAAGCTGAACGATAAATACGGAGAGCTTGACAGCGGCATCAGTCAGTTGAAGGCAGGAATTGACAGCGCAGCAGAGGGAGTCGACAAGCTGGCATCCAGTGCACCTTCGGCAGCAAGTGGAGCAAAGGCTCTGGCAGAAGGAACATCAAAATTCAAAAATGCAATAAATGGATTTTCCAGTGATACAAAAACGTTGAACAGCATATCTTCAGCGGCAGCAAAGCAGGCAAGCGATACGGTTGGAGCACAGCTGAGCAACAACACTGCGATGAAGCAGCAGGCTGAGAAAGTTGGAAAGACGGCTGCACAGTCAGCGGTTCAGAACATCAACAGTCAGGCTCAGTCGATCGGTGATCAGGCGGTAGCGGGCGTGAATGCTAATCTGGATGCAAGTGCGAAAGCAGCGGGAGACCAGGCAAAAGCTAAAGCAGAAGCAAGCATTGATGAACAGAAAATCGGTGATCAGGCGGCAGCGGGCGTGAATGCTAATCTGGATGCAAGTGCAGAAGCAGCGAGAGACCAGGCATCTAAGGCTGCTTCGGATGCTCTGTCAGGAGATGCTGGTCTGCAGGCACTGGCTAATCAGGCAGGGATTGCAGCAGTAAGCGAGGTTCAGAAAAAAGCAGAGGCAATTAAGCAGGAAGCTAGCCAGGAAGCTAGTCAGGCAGTGTCTGGATCTGCTGATGTGACGAATGCGGCTAACCAACTTTCCAGTGGTATCGGTACCGCCGTGGCACAATCAGTCAGTTCTACGCTTGCAACTGCGGCACAGGGGAGTTCTTATAGTGTTTCTGCTGATCAGGTGAGTCAGATTGCAGGTTTACTGGTTCAAAATGGAATGGAGGAGAATAAGGCAGCTCAGTGTGCGTCAGCCATTGCAGGTACTATCAATCAAAATGTTAATGCTGCTATCGCGAACCAGGTTAGTCAGCTTTCCTCGCAAATCAGTGCGGATACTATCACGCAAGCTATATCCCCGTCTGTATCATCGACAGTTCAGGCAGTTGCGACAAGTGCAGCTGGAAATGCAGCGGCAGCTGCGGCTGAGTCAGCAGCAGAGACAGCAGCGCAATCTGCTGCCGCAGGGACCGTCACACAGATTCCGGCATCTATAGTAGGAAAAGCGGCAGGAGAGGCAGCGGCCAGCGCAGTGAAACAGACGGCTCCGGCGGTTGCGAGAGAAACGGCAGTTGCTACCGCAAAGCAGACGGCCGGTGAGACAGCCTCCCAGGTTGCGGAAAGCACTGTAAAGTCAGTTGCTTCTCAGGTAGCCAGAACGACAGCTACATCTGTTGCTCCTCAGGTGGCAGGTACTGTTGCTCAGCAGGTAGGCTCACAGACATTCCAGGCAGTTGCGAAGCAGTCTGGACAGGCAATGGCTTCTCAGGTGGCGAGTCAGACGTCTGAATCAGTAGCGAAGCAGGTTGTTGCTAGTTTATCAGGCTCTGTTTCCGCACTTGATACGGGTGCACAGAAACTCAGCAAAGGACTCGCAGCGCTTCCTTCCGGTGCGCAGCAGCTGCAATCCGGCATGAAGCAGCTTTCTACCGGAACGGACAAGCTTGCTTCCGGAAGCAGCCAGGTAGTCGGTGGCCTGAAGCAGCTGACTGACGGCGCGAAGGAGCTGAAGGATGGCACAAAGAAGTACAACGATGAAGGAATCAAGAAGATCACCGACGGAATTGGCGGTACTCTTGATGATCTGGATGATGTAGAAGATCGCCTGAAAGCTGTCACTTCTGATGACCTGCAGTACACGAACTACAGCGGAATCGCGAATGGAATGGACGGAACCGTTAAGTTTGTCATCACCACAGATGCAATCAAAGCAGACAAGTAACAAAAACACATGATGTTCACAAATGCCCGCTATAATTGTTTGTATCATTCAAACAATTGAGAGGGCATTTTTTATGAAAAAAGAAAATCGAAAAATGGCGCAGGAGCGTCGGGCGCAGCAGAGAGAAGCGGAAGTGAGAAAGCAGAAGGCGAAGAAGGTGATTCCGATTGTAATCGTGATTGCACTGATTGCAGTCGTTGTCATTGGAATCATTGCCACCAGTGGTCTGTTCGGCGGCAAGAAGGCGGATGGCTCCAGCGTCTCGTCTTCGTCCGGGGACATTGTAACCGCAATCAACACCGACAGCACCGGAAATGCGGCTGGTACAGGGAATACAACTGCTGCATCTTCCGACAGCTCAGCATCAACAGGTACAACATCACAGGATACAGCATCGGCAGGGGCTTCTTCCTCCGCAACGGCTTCTTCGAAGGGAACGCTGAATACGACTGAGGGAACCGTTGTACAGAAGGGCGATACCGTCAATATCGATTATACGGGATATCTGAATGGAAAGGCATTTGACGGCGGAAGCACAAACGGAGCAGGGACCGATCTGACTCTGGGATCCGGCACATATATCGATGGTTTTGAGGATCAGGTTGAGGGACACAAGGTCGGGGAAACCTTTGATATCCAGGTAACCTTCCCGGAGGACTATGGCGTTTCGGATCTGAATGGACAGGAGGTTACATTTACGGTTACCATTAACGGAGTTTATCAATAACGGAGTGTTTCAATAGTGAAGTGTTTCAATAACAGAGTGTACCAATAGCGAAGTGTTCAATAATGGAGTGTATCAATAACGAAGTGTACCAATAGTGGAGAATTACCGGTATTTTGAAGTGGGGGATTTTATGGGTGATTTGGATTCACAGATTATGAAGTTAATGGCGGTGCCGGAGGAGATACGAAATCTGTTCCCCGCCGGCGGAATCAGCTTTGATGCCTTCCTGGACCTTGCGGACGCGGAGATGGAGCCGATGCGGCGAATGTTCGCGGACTACCAGTGCGCCTGCATGGAGATTGAGACGAAGTTCAAGGTTCTGAATGAGCGTTTTTCGGTAAAATATGACGCGAACCCGATTGAATCGATCCGGACGAGAGTCAAGAGTCCGGAGAGCATTGTGCGGAAGCTGCATGCCAGAAATCTTCCGCTGAGTATTGACTCTATACAGGAGAATCTGGATGACATTGCGGGAATCCGGGTGATCTGCTCGTTCCAGAACGACATCTATATGCTGGCGGATAAATTTCTGGAGCAGGATGATATCACCCTGATTGAACGGAAGGACTACATCAAGGATCCGAAGCCTAGCGGATACCGTAGCCTGCACCTGATCGTGGAGGTTCCGATCTTCACAGAAGAAGGCAAGAAAATGATGCGCGCTGAGGTGCAGCTGCGCACCATAGCGATGGACTTCTGGGCAAGTCTGGAGCATAAGCTCCGCTATAAAAAGAAGCTCTCCGACGAACAGATGAAGGCTTTGTCCGCGGGACTTACAGAGTGCTCAAGGGTGACCGCCGAGCTGGATCAGACCATGCAGGGGGTCTACGACAAAGTCCAGAGCTTCCAGAACGGAAAACCGTACACAAAATCGTAAAGTCCATAGCTTCCAGAACAGAAGATCTTACGCAAAATGGTAAAGCCCGGAGCTTCCAGAATGGAAAATCGTAACAAGCCCAAATAACGAAAGGACCCAAGAGAACCGAAAGGGCCGAAGACAACGTAAAAAACGAAGACAACCCAAAAAACGAAAACAACCGGAACATTATCTGCTCTGATAGTGTTCCGGTTGTTGTGTATCGCTGCTGAATCGATCCGGGATGGCGGACGGATGCCCGGAACATCAACCCGGCTGACTGATCAAGCGGGTTAATTGTGGGTTTTCACAGATTGTTCCAGGCTTTCCTCCGGGATACAGAGAGCGTCGATTTCATCCAGCCAGATCCGGGCGCTGGCGTCGCTTGGCATGCGGAGATCACCCCGCGGGGAGAGGGCGACGGAACCGACCTTCGGGCCGTCCGGCAGGCAGGAACGCTTGAACTGCTGGGAGAAAAATCTCCGGTAGAAGTTCTTCAGCCATTTGAGGATTGTGGTATCGGTGTATTTTCCCGCAAAGGTGCGGTTGGCGATCCGATAGATCTTCGAGGGTGTGAATTCCGCACGGAGCATATAATACAGGAAGAAGTCGTGGAGCTCATATGGCCCGACGAGATCCTCGGTTTTCTGGGAGATCACGCCGTTTTCCGGTGGCAGAAGCTCTGGGCTGACCGGAGTGTCCAGGATATCAAGCAGGATGGAGGAAAGCTTTTCCTCGCCGCAGGTGTCCGCGTAGTAGCGGACCAAATGGCGGACAAGAGTCTTGGGGACGGAGCAGTTCACGGCGTACATCGACATATGATCTCCGTTGTAGGTGGCCCACCCCAGGGCCAGTTCGGAGAGGTCGCCGGTTCCGATCACGATTCCTCCGGCCTGGTTGGCGACGTCCATGAGTACCTGTGTCCGCTCTCTCGCCTGACCGTTCTCATAGGTGACGTCGTGCACGCTCATGTCGTGACCGATGTCGCGGAAGTGAAGGGTCACCGACTCGTTGAGACGGATTTCCCGGAAGGTGACACCGAGCTCGCGTATTAAGGTGCAGGCATTCCGGTAGGTCCGGTCAGTGGTGCCGAAGCAGGGCATGGTGACGGCGATGATGCCTTCCC
The DNA here is from genome assembly GCF_052063915.1 of Bilifractor sp. HCP3S3_D3. NCBI lineage: Bacteria > Bacillati > Bacillota > Clostridia > Lachnospirales > Lachnospiraceae > Bilifractor > Bilifractor sp. HCP3S3_D3. The sequence continues at coordinate 121,017 of NZ_JBQHWP010000006.1, forward strand.
TTGGAAGGTTCAGCATGTCGAATGCCTTAACGGTTACCAGAAGGGCGAGCGTGGAATCGAGACCTCCGGAAATGCCGATCACGGCGTGGGATGCGTGAATGTGGTGGAGCCTTTTCTTGAGACCCATGGCCTGTATGGTCAGGATTTCCTCGCAGCGCTGGTTCCTTGTGGCCGGATCCTCCGGAACAAAGGGATGCGGAGCAAAGGTGCGGGTCAGTGCGGTCTGTTCTTCCCGGAGCTGGAAGGGGATGCAGACATGATCGCCGAGTACCCAGCCGGAAGCGCCGACAGGCATGGCACTGGAGAGCGCTGCCGTTTTTCCGAGGGAGGCCCCGTTCTGAGCACCATAGGCGGACGCAGTTTCAAAATCGGGGTAGGTGCTGGTCCTGCGCCGCTCCGCAGTGAGACGGCTGACATCTATCTCAGAATAGATGATACCGTTGTGGAAACGTCTGGATTCCGCCAGAATGGTTCCGTTCTCCGCAATGATATTGTGACCGCCGAAGACCAGATCCTGTGTGGATTCCCCTTCACCGGCGGAGGCGTAGATGTATCCGCAGATCAGGCTGGCCGACTGCTGTGAGACCAGATTTTTCCGGTAGGTGTCCTTTCCGATCATCTCGTTGCTCGCGGACAGGTTGGCAATCACCGTTGCCCCGCAGGCTGCATGGGAGATGCTGGGAGGACAGGGAACCCACAGATCCTCACAGAGCTCCGCAGCAACCTTCAGCCGTGGAATTTCCTCGCAACAGAAGAGGAGATTCATGCCAAAGGGGATCATCGAGCCAAGCCATTCGACGGTTTCGTGTCCGGGCGTGAACTGCCGGCGCTCATAGAACTCATTATAGGTCGGCAGATTCTTCTTCGGGACGAGGCCGAGGAGTCGGCCGCGGTTCAGAACGGCGGCCACGTTGTACAGCTTTCCGCGAAGCTCCCACGGAAGGCCCACGAAGATCAATGCATCGGTCTTCTCCGTTTCATGAAGGATCCGGTTCAGCTGTCTTCTTGCCTCCGCAATCAGGAGATCCTGCAGAAACAGATCATGGCATGTATATCCGGTGATGCAGAGCTCCGGAAACACCATGATCTTTGCGTGCGCCTTCTCCATTTCTCTGATCTGTGCCAGAATCGCATCCGCATTGGCAACGCAGTCACCAACGGTTACATCCGGTGTTCCTGCAGCAACTTTGATAAATCCGTCTTTCATCGTTAACCTCCCTGTTCATCGGCTTCTCTTCTAACTTTTTTTCTAGTGATCAGCCCGTCCTGCCAGTGAATCAAAATATTTTTTTGAGGATTGGCATATAAAAAAATTCACGAAGACTATTATATGGATATTATTATACATACAATTTTTTTTTGCAATGTTGATCTTTCCTCTTCATCTTATGAGGAAGCTGTGATAAAATGCAAGGGCTGATTCAGGTTCAGCAGCGTCAGTTCGAGACCTTCCTGACGTAATAAACAAAACTAAAGGAGAACAGAATAATGAAAGAAAACGAGACGAAGTTCAGTAATGCAGGATTCCCAGAACCGGCACAGGCCGCTGCGGACGGGACGAAAGCAGGAAATGTCGGTGCGGGACAGGAATGCGCGGGTCAGACGAAAGCGGGAAATGTCCATGCAGGACAGGAATGTGCGGGTCAGACGGAAGCGGGAAATGTCCATGCGGGACAGGAATGCGTAGGTCAGACGAAAGCGGGAAATGTCCGCACAGGTCAGATCCATGCGGCCCATGATGGCGTGGTGAGCGGAAGAACGGAACATAACCGGATTCTTTCCCTGACACAGGCGGCGATGATCGCGGCGATATATGTTGTTCTGACATATGTCTTTTCCGCATTTTCCTTCGGCCAGGTGCAGATCCGTATCGCAGAGGCACTGACGATTCTTCCGGTCTTCACTCCGGCTGCGATACCGGGACTCTTTGTCGGATGTCTGATCGGCAACATTGCCGGAGGCGCTGTACTTCCGGATATTATCTTCGGAAGTATCGCGACGCTGATCGGAGCCGTTGGAACGCGGCTTCTTCGCAGAAGAAATCCGGTGCTCTGCACCCTTCCGCCGATTGTGGCGAATACGATCATCGTGCCGTTTGTGCTTCGGTTTGCCTATGGCGTGAATCTTCCGATTCCGTTCATGATGCTGACGGTCGGAATCGGAGAGGTAGTCGGATGCGGGGTATTTGGTGTTCTGCTGTATTCGATTCTGAAGAGATATAAAGAGGTTATTTTCAAGACAAGTCGTTTTGAGGGCAGAACGAACACTGCGAAGTGAGAGGTGGACTCAGCTTCAGTATGTTCGGTAGGATATAATAGATTCACATGACAGAAGAGAAGCTCACGATTCAGGTAATGAACCGTGAGCTCTTCTTCTGTTGTCCTGATTGATCAGCGTTCTGCGATAGCCTCAATCTCACAGAGCACTCCCTTCGGGAGATCCTTTACGGCAGTGCAGCTGCGGGCCGGCTTGGAGATGAAGTGCTTTGCGTAAACCTCATTGAAGCGGGCAAAATCCGCAATATCAGCGAGGAAACAGGTGGTTTTGACTACCTTGTCCGCGCCGGATCCGGCCGCCTGAAGGATTGCCTCGACGTTTTTGCAGCTCTGCTCCGCCTGAGCTTCGATGCCCTCCGGGATATTGCCGGTGGCGGGATCTACCGGAATCTGTCCGGAACAGAAGATGAAACCATTGCTCTCAATTGCCTGAGAGTATGGACCGATTGCAGCGGGTGCATTGGATGTTGCGATTGTCTTCATAGTGTTCTCTCCTTTGTTATGCAGATGAATTATGCAGGTAAGGTTATCCGTCACAATTGAAGTAAGTTACCGTCATGCAATACGCTGCTCCACAAATGATATTGGTTTATTGGATCTCGTTGTGTTGACTCTCCGCGGATCAGAAATATCGCAGCCGGACTTATACCATGCATTATAAGTCACGAAAAGAATGAATACAATATGAATCCGGATATCGTGGTGGGTGGTATTAAAACGGATGCAGTTTGCTTATGAAGTGAAATAAAACAGATGCAGTCTGCTTATAAAGTGGAATAAAATGGATGCAGGCGGCTTATGAAGTGGAATAAAACGGATATAAGCGGCTTACATTACCAAGGAAAGAACATCAGAACCTAAAAATGAAGGACAAATTGCATTTTCTCATTCTGAAAAGAACGAAAATGAATAAATACTTGTATTTTCTGCACATTAACGACAATTCTTCCGGGCTTTTCGGGGCGAGGATCGATGACGGGGACGCATGTTTTCATGGTTTAGGTAGTTTTGTATAACAGTTCACTTGAGTAGCAATGATCTGGCATCTTAGAATGCTTCCTATCTGATTTATTTCCAACATCCCTCGTTCGGATCCCATTCGGTTACTGGTACATTGGTTTGAGCGAGAAGAGGCATTACAAACGTCTTGATCCGAGTCATAGCATCGTTCATTGAGACTGGGAGCATTGCTTTTTTCTTTTTCAGGAACGAGTTCCATCTGGTCTGATGGATTGAATCACTCAGGAACTCATTACTGAAAGCTGCTGTGTCCATTGTGATGGGAGTTTTCCGGTTTGTGAATGTTTCCGTGACAGCGTTGTTCAGTTCATCATAGTTGAAATGATATTTCGTTGACAGCACATAAATGTCGTAGAAGTCCTTATAACGGCTGTTCAGGAAACCGTTTTTAACGATAGCTCCCAGCTTCTCGGCAATCGAAGATTCCAGGGAGTGTGCATTTACCTTTGGAGCTTCCGTATCCAGAATCACGGGGAATTCCATCTCTACGGCATCCGGATAAATCACATCACCAAATCCGATATCAATCCCGACTGGGATTTTGGTCCGGTCAAGATATGCGGTTACTGAGATATGCAGTCCATGATACTCTTTGAATTCTGTGATATCTTCCGCTGTAATGGAATCAAGGTCGAAAACAAGAGCGTCATCGGCATCTCGGGCGAAGATATCACGGAAGACGATTTTCATTTCTTTGGCGCTGTTTGAGATGTGTCTGGCCAGCAGATCAACATCTGTCGTGGCTCGTTCGTAGTTTCTGTCAAAGATGGCATACAGAAAGATGCCGCCTTTCAGAACAAAATGGCTGGCATACGGTGATACAGAGATCCGGTAGATCGTTCGCTCGAGTCCGTAATATACGAGAGCTTCCTGGAACGTGCGGCCGGAGCTGACGGCAAAATTCTTCAGTCTTGCCTTTACGGAATCGGCATTCATGAAACAAGTACCTCCAGATAAGTTCTTACAATAGTTTCACACCGCAGCATTTTGGCGTATGTATAAAGCCGGTCGATTTGCCGGTTCTGCCTTGTCAGGTAGTTGCGCAGAACCTCTGATGTTTCTTCAATACCGATCTTATTGCGATAGTAAATGATATCGACGACCGTCTTTTCAATGTCAAATATACGGAATGAATCGCCGTCTTCCGTGATTTCCGTGACACCAGCATCCATGCGGGAAGGACTAAAATAGAATATCTTGATCTGTGGCCAGTCAGGCAGAGTGCTGATTTTTTTCTTCCGGTCGATCGCAACATCTATAACATCAGGAAGGAAATTAGTGAGTTCATAATATCGGGCGGCACTCATCAGGCAGATTACACCGTTCGGAACATATGCAGCAGCATTGACGAAATCATTCTCATCGCCTTTATAGGAGAGATTTTCGTATGTGCTCCGGTTGATGCGGTGCAGCTGACCGTTTTCTTCCATCTGGCCAATTTTGTAATAGGAATACCCCATGTTCTTCAGTTCACAGGTCGTGTAGTATTTCTGATTTACTTCAAGTTCGATCATAATCATCAACTCCTTGCTTCGGAGTATACACTATTCTGATAAAGATTTCAATTAAATTCGGCAGATAAAAATAATGGCAGAAAATAATTAAAATATCATCTGCACGAATCAGAGTCCGTACTGATCTTATCGATGCGATTGTGAATGCTGTAGATTTCCAGATTCCCGGTTGTTTCTCTCCGTTTCATGGCTGCATTTTCACCGGTGTTTTCTATTTTTCACAGGGCAAGGCGTTGGAAATCGTTGCGAGGTCGTTACGAGGTGTCAGTTCAGATAAATTTTATACGAGGTGTCAGTTCAGATAAATTTTATTTGGTTTTTAACATTTTTGTGGTATTATTTAAAGGTTATATACACTTATCGATACAGTTTGTTAAAGGTGATGATTATGGCTTCTAAGCATTCAAATGAGAATTCCGGCGGATATTCACGCAGGCATTCGGGAGAAAACCATGATTCCGGGCGTCCGGAGCGTAATTATGATTCCGGTCGTGAGACGAGATACAGGCCCGGATATCCGGATGAGTACGACGAATATGGAGAGGAAGATCCGGACGATGATGCGGAGTCTTATCTGGATCTTGACCTGGACCGGTACGCGAGATCTTACTCCGGCAGCCGTACAGGGAAGAAGGACAGAAAAAAGACCTCGGGACGCGCGGATCATAACTCCCGCCAGAACAAGGTCAGGAAAAGTTCCGGCCGGCGAGAAGACCCGGAAAGTGACCTGCGGGAGAATACAGCCCGGAGGAGAACACAGGGAGCCGGAAAGCGCAGAAAAAAGAAGCGTGTGGTTACGGTTCTCACCTTTGTGATGGCGCTCGTCATCGCCGGAGGACTGATGACGGCGGTGTATCTGCAGGGACTGCTGGGCAAGATCAACCATGTATCCGCTTCGATGAATTCCGCAGGTGCTGTGGAGACCTTCGATGCTGACGGCGACAAGGCGAACGACACCCTGACGGCAAGTGACATCGACTGGGGCGATACCAGCGATATTGACGTCATGAAGGATAATGACGTCAAAAATCTTCTGTTGATCGGTCAGGACGCGAGATCCGGAGAGAGCGGGCAGCGTTCCGATTCCATGATTCTTTGCAGCATCAATACAAAGGAGAAGAAAATCAAGCTGGTTACCCTGATGAGGGATATGTATGTACAGATTCCCGGATATCAGGCGAACAAGCTGAATGCGGCTTATGCGCTGGGAGGAATGGAGCTCCTGGACAAGACCATAGAACAGAACTTCGGCGTGGATATTGATGGAAACGTAGAGGTCGATTTTGACGGCTTCCTCGAGGCACTGACAGAGGTCGGTGATCTGGATATCGAGCTGACCTACGACGAAGCTACATATATGAATGCGAATGAAGGACTTGGATCCGCGGATGACAATGCGGAGGTAAACGAGGCGTGGGGACTGAAGGAAGGCGTCAACACGCTGAAGCCAAAGCAGGTTCTCTGCTATGCCAGAATGCGTTATGTCGGAAATTCCGACTGGGACAGAACCGAGAGACAGAAAAAGGTGATCATGGCAGCCTATAAGAAGGTGCAGAATCTCAGTGCCACAAAGCTCCTGTCTCTCGCGTCCAAGATTTTTCCATGCATTACAACGGATCTGAAGAACAGCGAGCTGCTGAGCTACGTGAAGACTCTGTCAGTGAATCATATCACCACAATCGAGACATACCGTATTCCGGTGGACGGGACTTTCACCGAGGGACAGATCGAAGGCATGTCAGTGCTTGTTCCCAATCTGTATCTGAACAGCGCTTATCTCCAGAACTATCTCTATGGAAAGGCATTGCCGGACGATCTGGATGAGAAGCTGGAGGAGGTCGCCTCCTCGTCCGCTTATTCTGACACGGACGTCTACAGCGACAGTACATCCTACAGCACCGACGGTGGTTATGCTTCGGAGAGCGATGGAAGCAATGGTTATACCGATTCGGGGTATGGCGGGGATTACAGCGGCAGCGGTACCTATAATAACGGAACCGATGGCACTTACGGATCTGCAACATACGGAGATGCCACATACGGCGATAATGCATACAATACGAATAATTCCGGAACTTCCGGGCAGGACGAAAGCGGAACCGGCTACGGGACAAACTACAGCGCGGATGACGGTTCCGGATATTCCGATGCATCTTATTACGGAAACGGCGCGGCCGGCTGACGGATCCGCATCATAGACGCTGGTGCTCAAAATATTTCGTTGTGACGCAGCGGTTTTCTATCATGTCATTGCGTAAATCGGGGTCATTAAATTACATTAATACCAGGTCATTAAATTAATAAAGGAAGAAACTATGACATATTTCACCTGCTTTTTTCTGGACAATGAGAAGGATATCATTGTAAATCTTTATCGCGACCTGGGAAGACTCTGCTATGAACTGGAGACGCCAAATCATCATTCCGGAAACCTTATACGGAATCTGGCAAAGCTCTGTGCGCTTCCGCTCTGTGAGAATGAACGGGGACTTCTGGTCATTCGGGGCGAGGTTCCGTGCTACATCGATGCCGCGAATGAGGAGGTCTATATTTTCCGCCTCGGGAACACCAAGGTTGCGAATATCTATCCGGACGGAAGGGTTGAGATGAAGGCATCCATTCCTTCCATCGCCAAGACGCTGATGAGTCAGACCCGGGACTATCGCTTCGACATCTCAAAAACGATCTTCAAGACCTACATCCGCAGGGAATATAAATTCCGTGCGGATCTTCACACGCATATGAACGGAAATCTGTCGCCGGACATTCTGATTGCCCTTGGTATCTACCACCAGATCCAGTATCCGCTTTACTACATCCGGAAGCTGAATCTCGAGCTGACACAGGAGCAGGAAGAGAGACTGGCGGCACAGCGGGCGAAGGTCGCAAGGCAGTTTTCCAGCTCGGATCTGAAGGGCAAATACCTTGACCGGAAGATCAACGACAATACAGTGATCAATTTTGCGGACCTGATTCTGAACAATCTGGATCACGCGGAGCAGAATATTGTGAAGATCCGGACGTCCCTCGCGATTCTGAAGGACGGACAGGCGGTTTTCACCAATCTGGAAAAAGTATATCTGTACCGTTATATTTTTACCAAGGGGAAGGAGAGCGAGGAGAAGATGGAGCTCTCCGGCGTTCATCAGATCCCGGACAAGGACGTGCTGGCTGCGCTGATTCAGATGAGGAAGGACGGAGAAAATCCGGACTATCACCGGAATACGGTCTTTCAGGATGATCTCCTGTGGATTGCCAGAAGCTATCGCAGGCAGGGAATCTGCTATGCAGAGATCAGCGACACCACACTGGTAAAAAAATACGAGTCCCTGGAGATGCTGCAGGAAGTGCATGAGATCATGCCGAAGATTTACCGGGAGACCGGGGTCATGATCCGGTTCCTCGCCGCGATACGGAGAATCCCGCTGACCATCGTCAAGGACCAGGTGACGCCGGAGGATTACCTCATCCGGAATCTGAATGTGCTTCAGGCGGTTGCGCTTGATCCCTACGTGGCGGGCTGTGATTTTGTCGGAGAGGAGATCAATGACATTATCACGCTGAAACCGATGTTCCGGGAAATTGTCAAGATCACGAAGAAGGTTCCGGATTTTGTGATCCGGATCCATGCGGGCGAAAACGACAGCCAGAAGGATAATATCGCGCACAGCATCGAATGCGTGAAGGATTCTCTGGAGCCCGGGCAGAAGATGCCAAGAGTCCGGCTGGGTCACGGTCTTTATACCTATAGCCTAAAGACGAAAAAGGGCAGGGAGGTCATGAAGGCTCTGATCGAGAACAACATCGTCCTCGAATTCCAGCTTACGTCGAATGTGCGGCTGAACAACCTGAATGCTCTGGAGAACCATCCGCTCCGTCAGTATCTGGCAGCCGGCATCCGCTGCGTACAGGGTACGGACGGCGCCGCGCTCTATGGAACGAACTCGATTGATGAGCAGCTCTCCCTTGAAAAACTGCTGGAGCTGACGCCGGACGAGATGATGAGCATGAAGCAGACCGAGACCGAGATCATCCGGGAGGGACAGGAATCCTATTCCAGGAAAAAAATCGAGCTTCATCAGATTCTGGCGGGCAGAGATCTGGAGGATGTGCTTCTGGAAAAAATGGAAGAGGCCGAGGCAGGGAGCGGAGGACTCAGGCTTCGCCGGAATCACAGGGTGGACGCGAATACGGAGCTGAAAGACAGCATCCGTGAGCTTCCCTGGGACAGACTTCCGATCATTCTGATGGGCGGAAGCTTCAATTCCGAAAAGCGCGCGACCAGGATCACAGAAGAGGGATGCAGACAGCTGGACGCGCTGCTTGAGAGCCTGAATCCGGAGGAGGTATTTTTTGTCATCGGCAACCGTCTCCGGGGATATGAGAAATATCTTCTGGAACACAACGAGAAGGGATTTCTGATTTATTCGTTCGTTCCGTCGCTGGTTACCCGCGGGGAGTGCCGGCAGCTCGAGGAGGCGGGAGTCCGCATTCGTGTGTCGACGGAGAGCGAGAGCATGGGCATTTATAAGAGCTTCAATTATGAAATCTTCGAGAGACGGCCGTCGCTTCTGATCGGCTTTGACGGGAATTCCGCCGGTGAGAACATGATTCAGGAGGCGAAGAACGGAAAGGGTAAGGCCGGAATCTTTATCTGGGAGAAGTCCAGAACCCTGCGGGAGAAGGCATCCTCCCTGGAGGGCTATGTCCGGTTTTTCAACAGCCAAAAACCGCTCGCGGATCAGGTGAGCGGTTATCTGAATTAGCAGATGAAAGTCGACAAATGCTGAGAAACCGGTATTTGTCGGCTTCCTTTTATTTACGCGAACAGTGAGCCGCAGCCGAATGCGGAGTATTCGTGTGCGGCGAGCGTCGCGATAGCGAGATAAAACTCGCGCAGCGTGTTTTATCTCGTTAAAACTGAGTGGGATTTACTCCTTTGTAAGATTTACTTCTTCTTCCAGATTGCAATCGTCGCGAGAAGCTTTTCCTTCTCATCTTCTGACATAGAATGAATCTCTGCATTCAATTTGTTGTCGAGGGAGGTTCCCCGGTACTCTGGAATGGTCCGCCCGAGAATCTCGTCAACCGTGATATCGCAGATGTTCGCGAAGTAGCACAGCACCTTAATCGACATAGCGGTTCGGCTGTTCTCTACATTGCTGATGTAGCCGGGGGTTACATGAAGTTCTGTAGCGACCTCGTTCTGTGTCAGTCCCTTTTCAATTCGCAGTTTTTTGATAGCTTCACCCAGACCCTTAAAATTAAAATCGCAATTATTTACCTGGCTGTCTGTCTGCTGTCCGTCTGTTTTAAAATTTTCCATCTGAGGAATGCTCCTTATCTGTCTATGTGAAATAGATGTCTATTTGAACAACTTATATTCTATATTAACTATAGTTAGTATACAAATGAACTTTCTGTGATAATTTTGTGTCCTCTGCCGATTGGCTGCGCGTGCACTGTATTTTACTTTTGTTCGGAAAAAGGTAATTCTGACAGTCATTCGGGCGTTGATTAAAGGGGTCGATAAAATAGCCAATAAAATTAGTTGAAAAAGTAATTTGGCTATTGCTTTTTATGTCAGCGTGCGTTAACATGGCTGTGTAAATAGAAACAGGAGATCTTCAGGGCGGGGTGAGAATCCCCACTGGCGGTAAAGTCCGCGACCTGCCATTGCAGTCGAACCGGTGAAACTCCGGTACCAACAGTATAGTCTGGATGAAAGAAGATGCTACCATTCCTTACTTCGGAAGCAGCAGGATCAGAGCTGCATGAGAAGTAATCGATAATGATGCTGATTCGCCCGTATCTCTAAGGATACGGGCTTTTTTGTGTGCAGAGGGCGGCTGTTCCGTTCCGGTGCACGCAGGGAAGATCTCTCTAGTCGGCGGATCCGCAGAATGCGGAACGCACAAACAGAAAAGAGGAGATAGCTATGGCAGACACAACAAACACAGCAGTAACAAGTGAAACCAGGAGACAGAACGTAACCGTGCACTACATTGCGGTGACCGGAATTCTTTCCGCAATCGCGTTTATTCTTCAGCTGATTGAGATACCGGCACCGCTTATGCCGTCCTTTGTCAAGCTGGATTTCTCTGATCTCCCGGCTCTGCTCGGAGCCTTTGCGATGGGGCCGGTATGCGGTATTCTGATCGAGCTCATCAAGAACCTGATCCACTGTCTGTTCTCCGGATCGTTTGCGGTCGGTGAGCTCTGCAACTTCGTTCTCGGAGCAGTATTCACCGGAGTTGCGGGAGTTATCTACAAGCGCAGCAAGACCAAGAAGGGAGCTATCCTTGCATCGTTCATCGGCGCAATCGCTATGGCGGTGGTTTCCGTTCCCTTCAACTTCGCGGTTGTCTACCCGGTATATTACAATTTCATGCCGGAAGAGACCATCCTGGCTGCGTACCAGGCGATTTTCTCGGGTGTGAAGAGTATTTTCCAGAGCCTTGTGGTATTCAACATGCCGTTCACCTTTATCAAGGGAATGATCGATGTGGTGATCACCTTCCTGATCTACAAGCGGCTGTCTCCGCTTCTTAAAGGAAGAAACTGATTGGATTTTCGATTATTGACCACGTGACAGACGGGGCCGCTGCACATGCCGTATGGCAGGTGCGGCGGCCCCGTCTGCTGTGTGTGCAGGTGCGGCGGCCCCGTCTGCTGTGTGTGCAGGTGCGGCGGCCCCGTCTGCTGTATGAGCAGGTGTGGCGGTCCCGTCTGCTGTATGTACAGATGCGGTGACTATGTCTGCTGTGTGTGCAGGTGCTGTTGCCTCGTCTGCGCGGGTCGGGTGGATGCGGCGGCTTCAACTGATGTATTGGAAAACAGAGGGGGAAAGGGTATAATTACAGCATCAGGGAGGGTGCAGATATGGCGACAATAGATGAGATTACGCAGCTGACAGACAACCGGTTTGTGAACATGTTTGAGGTGGACGGACACAACAAAAAGGGACATGAGAGCCACTACATGGTTGCATCGCGGGCGAAAAACGAGGATGAGCTGAAGATCCGTACGAGAAAAAACAACGCGGACGGCGTAATCATATACAGTCTGTACGGTGAGAAGAGGGACCGGGTGGTTCTGATCCGTCAGTACCGGTATCCGGTGGATGATTATGTATATGAGCTGCCGGCGGGCCTGGTAGAGAAAGGGGAGAGCTTTCGCGCGGCTGCTGTGCGTGAGCTTCACGAGGAGACGGGGCTTACGCTCACTCCGGTAGATGCGGATAGAATGTACGAGGAGCCCAGATACACAACGGTAGGCATGACAGATGAAGCCTGCGCGACGGTCTACGGCTATGCAGACGGCGAGATCAGCGGACGTTTTATGGAAGAGAGCGAGGAGATCGAGGTTGTTCTTGCCGACCGGGAGGAATGCCGGCGGATTCTGAAGGAGGAGCGTGTGGCACTGAACTGTGCTTATCATCTGATGTATTTCATTCATAATGATTCCGGTGACGCGTTTGACTTCCTGAAGGGATGATGGAGCCGGAGAGAGCTGAGAGCCGGACTGTGGAATGGCTATGGGGTGGGCTGGAGACAGCTGAGAGCCGGACTGTGGAATGGCTATGCGTCGGGCTGGAGAGAGCTGAGAGCCGGACTGTGAAATGGCCATGCGGCGGGTCGGAGGCAGATGGAAAAGGAACTGCAATACGGCTGTTGTAAGAACGTGAGCAGCGTGTTATAATCACTAATTGTGTTTTTTCTGTGAAATATGACAGGAAACGTGTGATCGCGGAATCCGGATCCCCGGCAGCGTGGCGGAGACGGTAAGGCTGCGGGCATGCGGACGTTTCCTGGAGAAGGGCTGAAATAAGCCGTTGATGAGAGAGGAAGTTGGCATGCAGATAATCGTTGTCGGCTGCGGTAAGGTTGGAAGGACGCTGGTAGCGCAGCTGTCCAAGGAAGGGCACAACATAACAGTTGTAGATACAAATGCGCAGGTTGTGCGGGATGTCTCAACCATCTATGATGTCATGGGAATTACCGGTAACGGAACGAGCTACAATGTTCTATGCGAGGCGGATCTGGAGCACACGGACATGGTGATCGCTGTTACGGAAAGTGACGAGGTCAATCTTCTGGTCTGTGTGATCGCGAAGCAGAAGGCTGATTGCTATACGATTGCGAGGGTGCGGAATCCGGTTTACTCCGAGGAAAGCAGCTTCCTGAGGAGTGAACTGCATCTGTCCATGACGATCAATCCCGAGCTGGAGGCGGCAAGGGAAATGGCGCATCTGATGCAGTATCCGAGTGCGGTTGAGATCGACAGCTTTGCAGGAGACCGGATCAGCCTGATGCGGTTCAAGGTGCCGGCGGGGTCGTCCATTATCGGATCTCCGCTGAAGGAAGTGTCACAGAGATTTGATTACAGCATGCTGATCTGCATTGCCCAGAGAGGCAACGAAATCGTGATACCGAACGGTGATTTTACACCGGCAGCCGGAGATGTTCTGACGGTAATCCTGGAACCGCTGGAGGCGAACGCCTTTTTCCGGAAAATCAGTGTGCCTACGAACCGGGTTAAGAACTGCACCATCATCGGAGGAGGCGAGATTTCCTATTATCTGACGAAGATTCTTCTGAAAAACGGAATTGACGTCAAGATCATTGAGAAAAACCCAAAGAGGTGCTCGGAGCTCAATGATATCTTCCCGCAGGCAAATATTGACTGTGCAGATGGAAGCGATCAGGAAATTCTCATGGAGGAAAATCTGGAGAACACAGATGCCTTTGTGGCCTGCACCGGAATTGATGAGGTCAATGCGATTCTCTCGCTCTTTGCACAGGAGAAAGTCAGAAAAAAGGTGATCACGAAGGTAAACCATGTGGATTTCAATGAGGTCATTGATTCCCTTCAGCTGGACAGTGTGGTGAACCCGAAGCTTCTCACAACACAGCGGATTATCCAGTATGTCCGTGCGGCGAATAACAGTCTGGACAGCAACATGGAGACGCTGTACCGTCTGATGAACGGAAGGGTGGAGGCCATGGGATTCCGGATTCAGCAGAACTCGAAGCTGATCGGGATTCCGCTCATCGACATGCCGATGAAGACAAATGTTCTGATCGCGGGCATCCTGCGGAAGGGACGGCTGATCATTCCGGGCGGACAAGACATGTTCCAGGCGGACGATCATGTGATTATCGTAACGACGCACAGTGGTTTTGATGGAATTTCAGACATTATCGCGAAATAAGCGGGTTCAAAGAACTGTGGCCGGCTGTGGACCAATTCGCTGCAGGTGGATGACATTTGTAATGAGATAAATACGGTGCGGATGGATGACATTTGTAATGAGATAAATACGCTGCGGATGGATGACATTTGTAATGAGATAAATACACTTTGAATGGGTGTATTTGTTACGAGAAGAATGCGTTGCGGGTGTCTGAAGAATGTATAATCCTGTGAATAAATGAGGCGGATATAGAAATGAATTATCCTGTAATTGGATGGGTGCTTTCGTGGGTATTGAAGATTGAGGGCTTTCTGCTCCTCGCACCCTTTGTTATCTCTGTGATTTACCAGGAACAGCAGGGAATAATCTACCTGATGCTGGCCGGAATCGCCATTGCTGTGGGTGAGATTTTCTCGAGACGGAAGCCGAAGAACATGCAGATCTATACCAGGGAAGGGTATGTATCGGTCGGACTTTCCTGGCTTCTGATCAGTGCGTACGGCGGCATTCCCTTTGTGTTGACCGGTGAGATACCGAGGTATGTCGATGCGGTATTTGAGACGGTCTCCGGTTTTACGACTACAGGCTCCTCTATTCTGACAGATGTTGAGGCACTCTGCCATGCATCGCTGTTCTGGCGCAGCTTTACGCACTGGATCGGCGGTATGGGAGTCCTTGTATTTCTGCTGATGCTTATTCCAAGCCGCGGAGGTTCGCACATGAACCTCATGAAGGCGGAGAGTCCCGGTTATGAGGTCTCGAAATTTGTTCCGCAGGTGCGAAATAACGCGAGGACGCTGTACCGGATCTATCTTTTCATGACGCTTGGCACAATTGGCGCCCTGCTGATCGCCCGGATGCACTGGTTCGATGCAGTGTGTCTGTCATTCGGAGCAGCCGGTACCGGAGGATTCGCGATTTTGAATTCGAGCTGCGCGGATTACACCTCGCTGCAGCAGTGGATTCTGACGATTGCGATGTTGGCGTTCGGCGTGAACTTCACCTTTTATTATCTGATGCTGATTCGCCACCCGAAGGATGCGGTGAATATGGAAGAGGTGAGGGGATATTTTGCGATTATTCTTGCGTCAGGAGCAGCGATCACGATCAACATCGCGCATCTTTATTCTTCTGTGTGGATTGCGCTGAAGCATGCGTTTTTCCAGGTCGCGACGATTATCACGACCACAGGATTCGCGACGGCGGATTTTGACAAATGGCCGTCGTTCTCGAAGACGATTCTGTTTTTGCTTATGATCTGTGGAGCCTGCGCCGGAAGTACCGGAGGAGGAATCAAGGTCAGCCGTCTCATTGTCGCGGTGAAATCCATGTTCCTTGAGCTGTATCAGCTGGTTCACCCGAGAAGTGTAAAAAAGGTGCGTATGGACGGCGCGCCGGTGGGAAGCAGGACACTGCGATCTCTGTACATCTTTCTTACAACCTATTTTCTGATCTTCGGGCTGTCGATCCTGCTGATCTCGGTTGACGGTTTCGATTTTGAGACGAACATGTCAGCTGTTGCTGCGACGCTGAATAATATCGGTCCGGGATTCTCCGTGGTCGGACCGACCGGGAACTTTTCGCGATACAGCTGCTTCTCGAAGATTATTCTGATCTTTGATATGCTGGCGGGACGTCTGGAGCTTCTTCCGGTTCTGATCATGTTCTATCCGAAGACGTGGAAAAAATGCTCCTGACGGAAGCGTGTCCGTCAGGAGCAGCAGGCCGGTTAAGAGCAGCAGGCAGATGCAGATCTGCCGCTATGTGCCGGTTAAGAGCAGCAGGCAGATCTGTCACTGTGTGCCGGTTAAGTGTGTCAGACCGATTTCGCAGTGATATACCGGTCAAGAAAATCAAACAGCTTCTGCATCTGTTCCCGGGTCCCGATGGTGATGCGGAGGTAGTTGTCAATTCTGGGCTTGTTGAAGTATCTTACATAGATATGCTTTTCGCGAAGCGCTTCGAACAATTCCTTTGCGGGGATTGTTTCATGTCTTGCAAAAATAAAGTTCGAGGAGGAATCTGCAAAGTGGAAACCGCGCTTTTTCAGTTCCTCTTTGGACCATTCTCTTGTTTCCACTATTTTCTGTACAATCTGCTGATGATATGCCTCGTCTTCCATAGCTGCGACGCCTAGAGCGATAGAGGTGCGGTTCATCGTATAGGAGTTGAAGGAGTATTTTACATCCTGCAGGTAGCTGATGAGTTTCTCATTTCCGATCGCGTAGCCGATGCGCATGCCGGCGAGTGCGCGGGACTTGGAGAAGGTCTGCACAACGAGCAGATTTTCATAACGGCCGAGAAGGGAAAGAGCAGATTCAGCTCCGAAATCGACGTAGGCTTCATCGACGATTACGACTACGTCGGGATTCGACCTGAGAATCTCCTCAATTACATCAAGGGAGAGAGCAAGTCCGGTCGGGGCATTCGGATTCGGGAAGACAATTCCGCCGTTTTCCTGCGCGTAATCCGCCGGATTGATCGCAAAGTTTTCATCCAGCGGGATCTGCCTGTAGGGGATGCGGAAGCAGTCTGCCCAGACATCGTAGAAGGAATAGGTGATGTCCGGGAACAGGATCGGCTTGTCGGAATTAAAAAATGTCTGAAAGGCCATCGCGAGCACATCATCAGAACCGACGCCGACGAAAACCTGAGAAGGCTTTACCTGATACTGTTCTGCGATAGCGTTTACAAGGTCTGTCGCCGCCGGGTCGGGATACAGACGCATGTCGTCGGTGGGGATTTTCTGCAAAGCCTCGGCGACCTTCGGCGACGGCGGGTACGGATTCTCGTTTGTGTTCAGTTTCACCATATCCGGCTGGTTCTTCGGCTGCTCGCCGGCTACATAGGGGACTACTCTGCGTACATTATTCTCCCACTTTGACATGACATCATCCTCTTTTCCATTGTATTTATCGTATTCATTTTGCATAATTCCGGAATGCATATGTGATACAGCAGGCAAACGACCATGAATTATGGTGTCACCTGCTGTTTATTAATTCTTATTGATTATGACATTTCAAGAGGGAAAGATCAATACATAGTTTAATGCATTAGCATGATAAATTCCACCTTGGGTAATTTTTTTCGAAAGAACGATGCTTTGCGACTCAATCCCGGAAGCTGTAAGCAGGATCAGTATGCCTGACAGTACCTTTCAAGAAGCAGCCGTAAGGCAGCAGAAGAGCAGGCGGGCGGCTCTCCGGTCTTCAACCGTTTTTCAAGAAGCAGGCGAAAAGCAGCGGAAGAGTAAGCGGGCGTGATGGCGGGAAAGTGAAAGTCCGGAAAAAGGTTAGTTGTGACAGCCGATCCGGACGATGTGCCGGTGATGTTCTCCCGTGATCCAGTCCACATCGTCGGTGTACCAGCTCATGATTTCGAGCATCTTTGTCTCCCATTGAATTGTGGCCTGACGTCCTTCTTCCGTTTCTGCGGTTTCCATGGTGGTGTCGATTTCATCATAGCCAAAGATGTAGTCCTCCGCATTCCAGATGGAGAAGTTGCTGTCCGGACCGGGATCCACCTTGCCCTGGCGGGCGGCAATCAGACCGTCGTGGCGTCTCTTGTACTCCTCCTGAAAATCGCCCTTGAGCCTTGTCACAAATACCCGGTGGCGGATCAGCTCCTTATTCGGGCGGACGATTCCGAAGTCATGGTACATCAGGCGCATCTCCCGGTCAGGTCCGGAGATCCACCGGTAGGAATCTCCCACTTCGGCTTCCAGGGAGCGGAATTCCGCTTTCTGATGTTCGGAAGGAGTCGGAGAAAGGGAATCTGTCTCGTAGTAGCCAAAGACGAGATCCTCGATGTTCCAGAGACTGAAATTGCTGATTTCAAGGTCATCCATTAGTCGGGTGAGACGGTTCCAGACTCTTCCGAGTCCGGAACGTAAGTCGTTAAATTTTTCCGGTCTGATTTGTAAGGCGATAGCGTGTCTGTTCATTCAGAATACCTCCTTGTAAGGCTTTCCCTTTTGCTTTTTCCTATGTTTTTCTTGTGATTTTTCTGTTATCCGTATTCGCAAACCCGGACGGGAGAAGTGATCAGCAGAACCGGACAAGAACAATCGAAACCTGTGACTTTTCGGATCGAAACCTGTGACTTTTCGGATCGTTTGCGGAATCGGGCACAGAATGTTATACTGATTCTGTCTTTTTATTTTATGCGATTTCTATGAAAATTTAAGAGTGATTTTTTTATATTAAAAGGAAAAAATATGGATAATGAGTTGAAGTTCGCTGTTCTGATTGACGCGGACAATGTGTCGGAGAAGTACATCAAGATTATTCTGGAGGAGACTTCTAATAACGGAATTGCGACCTATAAGAGAATCTACGGTGACTGGACAAGTCAGCGGATGAATTCCTGGAAGCAGGTCCTGCTGAATAATTCTATCATCCCGATCCAGCAGTACAGCTACACGACAGGAAAGAATTCGACGGATTCGGCGATGATCATCGATGCCATGGATATCCTGTACTCCAATACCGTCGATGGATTTGTGATTGTCTCTTCGGACAGCGATTTTACCCGGCTGGTGGCGAGACTGCGGGAGGCCGGGAAGCAGGTGATCGGGATGGGCGAGACTAAGACACCGATGCCGTTCATCACCGCCTGCAACCAGTTCAAGTATTTGGATATGCTCTACGAGCAGAAGCAGCAGGAGGCGGCGGACGCCGAGGCAGAAGCGGAGTCTGAGGCGGAGGCAGAGGCTGCCGCAGCTGCGGAGAAATCTCTGGCGGCGCGAAAGTCGGCAAAGGCGGCTGCAAAGAAGAAAACGGTCAGAAAGACGAAGACAAAGGAAGAGCGTGAGCTGGAGAAGAAGCGGCAGAAGGACCTCAGCCGTGTCCGCAATGCGCTCAATACGATCATCGAGAAATTCTCGGACGAGGACAACTGGATTTTTTCCGGAAAACTTGGCGATCAGCTGTCCAGACGGATGCCGGAATTTGATGTGCGGAACTTCGGATACAACAAATTCACGGCTTTTATCAAGTCGCTGGGCTCCTATGAATGGGAGGAGCGGAAGGACGTGAACGGACAGAAGCAGATTTACTTCCGGATCCGGGAGAATCAGAACGGGAAGGAAAATGAAAAGTAAGCGGACGCGGAGGGAGCCCGGAGAATAAGGGTGAGCGGACGCGGTAAGGAGCCCGGAAAATAAAGAGTGAGCGGACGCGGAAGGGGCCAGGAGAATAGAGGGTGAACAGACGCGGAAGGAGATGAAGGCATGAAATTTACAAAAATGCATGGCTGCGGCAATGATTATGTATATGTGAACTGTTTTGAGGAACAGGTGGACAATCCGTCGGAGGTTGCCATCCGGGTGAGTGACCGCCATTTCGGCATCGGATCAGATGGTCTGATCCTGATCAAACCCTCAGAGAAGGCGGACTGTGAAATGGATATCTACAATGCGGACGGCTCCCGGGCAAAGATGTGCGGAAACGGAATCCGCTGTGTGGCGAAATATGTATACGACAATGGAATCGTACCGAAGACGAGAATGAAGATTGATACCCAGAGCGGCATCAAGATTCTGGATCTGACAGTGGAGAATGGAAAGACGAAGACCGTGCGCGTCAATATGGGACCGGCGGAACTGACAGCGGCGAAGGTTCCTGTACTTTCGGACAAGGAGAGGGCCATTGATGAACCGATTGTGATTGACGGAAAGGAGTACCGTTTTACGGCGGTATCGATGGGAAATCCGCACGCGGTGGTGTTCATGGATGATGTGGATCATCTGAAAATCGAGGAGATCGGTCCGAAGTTTGAGAAAAACGCAATCTTCCCCGAGCAGGTGAACACTGAATTTATCCGGGTTCTCAGCGATGACACGATACAGATGCGCGTGTGGGAGAGAGGCTCCGGTGAGACGCTGGCCTGCGGTACCGGGTCGTGCGCAGCGGCGGTCGCGTCGATCCTGAACAAAAAGGTAAGGGATGATGTCCCGGTTACCGTGAAGCTCCGGGGCGGAGATCTGACCATCGAATGGGATCAGAAGGAGAACCGCGTCTACATGACCGGTCCTGCTGAGACGGTTTTTACCGGGCAAATAGATCTGTGAGAAAAACAGCAGCCATATGGAAAGTAAATTTCCATGGGGCTGCTGTTTTTTTACGCGAACAGTGAGCCGCAGCCGAATGCGAAGTATTCGTGTGCGGCGAGCGTCGCGATAGCGAGATAAAACTCGCGCAGCGTGTTTTATCTCGTTGGGGTGGGCACATATTCGATCAAGTGCCGGGCGCGGAGACAGATGGCCGACCGGGCGTATGTGCGCTTATCTGCCGGGCGCGGGAGAATTCCGCATCGCATAGGGCGCGGAGACAGATAGCTGACCGTGCGTATATGTGCTTATCTGCCGGGCGCAGAACATTTCTGCGTGGAGACAGATAGCCGACCGTGCGTATGTGCGCTTATCTGCCAGGCGCGGAACATTTCTGCGTGGAGACAGATAGATGAATGTCAGAACGGAGAGTTCTTCTGCTTTCCGCGAGGGGCGGCTTCTGCAGCGGAAGATGACTCTGCGCCGGGCATCTCAGGAAGCTCCGTCATATCGTAGGTATCCAGGAAACTGTGACGTTTTCCCTCGTGATCCTTGTAGCCCAGCACCGCGTTCATGCAGATGTTTTCCATGCTGCGGAAGATATTGCCCTCTACGGAAGGGGTCGTTTTCTTGAGCTGGGCAATCAGCCGCTTGGCTTCGAGCCGCTTTGATCCGGTACCGCCGTGTCCGTCAACAGAGCAGGTGTCGGTGAAATGGCAGGCGCACCGGATGAACTGGAGACCGTTCGCGTCTCTCCATGCCTTGATGTCATCTTCACGGATCAGATAAAGAGGACGAATCAGCTCCATTCCCTCGAAATTTGTGCTGTGCAGCTTCGGCATCATGGTCTGTGTCTGACCGCTGTAGAGAATACTCATCAGGGTTGTTTCGATTACATCGTCGTAATGATGCCCGAGCGCGATCTTATTGCAGCCGAGATCCTTTGCCTGTCGGTACAGATAGCCCCGGCGCATTCTGGCGCAGATGTAACAGGGCGATTTCGGGATATTATCAACCGCGTCAAAGATCCGGGTCTGGAACATGGTGAGGGGAATCCCGAGAAGACCGGCGTTTCCCTGAATCATGCCGAGTGTTGTCTCGCTGTAGCCCGGGTCCATGCACAGATATACCACTTCAAAGGGAATCTTGTTCCGCCTCTTCAGCTCCTTGAAAAGCATCGCCATGAGCATGGAGTCCTTGCCGCCTGAGATGCAGACCGCGATCTTGTCGTTCGGACGGATGAGATCATAGTCGATGATCGCTTTCACGAAGCGGCCCATGATGTCATGCTTGAAGCGCTTACGGAGACTTTTCTCAATCTCGGAGCGGCGCTGTTCATTCCCGGATTCCGACTTCATGACGCGCACAAGCCAGTTTCCGTAGCCACCATCCAGATGGTAGGCGTCATAGCCTTCGGCCAGAAGCTTCTCGGCGGGATCCCTGCTCAGTACGCCGAACATACAGTAGAGGACCAGTTTTTTGTTCTTCGGCAGCTGAAAGCTGCCGTTCAGGAGGTCCTGTCTGGATATGCGCACAGAGCCCGGAATATTGCCGAGCTGGTATGCACTTTCGTCACGCACGTCAATGATTATATAATCTTCCGCAGCCCAGGTCTCAAGTTCTGCGGGAGTAACTGTCTGTATACTCATTTTCTGCCTTTCTTTATTACATATTTCCGTGATCTTGTATTATATCCTTCCAGTAAAAAAATAGCAACCGATGCGTCTGTCCGAGTGAAAAATTGATTATTTGATTGTTGTATTTTGAATCAATCACGGCCTTTTTCATATTTGAAATTAGAATTTGCGACGGCTTTTTTGCACAATCAAATTTGAAATTTAGAGTTGGCGATGTCTTTCTGTACAATCAAATTTGAAATTTAGAATTGGCGGTGTCTTTCTGCACAAGGATTCGGTGATATTTTTGTATGATTTGGTGATTCAGAGATACTTTTCAACAGGACGCAGCATGCTATACTTAAAGTAATTCCCGAAGTACACGGGAAGCATTCTTTTTTCTTATTCTTTTTGACATCAGCTGTTCTGGCGGATGTGATCCCACGAAATGGAACTGGCAGTACGTGATTTCTAACGTGAAGTGGAACTCGTAATACCTGACTATATAAATATGAAATATTATCGGCACAGAACCGTATATAAACAGCAGTAAATCAGATTTTGGACAAACGCTGCGCATGCGTGTATCTGTACAGGCAGACCGGCGCAGGAATGCAAAGAGAGGGGGATGTTATGAAAGAGTTGTTGTTGCTATTTGAGCAGACTGAAAATTGTATGAAAAAGCTGAGGGAAGAAATCCGATCTCTGGAAGCAATGTACCCATCTGACGAAGAAGATGTGGCTTCCTGTTCTCTTCGCATGGAGGAGGAACTTGCTGAACTTCGCCGCAACACGGTGCGCATGAAGGTACTGCTGTACGGAATGCTGCAGCATATGTCTCAGGCAGTTTGATACGTGGTGAGCAAGAAATCCCTTATCTCTAGATGTGGGGGATGAATGGTGATAAACACGGCTTTCTTTTGAACTTGGCATCACGTGATTTTTTGCGAAGAGTTTTATGCAAAGAGTTTTTCAGGGAGGGGTGTGAAAAATGTTTTTTCCAGACGAAAGGGCAGGACGTCTCCGGACGGTGGAGCACTATACGCTTGAGATGCAGGATCTGATTAAGAGAATGGCCGAGATCCTGGACAACTCTGCCGGATGCTGGATGGGAGATAATGCGGATTTCTGCAGAGAACATGGCAGGATTTACGCAGGAGAGGCGGCTGAGAACCTGCATATGCTGCTTGATGCGGCATATGAAATGTGTGAAGGGGCGCAGAATGTTTACAGGACAGATTCTGGACGGACGTTATGAGATCCTGAAGGAAATCGGAAGAGGCGGGATGGCCAGAGTGTATCTGGCGATGGATGTCAGACTCCATAAGAGCTGGGCTGTGAAGGAAATCCGGAAGGACGGGCAGGACGGTGAACACAAGGTGGCGGTGAGCTCACTCCTGGCGGAAGCAGAAATGATGAAGAAGCTTGATCACCCCGCACTGCCGAGAATTGTGGACATTATTGACAGGGATGAGTCGGTTTGCATTGTTCTGGACTATGTGACCGGGGAATCTCTGGACCGTCTGCTGAAACGGCAGAAATCCTTTCCGGAAGACCAGGTCATGAAATGGTTTCTTCAGCTGGCTGAGGTGCTGGAATATTTACATCGTCAGAATCCTCCGATTATCTATCGGGATATGAAGCCCGGCAATATCATGCAGACACCGGAGGGATTTCTCAAACTTATCGATTTCGGGATTGCGAGGGAATACAAATACAAGAATCAGACAGATACAATTGCGCTCGGAACGAATGGATATGCCGCTCCGGAGCAGTACGGCCATGCGCAGACAGATCCCCGCTCGGACATTTATTCTCTTGGAATTACCATCTTTGAACTTCTGACCGGAATATCTCCGGGAAAAGATCCCTATCAATACCAATACCATCCGATCCGGAAGATCCGTCCGGAGATTTCGGAAAGCACAGAAACCATACTAAACCGCTGTCTGGCGTTTGCACCGGATCAGCGGTATCCGGACTGCCGCGCACTGATCTTTGATCTCAGGCATCCGGAGCGAACAATTTTCAGTGTGCGCAGAAAACAGAAAAGACGGACTGCTTTATTTTATCTTTCAGCGGTCATGGCTGCCGGATGCTGCCTGGGCGGTCTGACCTGCAATGTAGCTGCTGTACAGCTGAACGAGAGAAATTATGAGAGAAGGATTAGTATCTCACAGGCTCTGCCTGCGGAGGACAGGATCAGAAGTTACCTGGATGCGATTGAGATAGATGGAGGAGATGTCCGGGCCTATCAGAAGCTGTTAGAGGTATATCGTGAAAAAGGGGTCTTCGGAGAGGCGGAAAGCCGGATTTTTCTGGAAGCATGGAGTACCAACGAGGCGGCTTTGAAAAAGAACAGCAAGTCGGGAGCTTATCAGAAACTGTCCTTAGAGGCAGGAATTCTGTATTTGTATTTATACTCCGGCGGGGATGATTCCTTTCGAAACAGAGTGCTGAAGGCACAGCCGTTTTTCCAGGAGGCTGCAGAGGAGAAGGAAAACGGGGAGGTTTCCGTCAGAGCCGGATATTATGCATCCTTCTGTACCTTCTGTATACGTTTTGCATTTGACAATACCAGTGTTCGGGAACCTTCTCTGGAAGATTACCAGAAGCTGCTGGAGTCGGTCAGAATGAATATTCTTCAGCTGGAGGATTACCAGACAGAGGATGCCGACTATGTTCGGATGATCATGTATGAGGAATTCGGAAATCTGATCAATGCTTACCGGAAAGGAATGGCGTCCTGTGGAATCAAAAGGGAGGAGGTTCTGGATCTCCTTGATCAACTGATGGAAAAAGTCCGCGCACTGCCCGTAACGCAGCAGAAATCCGTTCAGCTGCAGGAGAAACTCTTGGCGTGTTTTTCTGAATATCATGAGAATCTGGACAGAACCTGGGAAAATACCGAGCAGAGAAGAAAAGCAGAGCAGGAAGAGCAGAGGAGAGCGAGAGAAGCGGAGCAGAAAAAACAGGAACAAAACGGAAAAGAGTGACGGATTCGCATCTTATATATATAGGAATACAAAGGGGAGGAAAGTGTGAGAGCAGGTACGCAGCAATTATACCTGATTTCGGAGATCCTGTTTGGTTTTTCCGGGGCGGGAATTGCATTTACAGTTTTTCTGGGAATCCGTTTCCGGATCTGGCAGCAGATCCGGACAGACCGCGAGGAAAATGCAGTTATGGGACAGGTGAATCCGGTAAAGAAAAGACGATGGAAGCTCTTTGCCAAAGAAAAATATCAGGACATTGATGATGCGGAAGAAGCATCTCCGTGCGGGGATGAAGAAAATACAGCGGATCTGGTATCCGACAGAGCGACAGAAGAAAAAATATTGGCTGAGGTTCTCGATAGCACTGGAGACAATGTGACGGAAGCCCTCGGGGCAGATGCAGAGAGCGAAACCGAGACAGTGGCCCTCGGGGCAGATGCAGAGAGCGAAACCGAGACAGTGGCCCTCAGGGTTGATCCAGGGAGCGAGAGCGAGACCGTGGCGCTCAGTTATGGAAGACGGAAGGAAGGTGAAGGAAGATGAAACAAAGGTTTGTGTTATTGCTATTGGCAGGCGCTTTGATCATGAACGGTTCGGGGGTGCAGACAGACACAGAAACAACTGTGGAGGCGGCAGAAGATAGTGTAAAAGAAGAAACAGACAGCACCGGTTTAGCGGGAAACTTGAATCCGGAAAAAATCATAAATACGGAAACAAATATGGATCCGGTTCAGGAAGAAATCGTGGATACGGAAACAGGCGAGAATCCGGTTCAGGAGTCCCCGACCATGATGGAAGAAGATTTTTCATCGGAAAACGAAAAGAGGGAGAAGGACCTGGAAAAACCTTCTTCTGCAGATTCAGAAAAGAAAGTGAGCGAAGAGGGCCTGGAAAAGCAGTCTTCCGCAGATTCAGAAAAGAAGGTGAGCATAGAGAAAGCGGAGAACAGAAATGATGTTGGAGAAAACATTGGAACAGAAGACACCGAGGAACAGGAGATGGATCATGCTGCGGCAGAGGAAGTAGAAGAACAGAAAAAAGATACGGATACAAAAGACGAAGATGCAGATCAGAATATCGATCATGCTGCAGGAGAAGATGTAGAGATAGAGAAAAACGATTCGGATAGGAAAGAAAAAAATACGAAATCAGAACTGCCTTCACAAAGTCTGGAAGAAGGAGATAGTGACAAAAAGCCGGAAGAAGCAAAGGAAGACAGACCGGTTGGAAACAGAGCGGAATCAAATATCACAGGATCCAATATCATGGAATCAAAAATCACAGAATCAGAAAAAAACGAACCACAGAGCACAGAGTCAAAAAGTGATGAAACGAAGATCGGTGAGTTAACAAGCACCAAACCGGAAACTGGAGAGATGAACAGCGCAGATCCGGAAAAATCAAAAGAAAAGGATGATATGATTCAGAGTGTCCGCAGTCAGGAGGAGCTGAAACGAAAGGAGAGAGAATCTTCGACAGAGGAGCAGTCGGCAGCGAAGCAGAAGGAGCAGCCTGCAGGAGAGGAGAAGGAGCCGCCGACAGCTGAGCAGAAAGAGAAGCCGGCAGCGGAACAGACGAAGGAAAGGGTAACAGAGCAGAAAGAACAACCGGCAGCGGAACAGACGAAGGAGCGGGGTGCAGAGCAGAAAGAAAAACCGTCAGGAGAACGGAAGGAGAAACCAGATGAGGAACAGCCGGAAGTTACGGTACCGGAAACCTATGAACAGATAAACACAGATAAAAAGGAAGAAAAATCAGGTGAGACAGGGGAACAGACCACGGCAGTAAAGGTGGAAGAAACAGCGGTCGGGGCTGAAGAACAGAAGAAAGTACAGCAGGTTCTGAATACAGAGAAATTGAAGAACATGCTGGATTCAGCCAGAATAGGAATCAGTGAGAATAAGGACAGCAATGGAAAGAACAAGATGGTTCTCAGGCTGGAAGGAACTGCATTGGAGGCGGCAAAGCCGGTTAAAGTGAAGATACAATTGATCCGGGAGAACGGAACAGCCACAGGGAATGCGGGTGGTCAGGAGAATGAGATTCTGGTGACCCGGGAGATTGTACCAAACCGCGTGTCGGGAACAACGGAAGCTGCGGGGGCAGGTAATCGGGCAACGGAAGAACCATGGGAGATGGAAATTCTTTCCAGAGAAGATACAGGCAAGATCCTGCAGGAAATTCCGGATAATGATGGATATTATAGAATAGCTGTGACTTATGAGGATGAAGAGGGAAATACCGCTTCCCGGGATATTCCATTTAAGGTGAATCGCTTTGGCTCCGTCTATGTTTACAGTCAGAGCTGCAAGGATCTTCAGGATTCATACGTCCGGAGTGTAGAAGAGGATCTGGTTATTTCCGAATATAATCCGGACAGGCTCGTCGCAAAATCACTGAAAGTTGAGATAATCAGGGATGGAGAACCACTGGAGCAGGTGTTATGTGAAGTGCACAGTGGTGAAGATGATAAACAGGAAGATCGTGAGAAGGAAAAACATAAGCAGGAAAATCGTAAGCAGGAAGACCGTAAGGGATGGTATCGCTATGATTACATCATCAGCCGAAAGAATTTTGAGAAGGACGGGATCTATCAGGTATCGGTTTCTTCCGCAGATGAAGCAGGAAATAAGCCGGACAGCATGGATTATTATCAGAAACCGATCTTATTCCGGGTGGATTCCACAAATCCAGAGGTGAATTTTATCCGGCAGGCGGAACGGTCCATGAAGGTCCATGCAGAAAATATTCTCCGATATCAGGCATTCGATGCGATTCGCCTGAAGAATATCAGGGTTCTTGTGGACGGAAAGCTGCACCAGGAGATCTCGGAGATTCCGGATGTGACGAACTATCAGGGAACCGTCAGATTGACCGGACTTCGGAAACATAAAGTGCAGATTGTACTGACCGACATGGCGGGTAACTCGTATCGGTCAGAAGAACAACAGGTGTATGGGATACCTGTCTGGCTCTATCTCATAATGGGTATCTTCTGCGCAGGAGCGATCGGCGTATCGTCGTTATTGGTGATTTTCAGAAAGAGCAAGCGATTGCGTCTCAGGGGTCCACGTGTCATAAAACCGTGAAAACCGGTTGTATTAAATCAGACTTATGTTTAAAACTTATTATGGAAGCGGGACTCCGGACAAGAAGCGAAGGATTCCCGCTTTTTGTACCCCATCTCATATCTGTGCGACTGGACTTATACAATCGATGGCAGAGGGGGAAACGGGTGCTTGACAAATGCTGGCAGGATTAGTATGATGATCTCATAATTAATTGCGCACAATATAATTTCATTTCGGCTGTCTTCTTATGAGAGTACAGCAAGAATTCATGAACAAGGTTAAGAAGTAAATCTGGGATGCAATTACGGCATGAATTCTGACAAAGGAACAGATATTAATCCTGTACAGGTCATGCGCAATAACAGGTCATACGCAATAACGGGTCATGTACAATATAAGAAGCTTGGCAGATGAAGACAGAAATTTGAAAAATATACAGAAAGGCGGGCTATTTGATATGACAGAAGAAAAGAAACAGGTCACAACAGATATTGTAATCATTGGAGGCGGGACCGCCGGGCTGACCGCTGCGATCTATGCGGTGCGCGCCGGAAAGCAGGTAATTGTGCTGGAGGCGAAGGCATACGGCGGACAGATCGTGAACACACCGGACATTGAGAACTATCCGGGACTTGCGCATGTCAGCGGGTACGATTTTGCGACGGGCCTTTATCAGCAGGCGATCGATCTCGGGGCGAGATTCCGCTATGAAAGAGCACTCGGCATCCGGGAGGATGACGAAGGGAAGATCGTTGAGACCAGAAAGAGAGAATATCACTGCAAGGCGGTGATTCTTGCAACCGGAGCGAAAAACCGCACACTCGGAATTGAAAGAGAAGAGGAATTGACCGGAAAGGGAGTTTCCTACTGCGCTACCTGTGACGGCTCCTTTTTCAAGGGGCAGGATGTCGCTGTGAATGGCGGAGGCAATACGGCACTTGAAGATGCCCTGTATCTGGCAGATATCTGCAACAGGGTCTATCTGATTCACAGAAGAGATCAGTTCCGGGGCGACGCGGCGGATGTGGAGAAGCTGAAGCAGAAGAACAATGTAGAATTTGTTCTGAACAGCAATGTGACCGGGCTGATCGGAAGCGATAAGCTGACTGCGGTCGAGGTGACTGACAAGATTTCCGGTGAGAAGAGAGAGCTTCCGGTCAGCGGTCTGTTTGTCGCGATCGGTCAGGTGCCGGACAACAAGGCATTTGCGGATGAAGTAGACCTTGCTCCGGCCGGCTACATCGAAGCCGGAGAAGACTGCGCTACAAGAACTCCCGGCATCTTCACCGCGGGAGACTGCCGTACCAAGACAGTCCGGCAGCTGACAACCGCTGCGGCGGACGGAGCGGTCGCGGCACTTGCGGCGTGCAGGTATATCGGAGCCTGAATAACATAGGTCTCTTTCCTGTTTTTTGAAATTAAATTGTTCACAATCGTTGACAACGCCGGTAATTATGCTATACTACATATAATTAGCACTCAATATTAATGAGTGCTAACACACCTGCCGCAGGCAGGGGCATTTACGGCAACAGAGAGAATGAGCTCTCTGAGATTGCAGAAAAGAGGAACGAGTATGAAAAGTTATCTGGTTATACCTTCATATGATACAGTAATACTCCCTGACGTCGATTATCAGCTCGGCGTTGAGGAACTGAACGAGGATGAGAAGAGCCGCATCAAGATCGATGACAACAAGGTACTGATCGTACCGATGAAAGAAGCAAAGGGCAAGATGGACCTGACCATGAGCGATGTCTATGGTCTGGGCGTGCTCGCAGATGTACTGGACATCAATTCAACAAAGGTCGGATACCGGGTGCACGCCAGAACCCGGGAGAAGGTGGAGATCACCAGCCTCACTGGAAATGGTGACATTCTGGAGGCAACCTTTGAACCGAAGGACGAGGTCCTGGATATCACACTCAAGGGTGAGAAGGACCTTCTCGACACCTTGAAAAAGGATATCACTGAGCTTACCACCCATTTCCAGGGCGGACAGATGGCGGCCGGCTATGTGGAGAGATGCAAGAGCATCAATGAACTGGGAGCGATGTTCTGCCAGTTCCTGGATATGAGTCCGGATGAAAAATATGCGCTTCTGGAGACTGACTCGATGAAACAGAGAGGACTCCTGATCGAGGAGGCGCTGAAGCGGTTCAAGGGCACCGTTGATATGCAGGAGGCCCTGAATGACAGATACAATGCGACGGAAGGCAATTTCTACAAGAAGGCCGCCATCGAGAAACAGATCGGGCTTCTGCAGAAGGAGCTGGATGACATGGATCCGGATGCGGCGGAGGAAGAAAACGACTACCGGAGAAAGATCGAGGAATCGGGGATGCCCGCCGAGGCCAGAAAAGAGGTTGACCGGGTTCTGAAGCGTTATATGGAGATGCAGCCGAACGATCCCGACCGTGCATCTTCCGAGAACTATCTGGATTTTGTAACCTCACTGAAATGGAAACCGGATGAGCTCCCAAAGGTCGATCTGAAGGAGGCCAGACGGATTCTGGACAAGGATCACTACGGGCTGGATAAAGTAAAGGAAAGAATTCTGCAGCAGCTGGCAGTCATGGCACTGAAGAATAAGCAGGAAGGATCGATTCTGCTGCTTGTCGGCGCTCCCGGAACAGGCAAGACCAGTATGGGAAAGAGCATTGCCGAGGCGCTGGGCAGAAAGTATGTCCGGATCAGCCTGGGAGGCGTAAGAGATGAGGCAGAGATCCGCGGCCATCGCAGAACCTATGTCGGCGCAATGCCCGGACGCATCATGGAGGGAATCAAGCGCTCCGGCGCCATGAATCCGGTCGTGGTTCTGGATGAGGTTGATAAGCTGACCGAAGGAGGATTCAGCGGAGATCCGTCGAGCGCACTGCTGGAGGTGCTGGATCCGGAGCAGAACAACACCTTTGTAGATCACTACATGAATATTCCGTATGATTTGTCAAATGTATTTTTCATCTGCACGGCAAACAGCTGGGATACGATCCCGCAGCCTCTGCTCGATCGTATGGAGGTAATCCAGCTTTCAGGCTACACTCCTTACGAAAAGGAGCAGATCGCAAAGAAACATCTCCTGCCGAGAGCGATGGAGGATACCGGTCTTACACGGAAGGATCTCAGTGTAACGGACGGCGCAATCCGCAGAATTGTCTCGGAATACACCAGCGAGGCGGGAGTCCGCGGATTGAAAAAGCAGCTGGACAAGCTCTGCAGAGTAGTTGCTGCAAAGCTTGTAGAGAAGCGGATGGAAGAAGAATCCGGAGCATCCTCTGAAACAGAGGAAAAATGCGAAACTGCGGCTGGAGCAGAGAATACTTCTGAAAAGACGGCGGCGTCTGAAAAGGCGGATGCTGAAACGGAAAAGACGGAGAAAAAAGAAAAATCAAAGAAGATCACTGTGAAGGAAAAGGATGTGCCGGAATATCTCGGCAACAAGGGAATTCTTCACGATCGCGTGCAGAAGCACAACCCGGCCGGTATCGTGACCGGACTTGCATGGACGCAGGCGGGCGGCGAGATTCTGTTTATAGAGACGAC
This sequence comes from Bilifractor sp. HCP3S3_D3, assembly GCF_052063915.1. Classification (NCBI taxonomy): domain Bacteria; kingdom Bacillati; phylum Bacillota; class Clostridia; order Lachnospirales; family Lachnospiraceae; genus Bilifractor; species Bilifractor sp. HCP3S3_D3. The sequence continues at coordinate 152,301 of NZ_JBQHWP010000006.1, forward strand.
GGCGATGCGGGGCAGCGGACAGATCAAGCTTACCGGTCAGCTGGGCGATGTCATGAAGGAGTCGGCCTCCATTGCGGCCAGCCTTCTGAAGTCCTACTACATCAACAGCGATCTGAATTTCAGGGAGAGAGATATTCATATCCATGTCCCGGAGGGAGCGGTTCCGAAGGATGGTCCGTCCGCAGGAATCACAATGTTCACAGCATTGACGTCGCTGGTGAATAATAAGCCGGTGCCTTCCGATCTCGCGATGACCGGTGAGATTTCCCTGAGAGGCCAGGTACTTCCGATCGGCGGTCTTCCGGAGAAGCTCATGGCGGCGCAGAGAGCCGGCGTGAAAAAGGTACTGATCCCGAAGGACAATGAGAGAGATCTCGAGGATGTACCGAAGGAGGTCAGAGATCATCTGACCATCGTACCGGTGGAAAATGTCCGTCAGGCAATTCGCGAGGCAATCGGAATCGAGCTTCCGAAGCCGGCACACAACCTCTTTGAGAAAATGAAGGGCGACGAAGAAAACGAGCCGGCGGAGAAGAAGTAAGCGAGCCGGCAGAGAAGAAGGAAGAAAGCGGTAGTCGGAATGAAGGAATATACGATTCGGAGAATCGCTGCAATATCCTCGGAATTTCCGAGTAAGTTCGGAATCCCCAGACAGAGCGGACTGGCAGACACAAAGGCGGAGATTATTTTTGAGCCGGAGTACGCCTCGCCGGAGGCGGTGCGCGGCCTGGAGAAGTTCAATTATCTGTGGCTGATCTGGCAGTTCTCGGAGAACACAGACAGCGGCTGGCATGCGACGGTGCGTCCGCCACGGCTGGGAGGAAATACAAGGGTGGGAGTTTTTGCCACCCGTTCGCCGTTCCGGCCGAATGCGCTAGGTCTGTCGTCCGTGAAACTGGAGTCGATCGAAGAGCGGGAGGGAATCGGGCCCGTTCTTCATGTCAGCGGAGCGGATCTGATGGACGGAACGCCGATATATGATATCAAGCCATATATTCCATATGCCGACATTCACGAAGACGCATTGGAAGGCTTCACCGGCGGGACTAAGGACTACCGTTTGAAGGTAATACTCGGGGAAAAGCTTCTTGCGGACAGCGGATTTCCGCTGGAAAAGTCCGGATCGCTGCGCCAGGTACTAGCTCAGGATCCGCGTCCGTCTTATCAGGCCGATCCGGAGAGAAGATACGGGATGGAATATGCGGGCTATGAGATCGGCTTCAAGGTTCGGGAAGATATTCTCGAGGTAACAGACATTACGAAAGTTAACAAATCGTGAGGATCTTTCAATGTATCTCGGTATCCAGCATGGATAACAGGCATCACGAAAGTTAACAAACCGTGATGTGGAATCGGCTCAGAAAAGCGATTCGATAATTAAATACATTTTTTATGCAACTGGTTATCATGCCAGAAGGGCGGCAAAGCTGCTCCGGGACTGTCCGGAGCGGCTTCGCCGCCCTTCTATTTTTTACGCGAACAGTGAGCCGCAGCCGAATGCGAAGTATTCGTGTGCGGCGAGCGTCGCGATAACGAGATAAAACTCGCGCAGCGTGTTTTATCTCGTTTCAGAAGTGCTCTTATATTTATGCGTAATATGCCATTCTCAGCGCATATTTACCTTTATCGGGCAGAGGGTGTTAACATTGCACACAATGAATTTATTTATTGTTAACGTATGACCGGTTACGCTGTTTACATACCACATGGCATGATTAGAACTGCATTGAGTGATGCGATTCCATCATTCAATACGAGAAAGAACACGATTTTTTCGGAGCAGAAGATCCCAGGAACAGGATTAGAAAACCAGAAAACCAGAAATCCAGAAGAGATTCGTATCCGGAAAGTAGAAAACATCCATGAAGGAAGAAGGAGAATGACAATGAAACGTAAAACCATGACATTTGTTCTTGCCGGAATTCTCGGTGCATCTCTGTTAGCAGCAGGCTGCGGAAGCACATCGGCATCATCATCGGAGCAGAGCAGCGCAGATACTTCTGCTGCAGCATCCTCAGCCGAGACCACGGAGGAAGCATCCTCAGAAGAATCTGCAGAAAGCACAGTTGCAGCATCCTCCGGAGATGAGGCATCTGCTGCAGCATCATCTGATCTTTCCGGAACAGTCGGAACAGACGGATCCACCTCTATGGAGAAGGTTATCAGCTACCTGAGCGAGTCCTTCATGGAAGAGTACCCGAACGTTGAGGTTACCTACAATCCGACCGGTTCCAGCTCCGGTATTCAGGCAGCGACCGAGGGAAGCACCGATCTCGGACTTGCAAGCCGTGACCTGAAGGACGAGGAGAAGGACGGACTTACACAGACAACCATCGCGATTGATGGAATTGCCCTGATCGTAAACCCGGACAACAAGGTCTCCGATCTTTCGATTGATCAGATCAAGCAGATCTACACAGGACAGATCACAAACTGGAAGGATGTCGGCGGCGATGACGCTGAGATCGTCTGCATCGGACGTGAGGCAGGTTCCGGTACAAGAGACGGATTCGAAACTATCACAGACACCAAAGATCAGTGCAAGCTTTCTCAGGAGCTGACTTCCACAGGTGATGTCATCCAGACCGTAGCAGGAAACCCGAATGCAATCGGATATGCTTCAATGGCAGATCTGAACGATACCGTTAAGACTCTTACCGTCGGCGGAGTTGCGTGCACCGAGGACACCATTCTCGATGGAAGCTACAAGATTCAGCGTAACTTCAATGTAATTACAAACGACAGCAAGGAGCTGAGCCCGCAGGCACAGGCGTTCTTCGATTACATCACAAGTGATCAGGCAGCTGACCTGATTGAAAAAGCAGGAGCTGTTCCGGTTTCCAAGGCGAACAAGTAAGATCAGAATAAACCCGGAATATAGAACAGAACAGCGACGGAATATGAAGTGACAGAAGCAGAATTCTTACAGGTCCGACACGGGAAGCGCGGGCTTGTAAGAATTTATTTACGCGAACAGTGAGCCGCAGCCGAATGCGAATTATTTATGCACGGCACAGCGATAATTTTTTACAGATTTAACAGAATTCAGAATGGTCGTAAGGATCAGGGAAAGGCAATATGCAGATATCATCAGCAAAAGAATCCAATAAGAATAAGCAATCCGGAAACGGAGATGCGTCCGGAAACGGAAAAGCTACATTTTACAGCGTCACAGGTCCATCGCTGTCCGAAAAGCGTCAGAAGAAAAAGAACGCGGCGGAAAGAGTGATGAGCGGCATCTTCTTTGTATGCGGAATGATTGCAATCGCATTCGTTCTGTTCATTACAATCTTTCTGGTCACATCCGGTGTTCCGGCAATCGGAAAAATCGGAATCACGGACTTCCTGTTCGGCTCAGTATGGGCATCCACGGCCGCTGACCCGAAGTTCGGAATCCTTCCCTTCATTCTGACATCTGTATACGGAACTCTCGGAGCAATAGTGATTGCCGTTCCGATCGGCCTGCTGTGTTCCATTTTTCTTGCGAAGATGGCCAGCAGCAAGATCGCGGAGCTGATCCGGGCAGCTGTTGAGCTTCTCGCCGGAATTCCGTCCGTTGTCTATGGTCTGGTAGGTATGATTGTCATTGTGCCGATGATTCGTAACGCGTTCCATCTCGCGGACGGCGCGAACCTTCTGTCGGCAATCATTGTTCTGTCTGTCATGGTACTGCCGAACGTCATCAGTGTGTCGGAAACCGCACTCCTGGCTGTTCCGAAGGAATATGAGGAGGCAAGCCTGGCTCTCGGTGCGACATGGACAGAAACCGTATTTAAGGTATCGGTTCCGGCAGCCTCAAGTGGAATCGCTTCCGCAGTCGTTCTCGGTGTCGGCCGTGCGATCGGAGAGGCAATGGCGGTTATGATGGTATCCGGTAATGTCGCGAATATGCCGGGACTGTTCAAGAGCGTCCGGTTCCTGACAACAGCAATCGCGAGTGAGATGTCCTACTCTTCAGGACTTCAGAGACAGGCACTGTTCTCGATTGCGCTGGTACTGTTTATATTCATTATGATCATTACACTGCTTCTGAACTTTGTATTCAAGAGCAAAAAAGAGTGACAGAAGGTAAGGCTATGCACGAAAAAATATCATTATCCAGAAGAATAAAAATTAAAGTTGTCAACATCCTGATGTACATTTCCTTCATCCTGATTCTGGCGCTGGTAGCGGGGCTGATCGGATATATCTGCTACCGCGGCATTCCGAACATCAGTTGGAAATTTCTGAGTTCCAAGCCAAGCCTTCTGAAGGGAGTCATTGGAATTCTCCCGAACATTCTGAATACGGTATACATTGTACTGATCACTCTCGTCATTGTACTGCCTCTCGGAGTCGGAACGGCGGTATACCTGAACGAGTACGCGACCAACCGCAAACTCGTGGGCGTGATTGAATTTGCTTCGGAGACCCTTGCGGGAATCCCGTCAATCATCTACGGACTTGCCGGCATGCTGATTTTCGTACAGTTCTGCTCCATCGGAACGAGCCTTCTCGCCGGATCTCTAACCCTGGTAATCATGACACTTCCTACAATTGTCAGAACAACACAGGAAAGTCTGAAGACGGTTCCGGACAGCTACCGCGAAGGCAGTCTTGCGCTCGGTTCCGGAAAATGGCACATGATCCGCACCGTAGTCCTGCCGTCCTCGATAGACGGTATTGTGACAGGCTGCATTCTGGCTATCGGACGTATCGTCGGAGAGAGTGCCGCGCTTTTGTTCACTGCCGGAATGGCGAACAACATCCTTTCGATCAAGGATGCGGTAACACCCGGAAACGCGGGATCCACACTTACCGTAGCTCTTTACATGTATGCAAAGGAAAGAGGAGAGTTCGGCGTGGCCTTTGCCATCGCGGCAATTCTGCTGATCCTCACCCTGATTATCAATCTTTCCGCAAAGCTGGTGGCAAAAAGACTTAAAGTTAAGATAGACTGACGGAAAGCATTGCGGCAGCAGCCGTATTCATCCGGAAAGTTTATATGTGACTGTAAATTTTTATCCGAAACAGGTACGGAACAAAACTGTGCATCAAGGCGCGGAAGGTCGGCGAAAGAGTATGCCGACGGCAGATTCGGATATTTCAGGAGATCTATGCAGGTATAAAAAATGGCGAATATTATCGAAGCACATAATCTGAATCTCTGGTATGGAGATCATCAGGCATTAAAAAATATCAACATGGACATTCAGGAGCATAAGATCACAGCCCTGATTGGCCCCTCCGGATGCGGCAAGTCCACATTCATGAAGACATTAAACCGGATGAACGATCTGGTGGAGGGATGCCGGATTGAAGGAGACGTCAGACTGAACGGTGTCGACATCTACAAGGACATGGACGTAAATATCCTCCGGAAAAAGGTAGGAATGGTATTCCAGAAGGCAAACCCGTTCCCGATGTCCATTTATGACAACGTAGCCTACGGCCCGAGACTTCATGGCGTACACAGCAAGGCGGCACTCGATGAGATCGTTGAGCGTTCCCTCAAACAGGCGGCAATCTGGGACGAGACCAAAGACAGGCTTAAGAAGAATGCACTTGGAATGAGCGGCGGGCAGCAGCAGAGACTCTGCATCGCCAGAGCGATTGCGGTCGAGCCGGAGGTTCTTCTGATGGATGAGTCCACCAGTGCGCTGGACCCGATCTCAACGGGTAAAATCGAGGAGCTCTGTCTGGAGCTGAAGAAGAAATACACAATTGTAATGGTTACCCACAACATGCAGCAGGCAAACCGTATCTCTGATATTACGGCGTTCTTCCTTCTCGGAGAACTGATCGAATCCGGAGAGACCCAGAATATCTTCCTGAATCCGAAGAACAAGAAGACAGAGGAGTACATCACAGGAAGATTCGGCTGATGATCCGGATGAGTCCGGCCGGAGCCTGATATTTTTCCGGCGCGGATGGCGGGTCGCACAATCTGGTTCAGGGGATGGAGAAAGAGGAATACAGATAAAATGGCAAATAGAAAAGAATACGACGACGAACTTCGTGAAATCAATGTACTGGTTCACGAGATGGGAAAAGAAGTGAAGAGATCCATAGACCGGATCATCCACGCGTTCTCGGAGAGAGACGCGAAGCTGGCCGCAGAGGTCATGGAGCATGATGATATCATTGACAAGATGGAGACGGACATTGAGGAGAGATGCATCGGCATCGTGGTGAAACAGGCGCCGCTTGCATCGGATTGGAGAAAAATTGCCTCCTACATGCGAATGATCAGTGATCTGGAGAGAATCGCGGACAACAGCAGTGATATCAGCATTTACATTGTGAAGCTTTCAAAGATGCCGGAGGTTGAGGCACCGGAAGAATTTCACCGGATGTTCCTCACAATGAGGGAGATGGTCGGAAATACAATCGAAAGCTTTTTCACCGGGAATATTGAACTGGCGAAGGATATCTCCACACAGGACAATATCGTCGATAAAGGGCTCGATGATATTATGGAAAAAATAATTTTGAGGATCAAGGAAAAACCGGAGAATACGGAGCAGTATGTGAACTATCTGATGATCGCCAAGTATATCGAACGGATGGCAGATCACTCAGAGAACATCGCTTCCTGGGTATCATTTATTGTCAAGGGAAAGCTTCATATGAAATATACGGACCGTTATCAGAAGGAAAGCCAGCAGTTCCAGTTCTATGAATAAATCTGTTGAGCAGGCAATGTTAACAAAGCTTCGGGTTTTTCACAAAAATCAGAGCGGAAGTAAAGCCGGGAGGCGACTCCCGGCGTTTTTACGAGATAAAAGGGTTAACACTTAAGATACAATTAACATAAAAAACCTAGCGGAGTTTACATTACTTTTTATACAATGTAAACTATATCAGATGGGAAAAACACAAGAGAATGATCCCGGTGATTATTCCGGTATCAGACATCCGTGGGACGAGGAGAAGACCGATCATGATATATATACTGGAAGATGACGACAATATCAGAAAGCTGGTCAGTTATGCGCTTTCCAGAGAAGGCTATGAGGTAAGGGGATTTTCAGAACCAAAATCCTTCTATCATGGAATGGATGAAGCACTTCCGGAGCTGATTCTTCTGGACATCATGCTTCCCGGTGAGGACGGGCTGAGCATTCTGAAGAAAATCAGAAAGAATATCCGTACCGAGGATGTTCCGGTCATCATGCTGACAGCAAAGAGCAGTGAGTACGATAAGGCGAACGGACTGGATCTCGGTGCGGACGACTATATCGCAAAGCCGTTTGGCATCGTCGAGCTGACTTCGAGGGTTCGCGCGGTACTGCGAAGATCCGGCAGGACCAAAAAGGAGCCGGACGACGAATATCATGTCGGGAAACTCTATGTCAATCCGGATAAGCATGTCATCCAGGTAGACAATGAGGATATCTCTCTGTCCTATAAGGAATATTGTCTCCTGATGGCACTTCTTGAGGCAAAGGGGAATGTTGTACATAGAGAAGAACTCCTTACCAAGGTATGGGGGGAATTTTACGGAGAATCGAGAACCCTGGATGTGCATATCCGTAAGCTGAGGGTAAAGCTCGGCGATGAGGCGGGTAAATACATCCAGACGGTGAAAGGAATCGGTTACAAGATTGAAGCGTGCTGACGCCTGGTGAACATATATGAGTCATAAAATATTCAAATCAACCTTCTGGATTTCCATTGTGATATTTGCTCTGACCATGGGAGTCACAGCGGCGCTGCTGTTCAGTTTTCTGGAAAGCAGAACGCTGGATGAACTGAGAGAGGAAGCAAATATACTGTCCTATGGAATTGAGGCACAGGGCCAGGAATACCTGGACCGGATAAATACAGATCGAAGGGTCACACTGATCCGGCGCGACGGGACTGTGCTGTATGACAATGAGGCAGATGCCTCGACGATGGAAAACCACAGCAACCGGGAAGAAGTAGAAGAAGCGGTGAAGAGCGGAAGCGGTCACAGTATTCGGAAGTCCGAGACGATGACGCGCGAGACGATCTATTTTGCGCAGAAGCTGGATGACGGGACCATTCTTCGTGTCGCGGTCACGCAGGATTCCATCTGGGCGATCCTTGCAAAGCTGATCCGGCCTGCTGTCATTCTGTTCATGGCGACCGTGCTGCTGTCCCTGTTTTTATCCAACATGGTGACGAAGAATATTTTAAGTCCGCTGAACCGGCTCGATCTGGATCATCTCGACAACAATGATGTGGTGTACGATGAGCTCGCACCGCTGCTGAACCGGCTGCAGACGCAGCAGGAAACGATCCGGAAGCAGCTGAATTCGGCAAAGCAGAGACAGGAAGAATTTAATCTGATCACAGAGAATATGTCCGAGGGCTTTCTGGTCATCGACAAGAATACGGATATCCTGTCCTGGAATCCTTCGGCGCTGCGGCTTCTCGGCATGACCGATGAGCCCTCAGGAAGCGTCCTTCGGCTGAACCGCACCAGAGATTTTCGCGAGACGATCTTCAAGGTATTGAGCGGGAAGAAAGAAGAACTGACCCTGCAGAGAGAGAACCGGACCTACAAGCTGATCGCAAACCCTGCCTATGATGACAATCAGGAGGAAGTAATAGGTGCGGTTTTTGTGATCCTCGATGAGACGGAAAGCATCAAGCGGGAAAACTTCCGAAGAGAATTCACTGCAAATGTGTCACACGAGCTGAAGACACCGCTTACCTCCATTTCTGGCTTTGCAGAGCTGATGATGGGAGGAGGTATGCCGGAGGAAACCGTCATGGATTTCTCCAAATCAATTTATGACGAGGCAAGCCGTCTGATTTCCCTGGTGAACGACATCATTAATCTGAGTTCGCTGGACGACGAAAATATGGAGTTCGACTGGGAGATGATTGATCTCTATCAGATCGCGTCAGAGGAGATCGGTCACGTACAGGCAGCCGCGGACAAGAAGGATGTAAAGATCAGGCTTTCCGGCGTTCACGGCAACATCACCGGTGTCCGGAGAATTGTATCGGAAATGATTTACAATCTCTGTGATAATGCGGTCAAGTATAACCGGGAACATGGGAGCATAGAGGTGAAAATCGCGACGACCACCAACCATGTGATCGTGAGCGTGCAGGATACCGGAATCGGTATACCGGAAGCGGATCAGAGCCGCATCTTTGAGCGGTTCTACCGGGTAGACAAGAGCCACTCCAAAGCGGTCGGCGGAACGGGACTCGGCCTGTCCATCGTAAAGCACGGGGCGCAGCTGCACAATGCCCAGATCAAGGTGAGTAGCAAGCTGGACAAGGGCACGACAATAACCCTTCGTTTCCGGAAGCATGCATAAGGCAAAACCATTATAAGGGCAAACTATTATAAGTCCAAACTATATTATGATAAGGCCAAACCACTATAGGGTATACATAGATAAATCAGACCGGTAAAAGCCGGATCAACGTGGACGAAAAAGGATGCAGCCGATCAGCTGCATCCTTTTTTTTACGGTGCGCCAAGCGGGCACACGTTCCAGTAATTACCCGGCATTTGCGTTCTGTGCGGCACCTCCGGCATTGTCATAACCGGAAGTATCCGTGCCGCTATTGTCGTAACCGGAGTTGTCATATCCGCCATTTCCGGTTCCGGAGCTGTCATATCCGGAATTATCGGTGCCGCTGTCATTGTACCCGGAATTATCCGTTCCCGTTCCGTCGTACCCGGAATTATCGGTTCCCGTGTTATCGTAGCCGGAGTTGTCATAATCACCATTGCCGGTCCCGGAGTTATCGTATCCGGAATTATCCGTGTCGGTCGCTCCGTTATCATATGTTCCGTCTGTAATGCCGGCGCCGGAACTGTCGTCATCTCCGTCCGCGGGAATATCTGCGATATCGGTATCGGGAGCGGCCTGCTGACCAGAGTTGTCCGGTACGGTATAGACGGGCTCCGTCCAGGTCTGGTCATAATTATCGGAAGCGTCCGTACTTCCGGTGTCTGATGAGGCCTTCGGCGCGGGTGTCGGTGTGGCTGACGGGGTGGATTTGAAGATACTGTCATCCGCGGAAGAACCGTAAAGGTAGCTGATCAAAGCTTCATGGCAGGCATTCAGATCCGGGACAAGAACAGACTGACCATCGATGGTATCCGAATAATACATGCCGTCGCCCGGAAGAGTAGCCGCATTCATGTCAGATCCGCACAGAAAAGCAAAAATACACGCTCTTGTCAGATAGAGGTCTGTCATATCTGTTGTGATGCTCGGTGCAGCCTGATTCATTACCTTCAGCATACGGAATGGATTGGACTTCATCTTCGCAAAGGCTGCCTGGATGATTTTCTTCTGACGATTTACGCGGTCCCAGTCGGAATTGCCGACATATCTCATCCTGGCGTAGCAGAGTGCCTGCTCCGGGGTCAGAGAATTGACTCCCTCTACGAGCCCCCAGGGTTCGTCCACCTGGGCGTTGTCCACACTGGATCCCAGGCCCTCATTCGCATTCATATAGGTCGCCTCGTCGTAGGTCAGGTCTATGTCCAGATTTCCCACAGAGGTTATGGCCTCCAGGAAGCCGTCGAGATCTACAACCGCGTTTCCGTCGATGTCTATGCCAAAGTTCTCCTGAACTGTCTCATCGAGAGTTTCCAGCCCTCCTGCGGCATAGGCGGCATTCAGCTTTGCGGAATAATCTGTGCCGGCAATGGGCACATAGGTGTCACGCATCAGAGAGACCAGAGTGATCTGCCGCGTTTTTGCATTAAGGCTGCAGATGATCATGGTATCTGAACGGGTCTGGGTTTCTCCCTCCCTGGCATCCTCTCCGACGAGGAGAATATTCATGACGCCGCGCTCCTCATAGGCATCGACGCCGGCAGCCTCCGTCGCTTTATCCGCGGTCGTATCCGCTACGGGTTCCACGCGGTTCATCCTGCTGAATGCAATATGGAGAAAAACAGCCACAAGGACAATGAGGACAAGAATAATACCCAGAAGCGTCAGGAAGAAACGGCGAACCGGATGTCTACGTTTCCTCCGTGGACGCCTGCCGTAATCATCGTCATAATCGTTCGTCGGACGGCCGCCTCTGCCGGAATGGTTTCCATAGGAATCGTTATCGTCATATCTGTCCGGTCGGGGTTTCTTGCGCTTCTTCGGCTTGAATCCGAAATCATAATCATCACCGATATCATAGGTATCATCAGAAGGATCGTCCTGGTATTCATCATCATAGGGAGCATCGTTGTAATTGTTGCCGCGATAGCCGCTGAAACTCGCAGTCTGGTCGCCGTTGCCGCGATAGCCGCTGAATCTCCCGGCATCCTGTCCGCTTTCATAGCTGTCACGGAAGCTGTTCTGACGCCCGATATCATCGAAGCTGCCCGCATTGCGCATGCGCTGATAATAGTTCAGATTGTGCTCTGCTCCGGACGGTCCGGGACTGCTCTGAAAAGAATCAGAGGAAGAATCGGTGAATGCCGTATCATATTCCGGAACATGGATTTCCCGCGTCGCCCCACTGAGATATTCATCGTCTCTGTTGTTCATAAAATAAAAACCTTTCGCTGTTGTAGGCAGAAACACTGCCTGTTCCCTCAGAATGTCTGTTCGCAGATGTACCTGTGGGTATTTCCTGGCCATTTCGAGTCTTGGGACTGCCGCGTGCGCTATCGGATGCTTCGCTGTACGCGGGACTGCCATGTATGCTTTCTGATGATTCCTGCCTGAAAAAGTGTGTGTTTATTCCTCGGGGTCCGTGTCAGCCGGTGTATCGCGGCGCCTCTTCTTTGTCAGATCCGGAAGCTTGACATCGCGCTCAATCTGCTCGGCAAACTTCATGTAATTGGACATGGTATTTCTAACCTTGAAGCGGCCGCCATTGTTCGGGCGGATGGTCAGGCTTTTCGCGTGCATCGCGTCTTCAGCATTCTCCTTCTTCACGGTGCGGATTTGATCAAAAGCAGTGATTTCCGGTTTTCCGAAAGATCCCTGGTAGCGGATGGTATTGCCCTCGACGAAAACCCTTTCACAGAGGGCCTTTCTCTGCATCAGGAAAAAAATCAGTCCGGTGACAAAGGCACAGACAAGCTCCACTGCGATGGCAATTATCTGTCTCTGAGAATCACCCTTCAGTGCCAGCCATCCGATAAAAATCTCTATGACACAGCCCAATAGCAATATACTGAAGCCGATAAATACACCGCTCAGCGGATTACGCATAATATAATGAGACGGATCCTTGTCCTTCGACATCTGCTTTTCATATCGGGTCACGCCGGCAGTTGCCGTGCTGATGATCGATATCAGAAGTATCAGCACACTTAAGATGACGCCGGACCATTTGATCAGAAACGGTAGAATGTTGTCCATGTGAATGAGCCCCCTTGGTAATAATCTGAAATATAAGCCATTGAGTATTTCCGGTCCAGCGGATACCAACCACTGGAAGCAGGTGAAGGTACGGCGCTGTTTATCGCTATTTACATTTATATAGGAGATAAAGCCGGATAAGATAAGAAAATTCTAGCATTGCCTTGTATCAATGTCAATTTTTGAACGTATTTTGCACTGTCAGACGAAGCGGTTAAGGCTGAGTGCTGCAGCGAACTATATCTGATTTGCGAGGCAGCGTTTTCAGCGGGTTCGGCGGCGAAGAATACCTGTTTTCCAGGACGATGTATCCACCGGGTTGGGCATCTGGAAATTATGGCCTTGCGGAGCAATGTAATTCCCGGATCCGGCATCGGAAGATACCCGCTCGCCGGGGGCAATTTTTACGGATTTTTACCTGCCTTCCGCGCCGAACTTTACTTGACATCGTCTGGTGGACAGTTTAAAATATGGAAATTGCGAATATGCGCGCAAATGACGGTAATTTCTTTTATTCATGAGGTGAAATCATGGCAAATAAGACAGTAGTTACATATGCAGGCCTGAAGGCACTCGAGGACGAGCTGCAGGATCTCAAGGTTACAAAGCGTAAAGAGATTGCAGAGAAGCTGAAAGAAGCCCGGGCGCAGGGCGACCTCTCCGAGAACGCGGAGTATGATGCCGCAAAGGACGAGCAGGCCCAGATCGAGGCAAGAATCGAGGAAATTGAGGCTCTGCTGAAGAATGTAGAGGTAGTCGTTGAGTCTGAGGCGGACGCAAACAAGGTAAATATCGGCTGCAAGGTCAAGGTTCAGGATATGACCTACGACGAGGAGCTTGAGTTCCAGATCGTCGGTTCAACGGAGGCAAACAGCCTGAAGGGGAAAATCTCCAATGAGTCTCCGGTTGGAAAGGCTCTTCTGGGACACGAGGTAGGCGAAGTGGTTTCCATCGAGACGCCGGACGGCGATGAGCAGTACAAGATCCTCGGAATCGAGAGAAACATCTGATAGAAATTTTTTTGAAACATAAGGAAGCAGGAGGAAGAGATGGCAGAGCAGAACCAGAATAAAAACGGGAAGCAGAAACCGGTACAGGATATGAACCAGATCCTGAAGGTACGTCGCGACAAGCTGAAAGAGCTGCAGGATGCAGGCAAAGATCCGTTCAAGATCACAACCTACGACCAGACCCATCACAGCCAGGAAATCAAAGACCACTTTGAGGAACTCGACGGGAAGGACGTATCCATCGCGGGACGTATCATGAGCAAGCGTGTCATGGGTAAGGCTTCCTTCTGCCATATTCAGGACAAGCTGGGACAGATTCAGTGCTATGTGCAGCGCGATTCTCTGGGAGATGAGCCCTACAAGGAGTTCAAACATCTCGATATCGGCGATATCGTCGGCATCAAGGGCTATGTATTCCGGACACAGACCGGAGAGATCAGTGTGCACGCAAAGGAAGTCATTCTTCTGTCAAAATCCCTTCAGCCGCTTCCGGAGAAGTTCCACGGGCTTCAGGATACCGACACAAGGTATCGTCAGAGATATGTGGATCTGATCATGAATGAAGACGTCAAGAAGACGTTTATTAAAAGATCCCAGATTATCCGCGAGATCCGTAATTTCCTCGGTGAGCGTGACTTCATGGAGGTGGAGACCCCCATGCTGGTAGACAATGCCGGCGGAGCTTCCGCACGTCCCTTTGTCACCTATTATAATGCGCTCGGCGAGTACAAGAAGCTGCGGATTTCTCTGGAGCTGTATCTGAAGCGTCTGATCGTCGGCGGACTTGAGAGAGTCTATGAGATCGGACGTGTATTCCGGAACGAGGGACTCGATCAGAAGCATAACCCGGAATTCACGCTTATGGAGCTTTATCAGGCATATACCGATTACAACGGCATGATGGAGCTGACCGAGAGCATGTTCCGTTATCTTGCGGAAAAAGTCTGCGGAAGCACAAGCATCTATTATGGAAATAAAGAGGACGGCACAGGCAAGATCATTGACCTCGGAAAACCGTTCCGCCGTCTGACGATGGAAGACGCGATCAAGGAGCAGACCGGAATCGATTTTGAGACGATCAACACGGACGAAGAGGCAAAGGCTCTCGCGAAGGAGCACAACATCGAGTTCGAGGACCGTCACAAGAGAGGAGACATCATCAACCTGTTCTTCGATGAGTACTGCGAGGACAAGATGATCCAGCCGACCTTCATCATGGATCACCCGCTCGAGATCAGCCCTCTGACAAAGAAGAAACCGTCCGATCCGAGAAAAGTAGAGCGTTTTGAGCTTTACATCAACGGATGGGAGATGTGCAACGCTTACTCCGAGCTGAACGACCCGATCGATCAGAGAGAACGTTTTGCTGCTCAGGATGCCCTCTCCGCACAGGGTGATGAGGAAGCACAGCACACAGATGAGGATTTCCTTCACGCGATGGAGATCGGCATGCCGCCGACAGGAGGCATCGGATACGGCATCGACCGTCTCTGCATGCTTCTGACAAACAGTGCATCCATTCGAGACGTCCTGCTCTTCCCGACACTCCGCAGCGGAACCTCAGCGGCTTCGGCTGAAAACGGAGCTTCTTCATCTGCGAAGGCAGAGAGCGGAGAAGGTGCCGATGGAGAAGCAGCCGGAGAGAAGGCCGCTTCTGACGACAGGAGCGGATTCTTCACACCGAACGACAGCATCGATTTCTCAAACGTGAAGATTGAGCCGCTCTTTGAGGAACAGGTCGATTTCGACACCTTCAGCAAGTCCGATTTCCGGGCGGTAAAGGTAAAAGAATGCTCAGCTGTTCCGAAGTCCAAGAAGCTTCTGAAGTTCGTCTTGGACGATGGAACCGGCACTGACCGCATCATTCTTTCTGGAATTCATGCTTATTATGAGCCGGAAGAGCTGGTCGGAAAGACCCTGATCGCCATCACCAATCTTCCGCCGAGAAAGATGATGGGCATCGACTCCTGCGGAATGCTTCTCTCCGCTGTGAACAACAAGAAGGACAGTGAAGACGAAGAACTTCATCTTCTGATGGTTGACAATCATATCCCGGCCGGCGCAAAGCTGTATTGATCCGGGGAAAATCATAGGCAAAAAACCTTCAAGGCACTCCTTTTCAGAATCAATCTGAGAGGGAGTGCTTTTTTTCGTGCAAACAGCAGGAAAAGCCTTGAAAGCAGAAGATCCTTCTCTTTGAGAAAAGGCAAAGTGAGAAGTATTCATTGTCCTCCTGGGCACTTTATGGTATGTTCGACTTGTAGGCGCAGTCACTTGAGGCCGCAAATTGCGACCTCAAGTTTTGAGAGATTGCAAGAGCAGTAATCACGAGCGTGGTACATGATACATAGTCAGTGTAAGTGAATAGAGAATCAGGGGGTAAATGAATATGTCGTTAAAGGAATCATGCATAATCCTGGACCTGGCAATGGCTGCCATTTTCTTTTTGATTGGGTTCTTGTTTTACAGATCAAACGGGAAAGCAGTGAACTTCTTAACAGGCTTTAATATGAAGTCCGCTGAAGAACGCAAAAAATATGATGAGAAGAAAATGTGTAAGGATTACGGAAAGCATATGATGCTATGGTCGATTCCCTTTTTCATTGGAGCTGCTATTGACTTCATTTTTCCTATAAAGGGAACATTGATCGCATGGGTCATATGGTCAGGCATGTTTATCCTTTTACTGATCGAAAGACATGGAAGAGAAAGATAAATCGGAATTTGTGCAAAACATGCTTACACAATTAATGACAGAACTTGAGATGCCAACTTGGCATCTCAAGATGCATGAGGAACGTTATGGATAATGAAATCAAAACAGTTGAATCGGCAGAAATACAGACTGATACAAGGCCAATAAGGGATCTCATCTATATTGTCCGTGGGCAACAGGTTCTGCTGGATAGTGATTTGGCTACTTTATATAAAGTGGATACGAAAGTTTTTAACCAAGCGGTCAAGAGAAATTTAGAAAGATTTCCTGCGGAATTCCGGTTCCAATTAACGCAGGAAGAATATGATTCTTTGAGGTCACAAATTGTGACCTCAAAGAAGGGGAGAGGCGGAAGGCGATATATGCCATATGTCTTTACGGAGCAGGGAGTAGCGATGCTGTCTGCGGTTCTAAGGAGCGATACCGCCATTCAAGTCAGTATTCAGATCATCAATGCATTTGTCGAGATGCGCCGCTTTATTGCCAGTAATGCCGCTCTGTTCGAAAGAATCAGTGCTGTTGAGTTAAAACAACTTGAGTATCAGAAACAGACTGATGAGAAGTTCGATAAGGTCTTTGATTATATTGATGATCATGCTGAATCAGAGCAGAAAATATTCTTTGATGGGCAGATTTATGATGCATTTGAGCTTCTGATCTCGCTGGTGCAGAAGGCAGCTAAGAAAATTGTTCTGATAGATGGATATGTGGATATTGGGACGCTTAATATTCTGGCAAAGAAGAATCCCAGTGTTGATGTGATAATCTATACCTTCAATAATACGCGGCTAAGCAATAGAGATATCAACACGTTTAATTCGCAATATCCAAAGCTTACGGTAAAGCACATGACTGCTTTTCATGATCGCTTCCTGATTCTGGATGATACAGTCGGTTACCATGTCGGTGCCTCACTAAAAGATGCTGGGAAAAAGTGTTTCGGAATCTCACAGATTCAGGATGAGCAAACAATACAGGATATACTGAACCGGTTGTAAATCTGAACTTGTTAGGAGAATAGCTATGACAGGATTCTGGGTTTTTATGTTGATCATGTGTCTTTTGACACCAGTTATTATGATTGGATTTGAAAAATATTTCATGAAAGGCGGACCCAAACAGGTTAATGGTACCTTCGGATATCGTACAACGAGATCTATGAAAAATCAGGAAACCTGGAGGTTTGCTCATCAATACAGCGGTAAAATATGGCTCAGCAGTGGACTGGCTTTACTGCCGATTTCCATTGTGGTGATGTTATTTGTCTACGGAAAGAGTGTAGACATGACAGGCATTGCTGGATTGATTATCGTCATTGCACAGATGGTTGTCATGATCTGCGCTATCCCGTTTACTGAAGCAACATTAAAAAGAAATTTTGATGATCTTGGAAGACATAGATAACTTTCAGTTTGTATGTGCCTGAATAAATGAACAGTAATTACCAGCTGGAAGCCAGTGCAAATTGTGCTTCCGATTTTTAGTTACCGGAATTTCCGGCAATGAACCACAACTACTAGATTATAATGAAAATAACTATACCAAATAGTTGCTCCGTGTTATACTGAATACATCCAAGTTTACGGAGGTATTCAGAGATGGCAAAATCAATACCATTAACGCTTTCCATTGAAGATCATGACCGGTTGGAGTCTATCGTCAAGGCACGTACTCTACAGGCTCAGGTTGTTACCCGTGCGAGGATTCTTCTCCTCAAAGAGGGCGGAGATTCCGTTGACAAGATTGCTGATAAAGTTGGCCTGAATCGCAACAGCGTTTTGCTATGTTTGAGAAAATACAAACAAGGCGGTATTGAGAATGCCATATATGATGCCCCCGGAAGAGGCCGCAATGCTGAAATCACGGACGACGAAAAAGCCTGGATTATAAATATTGCCTGTCAAAGACCAGCTGAGTTTGGTTACTCCGCTGAAACGTGGACCTATGCAAAACTGACGGCACATATCAATAAGACTGCTGAAAGTGCCGGTTACACAAGGCTTTCCACACTCACCAAAACAAGCGTAAAAAACATTCTGGATGCGGCCAATATCAAACCATTCCGGATTCAGTATTATTGCGAAAACCGTGATCCCGATTTCGATGCAAAGATGCACCAGGTGTTGTTGGTATATAAGCAAATAGAGATGCTCTTTGATGAAAACGGAAAACTTTATATACCCGCTGGTGAGCAGGAAATCCATACCGTATCTTATCACGAAAAACCTGGTATTCAGGCCATTGCCACTACAGCCCCCGATCTTCCACCCACAGTGGAGAATGGCACTGTTAAGAGGGATTACGAGTATAAACGGTTAGGGACAGTATCACTTCTGGCAGCAATAGACCTTCTTACAGGGGAAGCAATTCCCTTAGTCAGAGACACGCACAAAAGTGAAGATTTCATCGATTTCCTAAAGATACTTGATGAAAAATATCCTCAAGGCGATACGATCCAGGTGATACTGGATAATCACACAGTTCATACCAGCAAAAAGGTAAAGCAATATCTTGAAACTATGCCAGGTAGATTCCGTTTCATCTTCACACCAAAACACGGCTCTTGGTTGAATATGATTGAGGGCTTTTTCGGTAAGATGACACGGCAAATGTTGCGCGGCATCCGGGTTGCAACAAAGCAGGAACTGATTGATCGCATCTACAAATATTTCAAAGAAGTCAACGAGACACCCGTTGTCTACCATTGGAAGTACAAGATGGAAGATTTTGAGCCGTCAGTTGGTGTAGCTAATTAATTTACGATCTACTAGGTGCAAATCAGATCGATGCAGCGGCGGAAGGCCTTTTGAAAATACAAAGCGAAATCATTTCTGAAAAAGATGGAAAACCTGCAAAAATCTTATGCGTTCTTTGTGACCTGACAAACGCTGCATACAGGAGAACAGATGGAGTGTATGTGGTCCCCATCACGGCTTTGAAACCTTAACAAATGTCGGCGTCAGGCAAGATATGGTGCTGGTGCCTGCCACTTTTTACTGTAAAAAAAGAAGGGTCAAACTTAAGTTCGACCCTTCCACCCGCTCGATGCGGACCATTGGTGATTTCGGATGATTCCTTATTTGAACTCACCTTGTAAACTCGGTTAAAAGATAGCACGGATCTGATGGATTGTCAAATTATGATTTTTGTATGGGTGTCATATTTATAAGCCATAAATGATAAAGTCCTGATGTACCACAAATGAAAATGTCCCGATTATGGTAGAATATTACTTTCTATAATCTATCAGATCGGAGGACATAGCTTATAAGAA
>NZ_JBQHWP010000007.1:0-165891 GCF_052063915.1 Bilifractor sp. HCP3S3_D3
AGCGTTCATCCTGAGCCAGGATCAAACTCTCATAAAAAAGATTGATTCGTTCAGAATTAACACTTGGCTAATTCATCCCTTTTTACTGTTTTAAAGGATCGTAATCAATTCGTTATCTCCCTGCGAACAGTTCGATAACCCGTTGAATACTTTCGATCGTTCAAACAAAAATTTTATAAAACTTCATTTGAATTTTCGAGGATGTGTTTTACTGTTCAGTTGTCAATGTTCATAACGGGATCACAACTCTGTCGCGTTCTGCAGCAGTGTTCCGATCCAGCGGAGATGAAGAGATTTGAACTCTTGCGCCGCTATTAACGACCTACTCCCTTTCCAGGGGAGCCCCTTCGGCCAGCTTGGGTACATCTCCATTCTGCTCGAATATCTCGACCAATTAAATTGTACTGCAATGCCGCGTTAATATTTCTCGCGCGAACAAATGATATGTTAGCACAACACATTTGTTTTGGCAAGCACTTTTTTCATTATTTTCATTTTCTTTTTCCCAGGGTCAAACGAAACATCCAACACCTATCTTTTTGCAGAGTACCGCGTCCACAGCACGCGAAACGGCGCATGGGCGTGGGGGAATGCCAAAACAAATCTTAAACGATTTTTATTAGTAGAGATACGTATTAGAAAATACCTCTTCCAGAACCTTAGCGGCTGTTTTACCGGTCTCTCAGATACAGCTTCGGGTCCGATCAACCGGCACATAATCCGGAATATCCGTTCCCGCATACCTGCTGATAAACGACGCCAGAATATGTCCAGTGAGCCCCCAGATTACTCCCTTTTCGGTTCTGTAGAAATATACCAGGTGTTTTTTCGAATGCCACGGGTAATTTTTTCCATCGGGAATCAATTCAAAGGGAAAATCCTCGGATGGCTGCGTAACAACGTGTGCAACATAGGTTTCTGGTTTGTGCTCCCGGAACCAGTCAAGCGGAACCGTAAAGGTATGATCCACTTCATCGCCGGACCAGGTATTCTGATAATCACGAAGGACTCCTACCACTGGCCACACCGGGGCACCTGCCGGGCCCATTACTCCGTCCATCTCTCCAAGAATCTCAATCTGGCTGCTTCCGACCAGAAGTTCTTCCTTTGTCTCCCTGACCGCCGCCTGCACTGCATTTTCTCCTTTTTCAAACCGTCCTCCCGGGAAACAGATTTCTCCCGGCTGTGCATGAAGAGAGGAAGCTCTTTTCTCAAACAAAATTCTGACCTCGCCGTTTTCTTCAAGCAATGGGATCAGGACAGCCGACGTCTGCCGCATCGGATATTCGGGATATCCCGGAGTTCGGCCAAGAAATCTGTCCCGTATTCTTTTCTCTTCCTGTATGATCATGTTTTCATCCTCTCTGATCATGTTCTCATTCTCTTTGATCACATTTTCCTCCACTATTTTCTTCCCGGCAGTGTTTGTACCGGAAATGCCACGGGTACACAGTCTGTCTGATCCGGAATTTATATCACGCTATACAGGAAGCAGCGCCGTCATATGATCCGAACTCAATAACCGTGTAAAAATGGTATAAGCCCGGAAGCTATGTGCCTCCGGGCTTATAAGCGCAGCGTGAGGGATTCGAACCCCCGTGCCGTTTCCAGCAAACGGTTTTCAAGACCGCCTCGTTATGACCGCTTCGATAACGCTGCCTGCAAAATATGTATGACCTGCCGTTTCTCAACGACAGATCATACTATACCATACGATTTTGTATATTTCAACGGAAATTTCAGCAATTCAGGTTTTTTTCTCCAGGAAACGCTCGGCAATATCCAGATCTTCCGGTGTAGTGATCTTTATATTAAAGTAATCTCCCTGGAATACATGCACGTCGCTGTTGCCCATCTCCTCCAGAACCATGGCGTCATCGGTGATTCCATCCTTATCAAACATCTGCAGTGTATCATATGCCTTCCGGATCAGATCGTATCGGAAAACCTGCGGAGTCTGCACGCTCCAGACCTTTGTCCGGATCGGAGTTTCCGATACAACGCCTTTTTCGTTCACAATCTTTATGGTGTCCTTAGCCTGCACCGCACAGACAGCAGTACCATACTGACGTGCCGTCTGATACCCCCGTTCGATGATGTCACCGGTGACAAAGGGACGGACGCCGTCATGTATAAAAACGTAATCCGAATCCACACAGGCAAGCAGGCCGGCATAAACGGACTCGTAGCGCTCCGCCCCTCCGATCACCAGCCTGGATACCTTTGTGTATCCGTATTTCTCTACGATATTTTCCCGGACATAATCTGTCGTATCTTTTCCAACAACCAGAATGATCTCATCGATTCTCTGAGAATTCTGAAACACGTCCAGCGTATATGCCAGCAGAGGTCTTCCCTTAAGTTCCAGGAACTGTTTGGATACCTTTCCGCCCATCCTCCTGCCGCTCCCGGCGGCAACGATCACAGCCGTGCATTTTTCCAGATTTGCAGCCATATGATCTCCCCTCTCCGTGCGGGACTGCACATTTTTTTACATTCTTCTCTTGTCCGTGCGGGACTGCACATTTTTACATTTTTCTCTTGTTCGTGCGGGACTGCACATTTTTTACATTCTTCCATTGTCCATGCAGGCTGCGTGTGTTCAGTGCTTTTTCCTTCGCCCGTGCGTCTTGCATGACTCCAGTTCACTGTTCCTCACCCGTGCGGGCTACATGTCTTCAATGTTTTTTCATCTTTCCCCGAGCTTGAGATTCGGCACGGCATTCAGATCCCATCCGCTTCTCGCGCCCTTCCGGAATTCATAATATCCGGCAACCGCGATCATTGCCGCATTGTCCGTACAATATACGGGTGACGGACGGTAAAACTTCATCCCGTTCTTTGCACAAGCCTTCTCCATCGCTGCCCGAAGCGCGGAGTTCGACGCCACACCGCCGGCTATCGCAAACTTTGTCACATGGTAATCTCTGGCACCGCGCATAGCTGTGTCCACAAGTGAATCCACAACCGCCTGCTGAAACGATGCCGCGACATCCGCCTGATTCCACTCCTGATGCATCATCGCACACTTGTTCAGATAATTCAGAACCGCAGATTTCAGGCCGCTGAAGCTGAAATCATAGTCCGTCATCTCCTGGTTCCCTCTGGCAAAGGTGAGCGAAGTCTTCCCCGTATCTGTGACATGAGATCTCGGGAATTCAATGGCGTGCGGGTTTCCTTCCTTTGACACCTTATCAATCTTCGGCCCTCCCGGATACCCGAGGCCGATGGCTCTTGCCACCTTGTCAAACGCCTCGCCGGCTGCATCGTCTCTCGTCCTGCCGAGGATCTCGAATTCCCCGTAATCCTTCACGATGACAAGATGCGTATGTCCCCCGGAGATAATCTCGCACATAAACGGCGGTTCCAGGTCCGGATGCTCAATATAATTAGCACTGACATGCCCTTCGATGTGATGCACGCCGACCAGTGGAATTTTTTTCGCATAGGCGATTGCTTTTGCCTCCGCCACGCCTACCAGGAGCGCCCCCACAAGACCAGGTCCGTACGTCACAGCAATTGCACTGATATCGTCCAGTGTCACCCCCGCATTCTTCAGTGCGAGACGAATGACCTGATTAATTTTCTCGATATGCTTCCGGGACGCAATCTCCGGGACTACGCCTCCGTATATGGTGTGGAGATCAATCTGTGAGGAAATCACATTTGACAGGACCTCCCGCCCGTTTCTGACAACAGCTGCGGCGGTCTCGTCACAGGAGCTTTCAATTCCAAGGATCAATGTATCTGACATATTCTTCTCCGTCATTTTCAATGTCCGGACCGGAAGCCCGGATTTCTTGTATTTCCGGCGTCCGGACCGACAGCCGGATTCCTTCCCTTCCAACATCCGGACCGGAAGCCCGGGTTACTGGTTATTCCTCATCAAATTTCAGTTCTGCCGTTTTTCCGTCCTTTCCGAGCTCTGTCCGCGGAAAAACCTTCTGCACCTCTTTAATATACCACTCCGGATGCACCATGGACGGGGAAAAATGAGTAAGCCACATTTCTCCGGGATCCGCCTCTACGGCGAGAGCAGCCGCCTCATACATTGTCATGTGCTTATGCTCCCTGGCCTTCTGTTCTTTTTCCGGTTCTCCGTACATTCCCTCCAGAATCATCAGATCCGACCCCTCTCCGTGCTCCGCGATCTGCTTTACTGGTCTGGTATCTGTGCAGTACGTTACCTTAAGTCCTCTTCGCGGAGGTCCCAGAACCATGTCCGGCGTGTAAACGGTGCCGTCCTCCTCCATCGTCTCGCCCTTCTGCAGAGGATTCCAGAACTTCAGCGGTATGTTTGCCGCTTTTGCCCTTGCCGCGTCAAACCTGCCTGCCCGTAGAATTTCTACGTTGTATCCGTAGCAGATCATATTGTGCTGAACTCGAAAAGCCGTGATACGGTAGCCGTGCAGCTCAAAAACCTGCTCCGGTTCAGTAATCTCAATCATTTCTATTTCAAACGGAAGTTCGGGCGCGATGACCCTCAATCCGCCGATGACCCGGTGCAGTCCCTTCGGTCCGATCAGCGTCAGCGGTTCCGTTCTGTCCGCATTGGCCATTGCAAGAAGGATTCCCGGCAGACCGCTGATGTGATCCGCATGAAAATGCGTGAAACAGATGATATCGATCGGCTTAAAGCTCCATCCGTTCTCCTTCATCGAGATCTGTGTTCCTTCGCCACAGTCGATCAGCAGACAGCTTCCGTTATATCTCGTAAGCAGAGACGTCAGCCAACGTTTCGGAAGCGGCATCATCCCGCCGGTGCCCAGCAGACAAACATCTAACATGTAATAACCTCTTTTTCTGTAAAATCTGTATGTTAATGTACCACAACCCTTACGTTTTGCCAACGCAAGATTATTCTGCGTGGAAAAAAACATGTCCTGATTGCTCGAAGAGAAGCAGAACGAGATAAAACACGCGGCGCGAGTTTTATCTCGCTATCGCGACGCTCGCGTAAAAAATATGAGCACCTGTGTGACACGCAAGTGACACTTAGGTGCTCATAGCAAATAATTGTAATTTACAATGTCAGTTCTCTTCCGTGACGCCTATGCGCACGGAGATTCTCAGCAAGTTCTCATGCCTCGCTAGCGGGATGCCACAAACGGTATAAGCTACAAATTGCTCCGTGCTCCACACCCGCACCCTATAAATAT
Organism: Bilifractor sp. HCP3S3_D3; assembly: GCF_052063915.1. Classification (NCBI taxonomy): domain Bacteria; kingdom Bacillati; phylum Bacillota; class Clostridia; order Lachnospirales; family Lachnospiraceae; genus Bilifractor; species Bilifractor sp. HCP3S3_D3. Next base: position 5,160 of record NZ_JBQHWP010000007.1, read on the forward strand.
TCGGATCTCACGCCTAAGCACTTCATCCTCAGCGGATGGCATCCTTCATGCTTTTTACATAGCTGTAGATATATGGTGCGGCATCTTCTCCATACTTTGCCACAAGCCTGACAATTGCGCTCCCGACAATGACACCGTCCGCAATGGATGCCATTTCCTTCGCCTGCTCCGGCGTATTGATTCCGAACCCGATGGCCGCCGGAATCTCCGTGACCTCTTTGATGTGTCCGAGAATGGAACCGAGATCTGTCGTGATCTTCGATCTTACCCCGGTGACTCCCATGGACGATACAACGTAGATAAAGCCGCGCGCCTCGCCGGCAATCGTCCGGATTCTCTCCTCTGATGTCGGAGCAATCATGGAAATCACGTCGACGCCGTGCTTCGCGGCGATATCCGCGCACTCTCCCTTTTCTTCATATGGCATATCCGGGATGATGATTCCACTGATCCCGACCTCTTCACAGCGGTTAAAAAATCTCTCATATCCGTAATAGAATACGATGTTCAGGTATGTCATGAATACAAGAGGCATATCTGTTTCTTTTCTCAGATCCTCCACCATATCAAAGACCGTATCCGTAGTGGTTCCTGCCTCCAGAGACCGGAGATCCGCTTCCTGTATCACGACACCTTCCGCGATCGGATCCGAAAACGGAATGCCGATTTCGATCAGATCTGCTCCTGCCTTTTCCATCGTCAGGATAAATTCCTTCGTTTTTTCGATGGACGGGTCGCCCGCGGTGATAAATGGGATGAATGCCTTACCGTTTTTAAATGCGTCTGCTATTTTTTTACTCATCGATATCCACTCCTCTGTACTTTGCAATAGATGCCACATCCTTGTCACCGCGTCCGGACAGGCAGATAATGATGATCTGATCCTTGTCCATGGTCGGAGCAAGCTTTCTCGCATAGGCCACCGCGTGTGCACTCTCAACGGCAGGTATTATTCCCTCCGTACGTGAGAGGTACTCAAAGGCATCCACCGCCTCATCATCGGTCACCGGAACATAATCGGCACGTCCGATACTTTTCAGATACGCATGCTCCGGCCCGATTCCCGGATAATCAAGGCCTGCGGAAATCGAATACACCTTATCGATCTGTCCGTAATCATTCTGGCAGAACAGCGATTTCATTCCGTGGAAGACGCCGAGCTTTCCGACTGCCATAGTTGCCGCCGTTTCTCCTGTGTCCACACCTCTTCCTGCGGCCTCGCAGCCGATCAGTCTGACACCTTCATCCGGTATGAAGTTATAAAAGGCACCGATTGCGTTGGATCCTCCGCCGACGCAGGCCATCACGACATCAGGAAGGCGTCCTTCCTTCTCCAGAATCTGTTCCCTTGCTTCCTTTGAGATAACCGACTGGAAATCACGGACGATGGTCGGGAACGGATGCGGTCCCATGCAGGACCCGAGCACATAATGCGTATCTTCCACACGGCCGGCCCATTCGCGCATTGCTTCGTTAACAGCATCCTTCAGTACCATCGAGCCGCTTTTTACATGATGAACCTTCGCACCGAGAAGCTCCATCCGGTAGACGTTCAGCTTCTGCCTCTGGCAGTCGAGCTCTCCCATGAAGACCTCGCACTCCATGCCAAGCAGCGCGGCTACGGTAGCTGTCGCCACTCCGTGCTGTCCGGCTCCGGTCTCTGCAATGACCCTTGTTTTTCCCATCTTCTTCGCGAGAAGCACCTGTCCCAGGCAGTTATTGATCTTGTGGGCTCCCGTGTGGTTCAGATCTTCTCTTTTCAGATAGATCTTTGCTCCTCCGAGGTTCTTCGTCATTTTCTCCGCATAATAGAGGCGGGATGGACGGCCCGCATAATTCTTCATCAGCGAATCCAGTTCCGCCACGAATTCCGGATCATTCTTGTAATGGTTGTAAGCCTTCTCAAGATGAATCAGTTCATTCATCAGTGTTTCCGGAACATATTGTCCTCCAAATTCACCAAATCTTCCGTTTTGATTTGTCATTTTTTCCTCCAGTTCATAATACGAATATCATATGGTCGTTTCCTGAATAATCTCGCCCGCAGATCTACGCAGCAGCCGGTAAAATCTATCCCGACGGATCTACGCCGTGACCTGTTGGTTAATTACGCTTTGTAATCTTCTGTAAAATCTACCCCAACGGATTTGCGCAGCAGCCGGTGCTGTCCTGCCTTCGCAGATTCTCAATTGCCCGGCGGATTTTTTCCGGGTCCTTTACCCGGTCCGTCTCTACGCCGCTGCTCAGATCCAGGCAATATGGCCGAAACCGTTCCGCTGCCTCGCGGATGTTTTCCGGTGTGATGCCGCCGGCCAGAAAAAACGGCCTGCCGATATCCCGAATCAGCTTCCAGTCAAATCGCTGTCCGGTTCCGGCTCCGCTGTCGAGCAGCACATAATCTGCGATACTTGCCTTTGCGCGAAGCATGTCCCTCTCCGACGAAATCTTGAACGCCTTGATCACAGGCACCAGGGTATCCTGAAAAATCATGACCTTCCGCAGCTGCCGGATGTAATATTCGTCCTCGTCTCCATGCAGCTGAACAGCATTGATAATTCCTCTTTTCAGGTATTCCGCGATATACTCATAGGGCTCATTCACAAAAACGCCACAGGCCGTGATCGAGGGATCCAGCATAGCCCGAAGCTCCGCCGCCTGTTCCATCGTGATGTACCTCCAGAAACGGGAGGTACAGATGAAACCGATCGCATCCGGTCTCCAGCGGTTCGCCGCCCGGATATCCTCTTTCCTGCGCATTCCGCAGATTTTTATCTTGTACTGTTCCTTCCGCTGTTCCTTGCGCTCTTCCTTCAAATTTTCCTCCGTATTCGTGTATTTCTTTGCAAATGCTGCCGTAGAATCCCTTGCCTCAGTATTGGACATGTCAATCAAAATTTTTTATCTTACGAATATGTTCCTGTCTTTCGAATATATTCCTGTCTCTTGAATATGTTTTTGTCTCTTAAAGATGTTTTGTCTTTTGAACAGTTTCTTGTTATCTGACGGCACACTCCCGGCGAAGCAGGTCAAGCTCTGCTTTCTTGTCCGGGCTGCGCATCAGGGTCTCCCCGATCAGCACGGCATCGGTGCCATTACGAAATAGTTCTCCGACATCCTCCGGGGTCCGGATCCCACTCTCGGACACATAGAGAACGCCTTCCGGTATCCGGTCTCTGAGCCTTACAGAGTTCCGGACATCAACCGTAAAATCCTTCAGATTCCGGTTATTTACGCCGATAATCCGCGCTCCCGCGCGTACTGCCGTCTCAACCTCCTGTTCGTCATGTGCTTCCACAAGCGCAGAGAGTCCCAGCCCCTCCGCGATCTCCCGGTATTCCCGGATCTGCTCCTCGCTCAGGATGGCACATATCAGAAGTACCGCTGAGGCTCCCATCACCCTGGCCTGCCAGATCATATACGGATCAACGGTGAAATCCTTTCGAAGAACCGGTATATGCACCTCAGCAGCGATGTCTTCCAGATACCTGTCACTACCCAGAAAATAATCCGTCTCTGTCAGACAGGATATCGCGGACGCGCCCGCCTCCTCGTACTCTCTTGCGATTTTCAGATACGGAAAATCCGGCGCGATCAGTCCTTTTGACGGCGACGCCTTTTTGACCTCACAGATGAAGGACATCCCCGGTCGCGCCAGTGCCGCCTCAAAGGGGAATCCGCTATCCGCGTTCATGGACTCCGCCCGACGGCGAAGTTCCTCCGGAGGAATCTTTTTCTTTTGTTCCCGGATGCGGTTTCCTGTGGCTTCCGCCAGATCGTCTAATATCATATCATGTATCCTCCCTGTCCAGGCTGTTTCCCGATGCCGTGTGGCTCTTATATATCATATATCTTCCCTATCCCGGTTGCTTTTTGAATCCGCGTTGTTTTATTCATTGGATTCCCGGATATAAGCATCCAGAATTTTTTCTGCGCTCCCATTATCAATCTGTTCTGCGGCCTTCCGGATTCCCTCTTCGATGCTGTCAGCTTTTCCCGCGACATAGATTGCGGCTCCGGCATTCAGAAGCACCGCGTTTCTCTTTGTTCCCTGAATCTTTCCGCTCAGAATCTCCCTTGTGATGCGCGCGTTTTCCTCTGCGGTGCCTCCCACAAGCTCCTCCTTTTTGCCGCGTGCCAGGCCGAACTGTTCCGGTGTGATAACCATCGACTTGTAGTATCCGTCACGGAGCTCACAGATTGTGGTCGGAGCGCTTGCGGAGATCTCATCCAGACGATCCTGCCCGTATACAACGAGTGCACGTTTTACGCCGAGTTTATCCAGTACCTTGGCAATCGGTTCCACCAGATACTCATCGTACACGCCGAGGAGGAAGTACTCCGGATTTGCCGGATTCGTTAGCGGCCCAAGAATATTAAATACGGTCCGGATGCCAAGCTCCTTGCGGATCCCTCCTACATATTTCATGGCTGTGTGATACTTCTGGGCAAAAAGGAAACACACTCCCACATCTTTCAGAAGACGCAGTGCCTTCTCCGGATCCTGATTGATATTTGCTCCGAGCGCTTCCTGGCAGTCTGCAGTTCCGGAAAGTGAGGAAGCCGCGCGGTTTCCGTGCTTCGCGACCTTTACCCCGGCTGCCGCAATGACAAAGGCGCTCGTTGTGGATATATTAAAGGTATGGGACTTGTCGCCGCCTGTTCCCACAATCTCGAGGACCTCCATCCCGGGGTGTCTGACCGGAGTCGCGTATTCTCTCATTGCCTGCGCACATCCGGAAATCTCATCGATCGTTTCTGCCTTTGCGGATTTTGTGGATAGTGCGGCAAGAAAAGCAGCATTCTGGGTCTGCGTCGTCTTTCCGCTCATGATCTCATTCATTACGGTGTATGCTTCGTCATAGGTAAGATCCTGTTTGTCTACAATTTTTTCAATAGCTTCTTTGATCATTTTCGTTCCTCCTGTCCGACTGCACTATTCTTCACTTCTCTATGCCGCTCTGCTGCTCATTGCTTTTCTATCTGGTTCCGCTATTCTTCGTATCTTTATGCCGTTTTGTTAATCTTCGCCCTGTTCCTTTGCAGCGATTCCGCTGCTCGTCAGAAAATTGCGAAGCATCTGTTTTCCCTCCGGCGTCATAATCGATTCCGGGTGAAACTGCAATCCGTAAATTTTTCTTTCGATATCTGCTACTGCCATAACCTCCCCGTCGTCGGCCCTTGCGATTTCCCTGAGATGCGGCGGAAGCGTGTTCTCGACAACTGCCAGCGAATGATACCGCCCGACGGTCACCTCCTCCGGAAGCCCTGTAAAAATCGGTGCCGCCACGTCAAGCTTCACCCGGGACTGCTTACCGTGCATCAATTGTTTCGCATAAGAGATCACGGCGCCTGATGCTTCACAGATCGCCTGATGTCCGAGACACACCCCGAGGATCGGCACCTCTCCTCCCATCTTTCTCACAACCTCTTCGCAGACACCGGCATCCTTCGGCTTCCCGGGTCCCGGTGACAGGATGATGCAGTCCGGCTTCATGTCTCTGATTTCCCCGACGGTTTTTTCATTATTCCGAATCACCTGAATATCCGAATTCAGAGCGCCAATCAGCTGGTAAAGGTTATAAGAAAAACTATCGTAGTTATCAATTAACAGAATCATTCTTCTTCCTCCGCTTTCTCAAGAGCTTCTACAACAGCCCTTGCCTTGTTCCGGCATTCCTGATATTCCTTCTCGGGTACACTGTCTGCCACGATTCCGGCACCGGAGCGAACGAATACCTTCCCGTTCCGCTTATAAGCCAGTCGGATAGCGATGCAGACATCCAGGTTTCCCGTGAAATCCACATACCCGATTGCGCCGCCGTATATCCCTCTTTTGTCATGTTCCAGCTCATTGATCAGCTCGCAGGCCCGGAATTTCGGAGCTCCGGAGAGCGTTCCTGCCGGAAGCACGGAATCTACCGCATCAACAGCCTGCCTGTCATCGCGAAGCTGTCCCTTTACCGCCGAGCCGATGTGCATGACGTGAGAATACTTCTCAATGCACATATATTTTTCGACCTCTACGGTTCCAAATTTACATAACCTTCCAAGATCATTCCGCCCGAGGTCCACCAGCATGTTGTGCTCCGCCCGCTCTTTTTCATCGGAAAGAAGTTCCTTTTCAAGGCGCTGATCTTCCTGATCGTCGCGTCCTCTCGGCCGTGTTCCCGCCAGAGGAAATGTACGGATTTCCCCGTTTTCCACCTTCACGAGCGTTTCCGGAGAAGCGCCGGCAATTTCCACATCATCACCGGAAAAATAAAACATATAAGGGGACGGGTTTGTCGTTCTCAGAACACGATACGTATTCAGCAGGCTTCCCTCATATGCCGCCTTCATTGGATTTGAAAATACAAGCTGAAAAATATCCCCCTCCCGGATGTAATGTTTTATTTTTTCCACCTTCCCGGTGAACTCCTCCAGGGAGAGCTTCGGCTTCAGCGGCTCAAGCAGATGTCCCGCAGGCACTTTCTTCGGCTTCCCGTTCCGGATGATGTTCTCCATTTCATCGAGCTGCAGAATTGCCTTATTGTAATCGGTTTCCATGCACTCCGTGTGGATGTTGACAATCAGGAGAATCTTCTGGCGGAAATTATCATAGCAGATCAGCTTGTCAAACAGCATCAGGTTCACATCATCAAACCTGTCCTCATCCGGCGCGTCCAGCTTCAGCTCCGGTTCTCCGTACTGTATATAATCGTAGGAAAAATAGCCCACCAGTCCGCCGGTCAATGTGGGAAGCCCGGGAATCCGGGGTGATCTGTTCTCATGAATAATCTGTTTGATGTAGATGCCCGGGTGAGCGGTCTCCATCCTGATTTTGCCCCCGGCATTCACGGTCAGGATATGATCCTTACAGGAAATCTCCATCGACGGATCAAATCCAAGGAACGTGTATCTGCCCCACTGACGGCTGTCCTCTACACTTTCCAGAAGAAAACAGTGCGTACTGACATTCTGCAGAGCTCTCAAAGTTTCCACCGGGGTCCGGATGTCAGAGAGAATCTCTCTCGTCACCGGAATTCGCTTGTAATCACCGGATGATGCAATCCTCTTCACTTCTTCGAACGATGTCTGCTTCATAACCTTCCCTCCGTAATCAAATTCCCTGATACCGCTTACGCATGCACCGAGTCGTTTACATCAGGTTGCACGCCCCAGGTCTCCTTCAATTTTTTCGCCGCACACGAATACTTCGCATTCGGCTGCGGCTCACTGTTCGCGTAAATAACAAACCCGCCCATGACAGATTTTGTTCTGTCAAGGGCGGGTATAATCGTACAGTTTCGATTCCCGTGGTGCCACCTTGTATTTGTGTCTCCACACACTCATGAGATACCATCATATCTCCGGCATGTAACGTATGCCCTGCGTCAGAAGCTACTTATACCATAACCTGTTTTCATAATCCCGGTATTTTCACCCTGCCCTCAGTGGTCCATTTACGGATCAGCGTCCTGCCCGGCTCGCACCTCCCCGGACTCTCTGTGAGTGCCCCTTCCGCTTTATCTCCACTTCATCGGTTTAAACTGATGTAGTCTTAAATTATGTTGATATTAAACCACGTTTCACAGCTTCTGTCAAGAAAACTTTCTGAGAAATCCGCACCAAATTCGCATCTGAAATTCGTGCATTGCCGGCCTGTAATGCGCACGATTTTCCCACCTGATTTTTCGCTTTTAAAGCAAGGGTGATAAAGCTCTCGACTTTTCAGTTACCTCGCGGTTTCCCTGTGGTATTCACGCACCCAGCCGCCCAGCAGGGAGTTTACATCTCCTTCCGGCTTGTCCACCTTCAGGTCCCTGATCTCAGAAGCCAGTGATTCTCTGGTCCCCGTATCCGCCTTCAGATCATCCGCCAGCCTTTCAAAGGCTTCTTCTCCTTTTGCCAGATAAACAGAGCAGAGATAGTTTTCCAGTGTTTCCCTGGAATGAATACTGTTATAGGCTTCTCTCAGACATTCGACCGCTTCATCCATCTCGAAGAGTCTCGCATATGTAACTCCCATATTGTTGTATACCGTCCCGAGAAACTGCTCGCCGAGTCCTTCCATGTCTTTCATCGCAAGGATCCTCTTGTAGTCCTCGATTGCCTTCGTATATTTCCCGTAACCCACCAGAGAATCGGCCCGCAGACGCAGTCTCTCCGGTCCCGGCAGCTTCCGGTTGGCCTCGAGAGTTTTCTCAAAATTCTCACGATCCTGTACATAAATCCATCCCGTCTCGGCGTTGAGCGCGTGCAGTATTCTTCCAAGCGTCTGCACTCCCTCTCTGCGAATTCTCTCCAGAGACCTCACAAAATTACGGTCCTCCAGCTCCTCTCCAATCCATCCGATCAGGGCATCGTCAAAAAAATCCTCTTCGACCAGAGCCAGATTGTGGTCTGCAAAATAGCAGAGCTCCTCGATCGAATAGATATTCAGGTCAATGTCACGAATATAAAAAGGATGTTCCGCCCTCTTTACCTGACATAACACAGCCATGCTCATTCGTCTCACTCCTCCAGAATCTCACGCCAGACTTTCCCGGTTGCCGGATACATGTCTCCGAATCCCAGGTCTTCTACTTCGATGACACAGCGTTTTGCAGATTCACATGTCAGGTGAATTCGAAGACGGGTCGTCCCGTCCGGACGGTCATCGAGCTCCGGCAGCTGCATCACCGACACCTTCTGATCATTCTCATCCATGCGGTTGATCAAAAATCGAAGCTCATGCTCCTTGCCGATCAGAATGATCTCACAGACCTTGTCCGCCTCATACCAGTTTACTCCCGCGGCGATCAGAGGATAATAGGTCTCCCTCCCCTGAATGTTCATCTTCATGCCGATATTATTGCGGATGATATCATCCCCAAGATACAGACAGTCCGGGAATTTTCGCTGAACAACCTTCTCCCGTGCCGTATAACAGGCGCCTCTCGCATATAGATTGTCAACCACAAACACTTTCCGTCCCGCCCGGCACAGCAGTGCAATGGATCGACCCGCCCACGCACGGTCAAAAGTATCGCCCATCAGGAAGATACAGGAATACATATTCTGCCGCAGCGACGCATTGATCATATTATAGAACTGCTCATCCCAGAGACTTCTGTCCTGTTTCAGGCAGATCGTTATCCCCTCTTCCATTGTAAAAGTCACCGGCCTGGTCTGCGGATTCATATTCATCGACAGAAAAGATACCTTTTCCTCCTCAAAAATAAAAAATCCAACATTCCGGTTCCAGAGCTCTCTCTTCTGATAAATCGTGTGATAAAAACAACTCTCCTTATAATCCTGAAGAAAGGCGCGTGCCTTTGCGAGGCCAAGCTCCCGGTAGATTGATTTCACCAGATGCACCACCGGGCGGGTCAGGACAGGAACCGTGATCGTGATGCCCGCAATCTGTGACTCCGGATCACTCAGACCAAGTGTGTACAGTGCCTTCCTCATGGTCTCCGCGGCCTTCTGCTCAAGCTCGTTTCTCCGGCGGTCCCTCTCCTCTTCGTCCGGAAAATCATGAACCAGATTTTCGATTCCGTCGAGAATCTCCCGGAAGGAGACCATGTCATTTCCGACCTTCATCGGCGCGGTGACCGTATTTTCTTTCTCACGTTCGTAGTAACAGATCTGCGGCTGATTTCGATTGAGATCTATCCCTACAATCAATTCTCTTGCGCTCATCTGCTCCCCCTCAATTCATCAGCTTCAGCAGCAGCTGATCCTGCCGTTCTGCTCTGATAACTTTGCATCTGTTCCTCCTCAATCCATCAGCTTCAGGAACCGGTTGACAAAGCATTCCTGTCGCAGATACTGTTCCTCTGCTTCCCGCAGTTTTCCGTCATCTCCCTGATCCCGTGCCTCAAGCATGCGATTGAGAAGCCGGAACTTCGTTGCGCCGGAAGTGTCCATGTCTACAAGAGAAACCTCATAGGTATCGGAATCGCTGATTTTTCCATCGTCCATGACACTCATGTAATAACGCAGGCTCTCTCCATAGAACAGAAGAAACTCCTTCACAAAAATGCCGTGGTAGACATTATTCATCGGCTCGCTGATCCATTCTGTCTGTTCGCCGTCCTGTTCCTTCAGCTGATAATGAAGAATTACCCGGCTTCCCGGCCGGAACTGATCCTGAACAAACACCTTATCCTCGATCTGATATGCCTGAATCAGCCGCTTCGGAAGCTTGTGATAGAATTCGAAACGGAGCCCCTTCTCGTCCATCTGCTTCAGCAATACACCGGCTCTCTCCATCCGTTTTGCATCCAGGGAATCCAGGGTAGAATAATACCGTAAAAGAGCCAGCTTGCAGATCGTATAATCGACCTCTCCGCGGTCCATTGCATTTTCCATTGTGACAATCTCCGACTCAGATATCGCGCGTCCCCCGAGGAAATAATAATCCGAAAGATAGGACAGAAACGCCGCCGTTACCTCCGGTCTTCCCTGCTGACGGACGTAATCACAAAGAATTTTTCCCTCGTCGTCCGGGAACTGATGCGTCCGGATTGACTGCAGCAGGATCCGCTCGTCGAGGCTGAGCGTCTCCAGCTGAAATCCCTTCAGCTTTCTCCAGAGTCTGCACAGATTCCGGACAGAGCCCCGGTAATGATCCCGGAGATAACTCAGCATGACCTCATCGTATTTTTCCTTTTTAAATACATACTCAGTCAGCTGCAGCAGCTTCTCCCCGTCCTCTCCGTCACCGAGAATCAGCCGGCTGGACAGACGCAGCAGGAGCCTTGTGGGTACACCCTCACATCCGAATTCGGATATCACATGAAAGGCTTCCTCATATCTGCCCTCGCGGATCAGAAGCACAATTGTGCTCACTTTATCCGCCTCCGCATAACGATCGATTTCCTCCTCACTCATGTTCCGCGGAAGAACCTCTTCATCGGGATGCGCCATGTCATATTCCAGAAGCTTCCTCCGCAGAATTTTGCGGTACTCATCGGTAAACGCCTCATCTGTCACTGCCATCCGGTAAGCAGAAACCGTGCGGCTGTTGACGTCCATCTGAAACGCCTTCTCCCGGCAGATGGAAAGCTCAGCCCCAGGATGACTCACGCCCTGCTCCAGAATCGCATGCGCACTGTCCCTGGCGTCCATCAGCCTCGTTACTTCAAAAGGAATGGTTGTCGCGTACCGCCGATGATGCACATCCTCCATGAGCACAGCGGCATCATCGGTATAAATCCGGGGATAAGCCACCCCGTCCTTCACTGTCGCCGTTTCCTCTTCTTTCAGTGCGTAATGACTCACCACCACCTGCCGCACCATCGGATCCGTGACCGTGACCTTATGTACAAACAGAACATTCCCGAGCAGCTCCGCGATCTCCGGCGATTCCGGTTTCCGGAAATACTGCTGGTAAAGAACCGCGTAATTTTCGTTCATGCGTCCCTTTCGCAGAGATTCCATCGCGAAAGTCCGGATATAACGCCCATAGTTCAGAAAACTGGTATCGTCTTCCTCCCGGTTCAGTACGATACTGGCATAGAGCAGTGCACGTTTCTTCTCCGCAAGCTCGGTATTTGTCGCAAAATACATCAGGATCTGCTGTGGAAGTCTCTCCCCCGCCGGCTTGTGATAAGTCTCCATATAATATTCGTAGAGCCTTGTAATACGGAGATCATGAAGCACAGCCTTCTCATACCACGGAAAACAGCGCGAATCCACCGGATTTCCCTTGATCAGCAGCTTGCAGATCGCCTCAAGAACCGCATCGTTCGGATATTTTTGGTACCCGGCAGAAAGGATCCGGTACAACGGCCGGTTAAAGTTCTTCTCGTTATCGCTCAGAAAAGCAGTTCTCTGAAGCAGTCCCTCGGTGATAAAATTGTGCTTCAGACCGAAATTCAGAACCTGAATCATGAACGGTGAAAGTCTGCGCAGGAGAGACTCCTCCCTCGCCAGAAGGTTCCACGCATCCAGATACAAAAAAGGGCTCATAGATCCGGCGTTGAAGCAGTCCTCATATTCCTGCATACGGTCCGCCGAATTTATGATCTCCGTGTTCTCTTCCTGATGGCAAAGCTTCAGCAGAAGATAGCTTCCCGGATTCTTCCGGTAGTATTTTGCAAGAAGCGGAAGAATGTCACGCTTCTCCTCAGGCAGCAGCCCCACCTCCTTTGCCAGCGAGAGATAAATTCCCTTCTCCTCGCTGTTCGCGGGGCTGACCCGGCCGTCTTTCATCGGCCACAGCCGCTCCATTGCCTTACCATTGTCGTCTCTGGAAAACTCCAGATAGGCAGCATAAAGAATTGCGGCCGAATCGTCTGGATTCTCCTCGAGCATCTCATGCACTGTCATGGAAGATGACTCCAGCCAGCTGCGGTAATCCAGCTTGTGAAGCTGAAGGCTCAGAAAATCTCTCATCAGCCAGGCGACCTTCCTGCTCCGAACTGCAGATGGAAGGATCTCCGACTCCTCTTTTCGGGATGCCTCAACAATATATTCGAGATTCTGGTGAACACTGCGGATCCGGATTTTTCCAAACGATTTTCCCTCACCGAGTCTGTCACTGTGGACAACATATTCCAGTCCGTAGACCTTCCCGATAAAGTCCTCGGTGGTAATCACCTTTTTCGTCACCTCGAGGAAATCGCCCTCCACCTCAACCTCAAGCCGGATGTATCCCCATGTATTGCGATAGACATACAAGGTATCCTTCTGAGATACATCCAGGTGATATACTGCCTTCTGCTGCTTATCGAGAGTGATCTCGATTGGCTCCTTCTTGCCGGTCGAGACGAGAAATTCCTCAAGATGCTGGTAGGTAACCGGATTGTGTGACATCCCGCGGTACAGTCCCAGATACTGCCGGTTGTTCCCGTTCAGGATTCTCGCAAATCCCGGATCCGTAAACATCAGAAATCCCTCCCTAAGACTTTTCTGGCAAAGCCTGGAGAAATCATCCAGTGTCCGGACCTCCGATTCTTCTCCATCTCCCGGAACATCCACGATCTCCGCGTACACAGGATATTCTTTCTCGGCAATATTGCTGCTGACCAGGATACTGCCCCGGATACTCTGCCCGGAGAGCAGCCCTTTGGTAATCACAAGGAAGCTGATCTCACAGTCCTCTCCCTCAAATTCCGTTGTCAGAAGATGAATCCTGTAATCCTCCGACAATACGCTTCCCCGGATGGTACTGCCGTCCGATGCGCAGACATGAAGGGTCCCTCTGCGGACCTCTCCCTCTCCTACTACAATACGATATTCTTCTTCAGAGAAAACCAGCTTCGGAAGATCATACACGAACCCGGCTTCAATTACTCCGTCCTTATTCTTCAATACTCCCACCTTATCTTAAGCGGACACACGTCATGCCGCCACGATGTTCCCTGGCTCAGCGCGCATATACGATCTTTTCTGTCAAATCGAACGTATATTACGCACTGTCTCAGCACATTTACGATACTCTCTGACTCATCAAACATATACGTTTCTTTCTGACCCGGACAGCACATACGCTTGACGAATATCCGCATTCGAATTAAACTTAGTTCCGAATGAGAACGCCTTTTGGAGTCTCATCCACATTGAAGTATACAACATCCACAGAACCTGCGCAATGTTCTGACCGGTGCACGTGATATCTGTTCATGTGTATGTGCAATTGACAAGGCAGAAAACCGCTCTAAGTTAGAAATCGAGGTGTCATCTATGGCTCAGTTTACCTTGAAGCACAAGGATCATTTTCATGGAAGCGACCTGGAAAAAATAGAAGAGATCTACCATATCCCAAAGGAAAAGATCACCAGCTTTTCCGCCAACATCAATCCACTCGGAATCTCCCGCAATCTTCGGGAATCCATCAGTGAGCACATCGACGTCATTCAGGCCTATCCTGACCGGGAGTATAAGGACCTTCGAAAAGTGATCGCAGAGTACGCGGGCACCACCTACGAAAATGTCATTGTCGGAAACGGCTCCACCGAGCTGATCTCCCTGATGATTCAGGCAGATGCACCGAAAAAAGCAATGATTCTCGGTCCCTCATATTCCGAATACGAAAGAGAAATATCTCTGAGAGGCGGTCAGACCGTCTATTATCCCCTGAAGGAAGAAGAGGATTTTCAGCTGAATCCTGACGATCTGTGCCGTCATCTGACGGACGACCTGGATCTCCTGATTCTGTGTAATCCGAACAATCCGACCTCAACCGCGATCTCCAACGAGAAGATGCGCACCATCCTCGATGCCTGCATGGTGCACGGCATTTTTGTGATGGTGGATGAGACATATGTAGAATTTACGCACGCAGATGAAAAGATCTCCTCGGTTCCGCTTACCGACTCGTACACAAACATCGTTGTCCTGAGAGGCACTTCCAAATTCTTTGCTGCTCCGGGTCTCCGTCTCGGCTACGCGATCACCTGCAACACAGACCTGATCCGTAAGGTCATCTCCCTGCAGAACCCCTGGTCCATCAGCTCCATCGCCGAGGTCGCCGGAAGGCTGATGTTCGGCGATACGGAATATATCAATCAGACACGTACTCTGATCGACACCGAACGCACCCGGATCTACCGTGAGCTTGAGACCTGGAATACCATTAAAGTATACCGCCCGAAGGCGAACTTCATCCTCGTGCGGATTCTCCGGGAGGATATGGACGCGGACATTCTCTTCGACCACTGCATCCGGAAGGGACTCATGATCCGCAACTGTTCCACCTTCCCCTTCCTCTCCAACAAATACTTCCGGTTCTGCTTCATGAATCCCGAAGACAACGACCGCCTCCTCGCCCAACTCCGCAGAGACGTGAGTGTATAAGCTCTTCGAAAGCATATCCAGGATCGTCACACGCGAAGCGTGTGTAAGAGACTGGATATGTTTTCGAAGGCAACAAGCATGAGCACGAAGGGACGCGCCAGCGGGACGAAAGTGCTCATGCTTGTAGGATTGCGGAAGTGCGCAGCACAAAGCAATCCGCAGCTTATACAGTCACAATCGATCATAAGCTCTTCGAAAACATATCCAGGCCGCCTTCCGCGAAGCGTGTGTAAGAGACTGGATATGTTTTCGAAGGCAACAAGCATGAGCACGAAGGGACGCGCCAGCGGCACGAAAGTGTCTAAACCATCTCATTGATCACGCCGCTGCGGTAAGCCTTCAGTAGCTCCTTCAGCTCATCAATCCTCTCCTTCAGCCGGCGTCCGATATCTGTATCGCTGACATGAAGCCTGTGCGGCGCGTTCATAACCAGAATCCTGTCTCCGTGAATATCTGTCTCATTCCGGACGGCATCCTCCGTGGAGGTAAAAGGCTTCAGCGCCACCAGCTGCATTCCGTACGAATTGTAGATGAGAGTATACCCTGCAATCCCCGTCTTGCCCTGATATGCTTTCGAAAAGCCTCCGTCGATGATCAGCACCTTCCCGCTGCATTTCACGGGACTTTCGCCGGAACTTTGCAGCACCGGTACATGTCCGTTCACAATATGCGCGTCTTCTGGAAGACCGAATTCCCGAAGAACCCGGTTCATGATCTCCTCATTGTTTAAAAGCTGGTAGTACGGGTTTTTATGCTCGACATGTGTTTCCTTCTCCGCAATGAAATATCGCTCGAAGGTTGCCATTTTATCCTTCCCGAACAAAGGCGACTGCGGGCTGCACCAGATCCAGTAGATGATATCACGTCCTTTTTTCCGCTCTTCTTCGTTTACGGCGAAAAACGCCTTCCGGACGTACTTTTCCAGCTCGTCGTACAGCTCCCTCCCGCACAGTTTTTTCCCGAACACGTCTACCTTCATAAATTCTCCGTCTTCGGTCAGCGGCATACAGCCATGATAGAGAAGATTGTTGTTGTAGATACAGTACAGTTTTCCCTTGTTCAGGAGAAGATTCATATGCTGATAGAGCTTCTCACATTGCGTGAACGCCCGCTGCATCCGCTCCATCACCTCCGTCTCATCCGCCGTCAGGCGGTACGGATCCGATGGATCAATTGTCGGAAAATTATGATCAAGAAGTGCGTATTCCTTTCCGTCCAGCCGTATGACCCCTCTTTCGTAATCAATCTTGTCAAGAAGCATACGGTCCTCCATATGGAACTCCGGATGCTCTCCAAAGAGCTGTCCCTCCAGCTTAAACTGAATGATGGAAATTGCCTTGTGCATTCTCATGTTCAATTCATTTTCATTGGGCAGCCGGGTGCTGTTCTCTCCCTTCAGCCTGAAGAGAGAACAGGGATCATCGCCGTAGACCCGGGTGGCGAACGTTGCCAGAGGGATCATATTGATGCCGTATCCGTCCTCCAGAATGTCGAGATTCCCATATCTCGCACAAATTCTGAGAACTGTGGCGATACAGGGCAGCGATCCTGCGGAAGCTCCCATCCAGACGATGTCATGGTTGCCCCAGCAGATATCCAGAGAATGATAGCTCATCAGACGGTCCATGATTCTCTCCGGACCCGGACCCCTGTCATAGATATCACCCAGAATATGCAGATGATCCACAACCATCTGCTGAATCAGATGGCAGAGTGCCACGATAAAATCTTCCGCTCTCTGGATATCTATGATCGTATCCACAATAGAATTATAGTACGCCTCCTTGTCCAGAACATCCGGCTTCTCCGTGATCAGCTCCTCGATCACATAGGCATAGTCTTTCGGCAGCTGCTTACGCACCTTTGACCTCGTATATTTGGAGGATGCCTTCTTGCAGATCTGAATCAGCCGGTACAGAGTGATTTTGTACCAGTCGTCCATGTTCTCTTCCGTCTGACGTATGAGTGCCATCTTCTCATTTGGATAATAGATCAGCGTTGCCAGAGCGCTCTTGTCCGCCTCACTGAGCGTATGGTCGAACACCTCATCGATCTTTTTCTTTACGGAACCGGAGCCGTTCTTCAGCACATGCGAAAAAGCCTCATATTCTCCGTGAATATCCGTGATAAAGTGTTCGGTACCCTTGGGCAGATTTCGTATAGCTTCCAGATTTATAATTTCTGTTGACGCAGCGGCAATGGTCGGATACAGCTCCGCCAGCCGCTGCAGGTATCTCAATTCCAGATTTTCCATGTAAAAGTCCTCCCTGTTTGCGCCCCTTTATCCAGATACCCTCCGGCCTGGTCTTGGATTTTTCCTGCCCGGTCTGTAGTTCTTCCGCCCAGATCTGTGATTCTGCTCACCCGGCCTGTGGTTCTGCCGCCCAGATCTGTGATTCTGCTCACCCGGTCTGTAGTTCTGCCGCCCAGATCTGTGATTCTGCTCACCCGGCCTGTGATTCTGCCGCCATGAATCTACCCCGCCTCCATCTGAAAATCAAACAGCGAGATCTGATTCGTCTCCGGCAGATCGGATATGATTCCCAGCCGATCCAGTGTATCCGTAATGCTCTTGCCGACCTTCCCCCTCTGCCGCAGATCATCCTTGGACAAGAACTTTCCGTCCCGCGCCGCCAGTACGATGCTGTCTGCCGCAACGGAACCCAGGCCGTCAATGGCATCCAGCGAAGGCATCAGCTTTCCGTCAATAATCTGAAAACGATGCGGCTGCACCCGGTAGATATCTATCGGCATGAACTCAAAACCGCGGGCGTACATTTCCTCGACGAGACACATGTCGCCATACTGGTCCTGCTCCATCTTTGACAGAGAATCCTTGCGGGAATTGAACTCGTCCATGATCTCTTCCAGGTGGCGCTGCCCCTGACACATTTTCTCGTAGGAGAATGCCTTCGCCCGGATTGAAAAATAGGCCGCGTAATACGCCAGCGGCCGGTACACCTTGTACCACCCCACGCGGTAGGCCATCATCACATAGGCCACGGCGTGGCCTTTCGGGAACATGTACTTGATCTTTTCGCACGACCAGATATACCAGTCGGGAACGCCGTGCTGTTTCATGTCGGCCGTCCATTCCGGCCAGTTTTTACACTGTTTCTTCGCCACCTTCCCCTTTCGCACCATCTCCATGATGGAAAAGCTCTCCTCAGAATCCATCCCCTTGTTGATCAGGTAGACCATGATGTCGTCACGGCAGCAGATGGCCGTTCCCAGCGTACATTTTCCCTCCTTGATCAGCGTCTCGGCATTGCCGAGATAGACATCCGTTCCGTGGGACAGACCTGAGATCCGGCATAGATCCGTAAAGTTCTGCGGCTTCGTATCAAAAAGCATCTGCATCGCAAAGCTTGTGCCGAACTCCGGGATCCCGAGTGTGCCCAGCCTGATGCCATGAATCTGCTCCGGCTGAAGTCCCAGCGCGCTGAGATTCTGGAACAGACTCATAACCTTTGTCTCATCGAGAGGGATTTTTGTCGCGTCTTCTCCGGTCAGGTCCTCCAGCATACGGATCATTGTCGGATCATCGTGTCCGAGAATATCCAGCTTCAGAAGGTTTGAATCAATCGAATGATAATCAAAATGTGTGCTGACGATATCCGAATCCGGATCATCAGCGGGATGCTGCACCGGCGTAAAGGTATTGATGTCCCATCCCTGCGGCAGTACAACGATACCGCCCGGATGCTGCCCGGTGGTTCTTCGTATTCCTACGCAGCCCTGTACGATCCGGTCGATCTCACAGCTTCGCTTGTGTATGCCTTTTTCCTCATAGTAATTCTTCACAAATCCGAAGGCTGTCTTGTCCGCCAGCGTACCGATGGTCCCTGCCTTGAACGTCTGACCCGCGCCGAAGATAACCGCGGTGTATGCGTGTGCCTTCGTCTGATACTCTCCCGAAAAGTTAAGGTCGATATCCGGCTCCTTGTTCCCCTTGAAGCCGAGGAAGGTTTCAAAAGGAATGTTAAAGCCCAGCTTGTCCATGACTCTGCCGCAGACCGGACATTTCTTGTCCGGCATATCACATCCGGAATATCCCATTTTGCGGTATTTCACAACATCCGGCGTATCGAATTCCACATGATAATCGTGATGACACAGATAATGCGGCGGCAGCGGATTTACCTCTGTGATTCCAGACATGGTCGCCACAAAGGATGACCCGACAGAACCTCTCGATCCTACGAGATATCCGTCTTCATTGCATTTCCACACCAGCTTCTGCGCGATAATGTACATCACGGCATAACCGTTTGAAATAATGGAGGTAAGCTCCCGCTCAAGTCTTGCCTGAACGATCTCCGGAAGATCCGGCCCGTAGATCTCATGCGCCCGGCGGTAGCAGATGGTGCGCAGCATCTCGTCAGAGTGCGGAATCACCGGAGGACATTTTTTCGGATAAATCGGACTCATCCGCTCAATCATGTCGCAGATCCTGTTCGTATTGTCGATGACAACCTCTCTCGCCTTTTCTTCTCCGAGATAAGCGAACTCCTCCATCATTTCTTCCGTAGTGCGAAGGTACAGCGGAGCCTGATTGTCCGCGTCCGCAAATTTCTTTCCTGCCATGATAATCCGCCGGTAAATCTCGTCCTGAGGATCCATGAAATGAACATCACAGGTAGCGACGACCGGCTTGTGGAACTGTTCTCCCAGCCGGATGATTTTCCTGTTGAGCTCCTGGAGATCCTCCTCGCTGCTGACCGCCGGATTCTTCTCATCCTCAATGAGAAAACGATTGTTTCCGAGCGGCTGTATTTCGAGATAATCGTAAAAACTCACAATCTTCGCGATTTCCGTATCCGGCGCTCCCCTCAACAATGCCTGGTAGAGCTCTCCGGCCACACAGGCGGATCCGATGATCAGTCCCTCGCGGTGCGCCTGCACAAAGCTCTTGGGAAGCTTCGCCTGACGGTTAAAGTATTTCAGATGCGATTCAGATACACAGCGGTACAGATTTACTCTGCCCGCCTCGTTTTTTGCGAGAATGATTGCGTGGCTGGATTTCATCTTGCGGATCGCGTTCTGATTCACGCTTCCTTCCCGGTTCAGCGAATCCAGGTCATTAATCCCCTGTTCGCGAAGCATCGCCACAAATTTCACAAAAATCCAGGCCGTACATTCGGCGTCATCCACGGCACGGTGATGATGTTCCAGAGAAACTCCCACCGCCTTGGCAACCGTATCCAGCTTGAAACGGGAAAGGTTCGGCAGAAGAAGCTGTGCCATCGCCACAGTATCCACATAGGTAAATTCCCAGTCAATCTTCTGCCTGCGGCACTCCATCTTGATAAATCCGGTATCAAAATCCGCGTTGTGGGCAACGAGAACAGCCCCTTTACAGAATTCGCGGAACCTTGGAAGAATCACCTCAATCGGCGGCGCGTCCTGAACCATTTCATCCGTAATGCTGGTCAGCTCCGTGATCCGGAAAGGAATCGGGACTTCGGGGTTTACGAATTCCGAAAAACGGTCGACAACCTCCCCCTTCTCCACCCGTACCGCACCGATTTCGATGATCTTGCATGTCAGGTTGGACAGACCGGTTGTCTCGATATCAAAAACCACGTAGCTGTCCTCAAGACTCTGTCCCCTGCTGTCCGTGGCAATTCCTTTCAAATCGTCCACCAGATATGCTTCCATGCCATAGATGACCTTAAAGGGTGCCCTGACCTTTTTCAGTTCATTCTTATCCGCATCCGGATGTTCCTCGGCATATTTTTTCTGATAAGACTCATCAATGGCCTCGAGGGCATGATTTGCCTCCGGGAAGGCCTGAACCACCCCGTGGTCGGTGATCGCGATCGCCGGCATTCCCCAGTCGTACGCCCGCTGTACCAGCTTTGAGGCGTCTGTAATGCCGTCCATATCGCTCATCTTTGTGTGGCAGTGCAGCTCCACGCGCTTCACCGGGCTGCTGTCATAGCGTCCCTGCCGGAAGCTGGCCGACTTCCGGATTCCGATCACCGTCGATACGGTCAATTCGTGCTCATAGCTGTCCAGCATGATCCTGCCCTTCAGCTTGATGAATTTTCCCGCCTTCAATTCCCCGGCAAGCTCCTCCTTCTGCGACTGCATAATGAAGATTTTTGCCTGAATGGTGTCCGTATCATCGGTAACCGCAAAAATAACGAGTGCCTTCTCATTTCGCAGATCCCGCATGTCCATCGACAGAATCTGACCTCTGATAACCGCCTCCGAGGTTGTCTCATCGATCGACTCGATCGGAATGCTGTCCTCATTGAAGTTTCTTCCGTAGATCAGATTCGGATCATCATCCATCTTCAGACGGTCGCCAAAGCCGAATCCTCCCCGTCCGGATCTCCGTGAAAAACGTCCTTTTCCGCCGGTGCCCTGTCTGATGCCGAAACCGCCTCGCCCAGACGATGCCGCAGTTCCCCCGTCTTCCCGCTTTCCCGAAACAGCTGCAGAATCCCTCTTTCCGGTCTCCGCACTCCCGTCTCCGTCCCCGGCAGTCTCCGCTATACCGTTTCTCTCCCGGCCTGCCCTGGAGTTCTCGAAGATATGCTTCGCCTGCGCCCGCATCTGCTGCGCGCTTCGCTTCAGGTCCTCCGATTCCTTCACCGGATAGAACTCCGTCGCGATCTCGATCGGCAGCCCGCAGCGGTACGTGAAAATATGGTCCAGAATACGGGTGAGCTCCGCGCACCGCTCATGTCCGATCACAGAATCTTCCAGCTCGATCTGCATGAGATTTTCCTCAGGAAAACTGATTTTCGCCGTCCGGAACAGGTACGCCAGAAAGATGTCCTTTTTCTTCAGCTCGTACAGAATGCTCGTGCGGTATACCTCCAGCATTTTCTCCGGATTATACTGTCTGGAAAGGCGGAATTTCTCTGTGACCTTCACCGCAAAAGAAGCATCCGAAAAAAGCTGGCGATGGATTTCCCTCTCCAGCTGATCGATATATTTTTTGTGAATCCACTGCGGGCTCTCCAGATAAATGTGCAGAATACCGCGCTTCCGGTTATATGCAGCCTTTCTCACAACCGCGAACTGCAGATATTCCTCAAGCTCCCCCTCGAGCTCCAGATTTGGAAAAGCCTCTGTCAGCTTTCTGCTCTCCGGCGCTTCCGCATCTGCCGCACTTCCTGTTGAATCCTGCCGGATATCTGTTTCCTTCCGGATTCCCTTCTCGCCATGGATTTCAGTTTCTCTTTGCATTCCCTTTTCTTCCAGGATTCCAGTTTCCCCTTGCATTCCGTTTTCTTCTAGAATTTGCGTTTCACTCATCTGAGATCTGACTCTCCAATCACAATCCGGGATCCTCCCAATGTTCCAGTTCATCTCTGAGGGCATCCAGGAGCTGATCCTCCGGAACCTTTCGGATGATTTCGCCCCTGCGGATCAAAAGTCCCTCTCCCTTTCCTCCGGCGATTCCCAGATCCGCCTCTCTCGCTTCCCCGGGTCCGTTTACAACGCATCCCATCACCGCCACCTTCAGATTCAGCGGATAGTTCTCTGTCATCTTTTCTACTTCATTTGCCAGATGGATCAGATCGATCTGCGTTCTTCCGCAGGTCGGACAGGATACCACCTCAATGCCTCCCTTCCGAAGTCCGAGCGTCCGAAGGATAAACTTCGCGGTCCGGATCTCCTCAAGAGGATCTCCCGTCAGCGATACACGGATGGTATCACCGATTCCCTGATACAGAATGATGCCAAGTCCGATCGCCGATTTCAGATTGCCGGAATAAAGTGTCCCGGCCTCGGTGATGCCCACATGAAGCGGGTGATCGGTCCTTTTCGATATCAACTCATGTGCCTTCGCGCACATC
The DNA here is from genome assembly GCF_052063915.1 of Bilifractor sp. HCP3S3_D3. Taxonomy (NCBI): domain Bacteria; kingdom Bacillati; phylum Bacillota; class Clostridia; order Lachnospirales; family Lachnospiraceae; genus Bilifractor; species Bilifractor sp. HCP3S3_D3. The sequence continues at coordinate 27,743 of NZ_JBQHWP010000007.1, forward strand.
ATGACATTCGACGACTTAATGCTGATGACGAGGTTATCATACCCCATGTCCTCAATAATGGCAGTCTGCTTCAACGCGCTTTCCACAAGCGCCTCAGCAGTTACACCGCCGTACTTCTCCAGCAGATCCTTCTCCAGCGAGCCGCTGTTAACTCCGACACGGATCGGAATTTTCCTCTCCTTCGCGCAGTCTACAACCGCGCGCACCCTGTCGATGCTTCCGATGTTCCCGGGATTGATGCGTACCTTGTCTGCTCCGTGCTCCATCGCCGCAATCGCCAGCCGGTAATCAAAATGAATATCCGCAACAAGCGGTATCGCAATCTGTTTCTTTATCTCTGTGAGAGCCTCCGCGGCTTCCATCGTCGGAACCGTGCAGCGGATGATATCGCATCCCGCCTTTGTCAGCGCACGGATCTGTGCAACCGTCGCTTCCACATCCTCCGTCCTCGTATTTGTCATGGACTGAATCAGGATCGGATTTCCACCACCGATCACTCTGTCTCCGATGCGTACTGTCTTCGTCTTCATCATAAAATCCTTTCGTTTGCTGCAGCATCTGCCTCTGCCTTCTGCCCTCTACATTTCAGGAAACGCGGTGTGATACTTCCTGCGGTATTTTCGAAAAACAAACTCGATATCAAAGCAGGTCTGTTCCTCGCTCTCCTCTGTCAGTTCCCATTCCGGCATATAATCCAGATTTGGAAAATAACAGTCCGCCTGGTAGACAAAATCAACCCGCGTCGCCAGAACCTCATCACAATACGGAAGCATCAGCTCATAGACCGAGGTGCCTCCGATAATAAAGATTTCATCCGTATTATACTTCTTCAGCTCCTCCAAGAGCTCTCTTTTGCTCCGGACTACAACAGCACCTGCCGGGTGAAAATTCGGATCTCTGGACAAAACAATGTTCACCCTTCCCTCCAGAGGCCGGCTCCCCGGAAGCCCGTCATAGGTTCTTCTTCCCATCACCACGACATGACCGATCGTCGTATCCCGAAAAAACTTCATATCAGAAGGAATGTTCACCAGAAGATGTCCCTGATTACCGATTCCCCATTTCTGGTCTGCACAAACAATCGCTTTCACTATCCAAACACCTCATCATTGTACAATTTCTTAAAAAACGCACACAGGATCGCCGTGCCTGACTGCGATTCGCTCTTTGCATAAACGAGATAAAACACGCTGCGCGAGTTTTATCTCGCTATCGCGACGCTCGCCGCACACGAATACTTCGCATTCGGCTGCGGCTCACTGTTCGTGTAAATAAAAAAAGACCTGTTTCTCACAGATCTTCTGCCGGCCGCAACGGTCAGATAACAAGGCTGCCATCCTGAAGATCCCCGCTGCTCCTGCAGGCATTTCCATTCAGCTTCTATTCTATAAATCACGCCACAGGTTGTCAACCGGAAGGCTTACCGGCCTTGCGGGAGCATGGCTTCATCCCGTCCGTCAGCTCTCGCACAAAGCCTGCAGGGCAGGATTTCACAATGCCTGTACCATATGTAAATCCACAAATGGAAGCAGGCATGTGAGACTCTTCACCCTTCTGACCAGCCGTGATCAGCTTGTCCATTTTCTGCCACGGCCGGATCAGGACCAGCTGGCTGCATTCTTGTCCGAACAGATCTCAAACATCGTCTTGCCCGGATTCAGCAGAATCTTATTGCCGTTGCTGTCAAAATATTCTGTATTGTCATTCTGATCAGCTTTCTCCCATGTAATCGGAATGGCTTTTCCATCCGTGAAGAATACGCCTGTCCCGGAAGTAAACAGATTCATATCGAGATGCACATTATCGTCCAGATGCCACTCACTGACATACTGTACGATGATGTTCTTGAACTTCAGCTGCTCACCCGTCTCCTGATCTATGTGCTCCGAGCCGTACTCATACCGGTAGTACTGCCGGTCCTCTGTATTGAACACAAAATAAGGATCATCGTACTTGAACGGAATGTGAACGGTATTCGCCACCTCTCCGTTGATGTCCGTATCCGCGGTATTAAATGCAAGATTCGGCGCATAGCCCTCGGGGTAAGCCCTGTTATATCCAAGGCTGTCCGCATCACTTGTAAGAGAAGATCCCGCGACATAAACATTGTGAGGCGCCTTGCGATCCTCCGAGCGGTAAAACCCGCCCGCAGTCATTCCATTGATGTCCTCCATGTTCTGAGATGTGATCAGATCCTGTGCCTGCTGACTCCAGCCGTAATGAGAATAGACCGCCTCGTTATCCATCGCAAAATATACAAAATACGGGCGCGCACTTCTCACAGGTCCGATCTTGCCGATGTTGGTAGGATCCTGGAACACCGCCATCAGACGTGTGATATTTCCCTCAACCTCAATCTCATACAAGAGGTCCGCCTGATTAATGCCGGATTGTGGCACCGCCGGCTGCAGGTTATTAATCATGATCGCTATCGGTCTTCTGGTCCCAGCGGCGACATCTACCGGCTCTCCGGTCAGGTAACTGTACATCTGCCCTTCCGGAAGTGTACTCTCCGGCTCCGGTGCTTCCGTCGGAGTCTCCTCAGGCGTCGAAGTCGGTGTCGCAGAAGGCGTAACCGTCGGAGTGCCGGTCGGTGATGGCGTAGCGGTGACCAGTGCTACCGAGTCATCAACAGTTTCCGCCTTCCCGCACCCTGCGGCAAGCCCTGCGCCGATCGTCAGACATAACAAAGCCAAAATATATTTCTTTCTCAATCGTTCAAATCCCCCAATTCCTGTCTTTGTAAGGATATCCTGCATCTCTGCAAATGTATCCTGATGCCAGTGTTGATGCTGTTATCTCTGCACCGATACCTTGCACGGACAGCCTCTGTACCAATGCCTCCTGCGGGCAGCTGCGTGCCGCGCACAGCCAACAGCCAACAGCCAACAGCCAACAATCACATTATAGTTCATCGCGCATGATATGGCAAGTTGTTCAAAGGATTGCCCTGTCATTCATATTTTATTATGCGTTTTTACCATTTTCGTCGACTGTTTCGTACAAAAACAGATATTTACCCACCTCCAGTACTCTCACCTGGATACTTTTTTATGCCTCCTCTTTATCAAGCTGAGAGGTGCAGTGCGGACATCTTGTAGCCTCAAGCGGAATCTCAGACTTGCAGTACGGGCAGATCTTCGTGACCGGTTTTTCCTCTTCCTTCTGCTTTCCGACAAGTTTGTCAGCACCCTCATGCATCTTGTTGATCGTTTTGATTACCATGAACAGCACCAGCGCGATGAGCAGGAAATTAATGACGGCAGCAATAAATGTGCCAAGTCCAAGCACCGGTGCATCCTTTCCGGCGCCCATCGTAATATTCCACTGATCAAAGCTGATGCCGCCTGTTATCACAGAGATCAACGGCATAATGATGTTGTTCACCAGCGCATTTACAATGGCGGTAAAAGCACTGCCAATGATAATGCCGACTGCCATATCCATGACGTTGCCGCGCGAGATAAACTCCTTAAATTCCTTCATAAATCCTTTCATCGATTCTTCCTCCTCTGGTCTGTACCTGATTAAAGCATCTGTTTCTGCCGGCGTTCTGCACATCCCGGCTTAATCTGATTATAATCAATTCTCCTGTGCCGCACAACGCAAAAATAAACTCCTGTGACAGGGCCCCACAGGCCTTGCACACAGGAGTTTACAATTTCGATTAAACGATACCTGACTGCTGTCAGAAGACGCAGACAGTAATGGCCATACGATAAGTCGTGCCACACACTGTATAAGTCCCCGCGTCACTTCGCTGCTTCGCAGCTTCCGTGCCGCTAACAGGTATGAGCATTCCCGCGTTGCGTCGCACCGCTCCATGCTCATACCTGTTGTCGTCGCTAATGTTCTTGCCCACTGGTGAGCAAGCTCCCCGTGGGCCAAGAACATTGCGACTGGACTTATACAGTAAAATTCCGATTGTCTATCAGAGCTGCGGACCTGCGGAAACCAGAGCCTTACCCGCTTCATTGCCCTCATATTTTGCAAAGTTCTTGATGAATCTTGCTGCAAGATCCTTTGCCTTCTCATCCCAATCAGATGCAGAAGCATAGGTATCGCGAGGATCAAGAATGCTGCTGTCAACACCCGGAAGCTCTGTCGGTACCTCAAAATCGAAGTACGGGATCTTCTTTGTCGGTGCCTTCAGAACATCCCCGTTCAGGATGGCATCGATGATACCACGGGTATCCTTGATAGAGATACGTTTTCCGGTTCCGTTCCATCCGGTATTCACGAGATAAGCCTTTGCTCCGCTCTGCTCCATTCTCTTGACCAGTTCCTCTGCATATTTGGTCGGATGCAGCTCAAGGAATGCCTGTCCGAAGCACGCAGAGAAGGTCGGTGTCGGCTCAGTGATTCCACGCTCGGTTCCTGCAAGCTTTGCAGTGAATCCGGACAGGAAATAATATTTTGTCTGTTCCGGTGTCAGAATAGATACCGGCGGAAGAACTCCGAATGCATCGGCAGAAAGGAAGATGACATTCTGTGCTGCCGGGCCGTGAGAGATCGGCTTTACAATCTTCTCAATGTGATCGATCGGATAGGACACACGGGTGTTCTCTGTGACGCTCTTGTCCGTGAAATCAATCTTTCCGTTCTTGTCTACCGTTACGTTCTCAAGAAGAGCATCTCTTCTGATTGCGTTATAGATATCCGGCTCAGAATCCTTGTCCAGGTTGATAACCTTTGCGTAGCATCCGCCCTCATAGTTGAATACTCCGTTGTCGTCCCAGCCGTGCTCATCATCACCGATCAGCAGACGCTTCGGATCAGTGGAAAGTGTGGTCTTGCCGGTTCCGGACAGGCCGAAGAATACAGCTGTGTTCTTGCCGTTCAGATCTGTGTTTGCGGAGCAGTGCATGGATGCGATGCCCCTCAGCGGCATGAAGTAGTTCATCATAGAGAACATACCCTTCTTCATCTCTCCGCCGTACCAGGTATTGATAATAACCTGCTCCTTGGAGGTTACGTTGAAGACAACGGCTGTCTCGGAGTTCAGGCCAAGCTCTTTGTAATTCTCAACTTTTGCCTTGGATGCGTTGTAGACAACGAAATCCGGCTCAAAGTTTGCCTCTTCCTCGGCATTCGGCTTGATGAACATATTTCTTACGAAATGTGCCTGCCATGCAACTTCCATGATGAAACGGACAGCCATTCTGGTGTCCTTATTTGCGCCGCAGAAACCATCAACGACATAGAGCTTCTTGTTGGAGAGCTCTTTCTTCGCGATTTCCTTAACTGCCTTCCAAGCTTCAGGAGAAGCCGGGTGGTTGTCATTCTTGTACTCGTCGGATGTCCACCATACGGTGTCCTTCGAGTTCTCATCCATAACGATGAATTTATCTTTAGGAGAACGTCCGGTGTAGATACCGGTCATAACATTAACCGCGCCGAGCTCTGTAACCTGACCTCTGTCATATCCGGTGAGTTCCGGCTTTGTCTCCTCCTCAAACAGCTTCTCATAGGATGGATTGTATACGATTTCTGTTGTTCCGGTAATGCCGTACTTTGTTAAATCTACGTTAGCCATTGAATTGCTTCCTCCTTTTACAGAAATACTCATGAATCACCCGGTATCTGGAAGTCATTCCCGGGTTTCCCGCATCTTCCGCGTCTTCAGCAGAGCGGAACGATAAACAGCTTCTCCGATATCTGTGTGATCAAATATAACTGCGTAATCTTCTACGGAAATCATTTTACATGATTCCTGCCTTAATGTCACCAACATTCGTTAAAACTGTGGATTTCGACAAAAATTTGTCAATTGTATCCTGAAAAATACATTTTTTCACAATGAATGCCTGCCGATTGCTAAAATAAAAGCCGCACAGTAGTCCTGAAGCTGAACAGCTTTGTTCATTGAACTTCCGCCTTCGAGAAAACCTCTTTTCCTTCATATTCATTCAGGAAGGAATCGGGCTTCCGGACAGATCCTGTCCTCTCAAGATGATCTTCGGTCCGCCGGTATGCTCTACATATTCCTTTGTCACTACAACCTCACTGATGTTGTCATCCTTTGGAATCTCATACATGATATCCAGCATAAAATCCTCTATAATTGCCCGAAGCGCACGGGCACCTGTATCTTTATCAAGGGCCTTTTTTGCAATGGAATGCAGCGCACCGTCGTCAAAGACAAGCTTCACCCCGTCAAGCGCAAGAAGCTTCTCATATTGCTTCAATATCGCGTTTCTGGGCTCGCGAAGAATCTTAACGAGCATATCCTCGGTGAGGCTCTCGAGAGAAAAAATAATCGGAAGCCTTCCGAGGAACTCCGGAATCATTCCGAAGGCCCGGAGATCTTCATTCGTTACCTTCTGCAGAATATCGGGGTCCTCTTGGTACCGGTCCTTCAGTTCTGCCTGGAATCCCATGGACGATGTGCGGTTCAGACGCTCCCGTATCACATCCTCGAGGTCCGGAAAGGCGCCGCCGCAGATAAAGAGAATGTTCTTCGTGTTCACCGTCTCAAGAGGAACCATGGCGTTCTTGCTTGTGGCCCCTACCGGAACCTCTACCTCACTTCCCTCAAGAAGCTTCAGAAGGCCCTGCTGAACTGCCTCGCCGCTCACATCTCTCTGACTGGTATTTTTCTTTTTGGCAATTTTGTCGATCTCATCGATGAAAATGATGCCGTGCTCCGCTCGATCCACATCATTGTCTGCCGCCGCGAGAAGCTTCGACACAACGCTTTCGATATCATCTCCGATATATCCGGCCTCTGTCAGACTCGTGGCATCCGTAATGGCCAGGGGCACATCCAGCAGTTTTGCCAGCGTCTGAACCAGATACGTCTTTCCGGACCCGGTCGGACCGATCATCAGCATGTTTGATTTCTCGATCTCTGTCCCGTCTTTCATCTGCTCCGGAGTCTGAAGAATTCTCTTGTAGTGGTTATACACTGCAACAGACATCACCTTCTTCGCATGCTCCTGACCGATGACATATTCGTCCAGTTTTGCCTTGATGATATGCGGTCTCGGCACATCCTGCATTGTGAGCTTCTTTCTTGGAGTCTTCTGTTTTTCCTTCTTTTTATGGTCGCGGGCAGGCATGCCGAAACCAAGTCCGGACAAATCGATCATGCCGACGTTAGGCGGAAGTTTGCTCAGCATCTCATTCATTCCGGGATTCTGTATTGCCTCGAATCCCTTCTGCATGCAGTCCGTACAGATGTACATCCCGCCGGGCAGTTCGATCTGCTTCCCCGTGCTGCTTTCCGGACGATGACACATCATGCAGTAATGCCCGCTGTGACGCTTTTCTTCATCGTCCGTATCCTCTTCCCGCGTCTTCCATGTTCCGGCAGAAACGGATGAATTTTTTCCGTCCCCATTTACCTCGTCCGGAGTTTTTTCGTTCTGGTCCTTATCAGCCGCATCCCCTTCGTCCGCATTCTTCTCCCCGGAATCCGGCACTTCCCGAAAATCTCCGTCAATAATATCCTTATCGTCAATCATAATTATCCTCTCAGTATCCGAAAATTTGTCCAAAGATATCTCCGCTGTTGCCGTTTCCGCCCGGCTCTGTTCCCGGCATACCCGAAGAATTGTTATCCTGTCCCTGGTCCTGCGAATCCGGATTCTGAATGCTGCTGATCGCATCACTTGTTCCCAGCGTCACCTTCACCGTCTGTTCCTTGTAGGAGCTCCCGCTCGCGCGCTGTATCACAACCGGAACTTCTTCACCCGAAGAATAATACTTCAGACGGTTTTCCAATTTGGAATATGAAGCAACACTCTTGCCGTCAAATTTGGTAATCACATCGCCCTTCCGGATTCCCGCCTGATCCGCAGGTCCTCCGGATACCACAGAGGTAACACAGACGCCCTCCGGCATGTTATAGATCTGTGAGTACTCGCTCGTGACATCTGCGCATGTGATTCCCAGATACCCCCTCTCATCGTCATCCAGCCGTGTTCTGGTATTCTCATTCATGAGATCCTCCAGAATCGGTTCCGCCTTTGCCATGGGAATTGCAAAGCCCACATTATCGACAGAAGCCTGTGAGCCATTACCACTTCGCTTTGCTTCATTGATGCCGACCAGCTCTCCCTTCATATTCAGGAGCGCCCCTCCTGAATTTCCGGAGTTGATGGCGGCATCTGTCTGAATCAGACCGTCTGAATTAAATGTATTTGTGCCATCAGACAGCTGAAGCGACCGGTTAAGCGCACTGACATATCCGCTTGTCACCGACTGGCCGTATCCGAGCGCATTTCCGATAGCCACCACCTGCTGACCCAGAACAAGTTTATCAGAATCCCCGACGGTTGCCACACGGATCTGACCCATTGTATCATCCGAGATATCCGAGAGTTTTACCGCAACCACTGCAAGATCATGATCCTCGTCAAATCCCTTGATCTGTGCGGAAATAACCGACTCATCCACAAATCCCACGGATACCTGCGTCGCGCCTTCTATCACATGATTATTTGTAGCGATCAGAAGCTCTGAATCATTTTCTCCGATAATAACGCCAGTTCCGGCTCCCTGAACCTGATATTTCTGTGTGCCTCCGAAAAAGCTCTGCATTTCTTCTACGGACATGGTAGAAATCGTCACCAGCGACGGCATAGCGGCCGATGCGACCTCTGCGACCGTCATCTCCTGATCCTTGCCTGTAGACGCAATATCCGGCGTAAGCGCTGTCCCGGAAGAAGCCGTGACCTTTTCCGTCTCATCCGAAGCATCCTTGCCGGAATGGTTCGGGGTATCTGTGTTTTCTCCTGCCGATGCCGATGAATAGACAGGGTGGATCCGGTTTCCGACATAATTAACGCCGTAGGCAACCAGCCCCGCGATCAGGCCGAACACCACTGCCATGGCTGCCACGGTTGCCCAATGTCTGCCGCTGCGTCGCGGTCGTTTCACCCGGTGATCCTGGTCAAGATTTTTCCGTCCTTTCCGGTCCCTTCGACTGCTGCCAGCCGAATAATCAGAATAGTCATTTCTGCCCCGGCCGGACCAGGGATCTCTCCTGCCCTCCTCCTGATGAGCATCGGCATCTTCTTCCCCTCTGTGCTGTTCTCCCTGTCCTTCTCCGTTTCCGGTATGGTCACTGTATCTCCAGTAATTCCCATCACTTCCGCCGGACCAGGGATTATTTCCTGTCTGCTCCGATCCACCCTGCCGGAGTTTCGGATTCACCCAGCTGTAGGTAGTCTTCGCTTCTGCATCCCGATTTCCGCTCTTTTCCTTTTGAGACGAATCTGGTGTTCCACTGTCTTCTCCCGATGACGCACCTGATGCTCCACTGTCTTCTCCCGATGACGCACCTGATACTCCACTGTCTTCTCCCGATGACACATCCGGCGCTCCGATGTCTTCGCTCGGTGACGATTCCGGTGTTCCAGTATTCTCTTCCGATGACGAAACGGAATTTCTGTCTTTGTGTATATCACTCATAAGCAAGCTCCTCCGTTCTCAACGCCAGTATAGCGTGAAAGCCCATTGATATACGTATTTTACCCGTTATTTGTGTAAAATATGTGAAAACAGCAATCTAAACTGCGGTAATCCTCTGCGCAGCGAACACATACCGGACAGCCCTACTGATGTAGGAAATATGTGTGAGGCAATCATCTGCGTGTCGCATCAGCATAGCTTATTTACATGGTCTGCCCTCCACTTTATGCCATATCGGCACAGATAAAACCCGCCGCATGTGCAGAGAATGCCCCGGCAGCCGTTTCCATATGGCTTTCCGGGGCATTCTTGTCACCTTCCATTATCCTCTTATATCCGTTTCTCATGCCAACGCCCGGCAGCATACCGTGCCATCGGCAGGCACCTTTACCTCTCCCGGAGAGGAACAGCCTCCGTTTCCTCCGAAAATACCTTCGCGACCTCATCCAGGGCTTCTTTCTCATCGCAGCCTTTGCAGCAAAGCACAACCTCGTCTCCATCCTGCAGACCTGCCGCAAGCAGACTGAGTACACTTCTGGCATTTGCTGTGGAAAGACCCCCGTTGTATTCTAGAAGAATCTCGGATTGAAAACGGAGCGCCGTCTCGCTGATCCTGCCGGCGGGTCTAAGATGCAGCCCGTTTTTTCCTTTTATCACCATTGTTCTGCTGACCATTTCCGTTTCCTGCTGCACATGTCTGCCGGGCATTTTCGGGTTGCTTTTCTCATGCACTCACTGCTCACGCATATTCGCACTTCCATGCCGCTTGCGCGTCACTTCATGCTCATACCTGTTGCCTTCGAAATCGCATACAGTCTCTTACACACGCTTCGCGGCAGGCGGCCTGTCTGCGTTTTCGAAGAGCTGTTCAGTTATGACACGGTATAAGCTACGAATTGGTTCCGCCTTTATCACTCCCGGACGAGGAGCTTGCTGTCGCCTTTTCCTTCAGGTGTACCGGTATCGAAACCGCATCATCCAGCGATACTCCCGTTGGAAGCGCAAACGATACATTTACGGTATAATCGCCCGTGTCCTTGCCCTTGAGGTCGATGGAAGCCTTGATGTCTGCCGTCTTCAGATCATCGATCACGGATCCCGCTCCGTTCAGCCGCACCTGTATGCTGGTCTGGTCATAGGAGATCGTCAGATCCGGATCCAGGTTGTTTGTAGCTATATCATCCACATCCAGCTTGAATTCCTTGGTTTCATCCGAAAGGATCGTAACGGTTACCGTGACCGTCCCTGCCGTGCTCGATGCCAGCCGCAGACCGTCCGGAAGCACGTCACTGAGTTCAACTTCCGCTGTAACATCCGAGGAGGCGTCTGAGACAGACACATAACCCTCCGGAATCGTGATAATATTCCCGTTTGCCGCAAGCTGGCTCAGTGCGTCGTCTGTTCCAACCACGGTAATTGTCTCCGGTGTCGTGCTCACAGCCGTTACGTTATATCCCTCGGCCGGTTCTCCGGAGTACTCAACCTTCATCCCGACACCGGATTGCTTCTTCCACAAATCTACATATACCGAAACATCCGGCACACCGCCATCGAACGTCAAATCATCCTGAACTGTCTCCTGCGACAGCACTTCGCCGTTCTTGTCCATAATTTCGAGCTCTGCCTTTCGGTTTCCGTCCTGCGTCATGCCTGTGACATCGATCTTGGCGACCACGCTGTCAATCTCATTGATGATGGATTCCGGTCCGTTAATCACTATTTTCTCCGGATTCGGAGTCGCGATTCCCACCTCGTAGCTGGATCCCGGAACCGAACTTCCTGTGTCCACACTCACAGCGAATTCCTTGCTCGCGACATCTTCAATCGTAATCGGTATTGCCGTTCTGGACAGTGTCACATTTGAAGCCGATATACCGGGAACCGTGACCGATAATGGAACCATGACAGGATCGCGGTCTAGATCAACAATCTGCGTCAGATCGGCTGTAACAGTGATATTGTCCGCGGAGATTTTCTTCAGCTCCGACCGGTTTCCCTTCACGTATACGGTAACTGTCTTGTACTGATCCTCGATCATGTAGATCTGTTTTCCGTTTGAGATGTACGATTCATTCGCCACCGTAATGTGAACACTGTAAGACTCTGTCTCCACAGGATCATTGATGTCCACTACCGAGTACCAGATGACAATCGCTATCAGTAATGCCAGCAGCTTGTATCCGATATTGGAACGCAGACTAGCTAGGATTCTTCGTATCACGGTTTCTGCGTCCCCCTTTCAGTATGCGGATTTTATCATTGTACAGCACCTGGACATCCTGCAGAACCTCTCGCAGCTGGCTCGGAGAAATCGCCGTGTGAAGCCGTCCATTCATGGCGTAGGATACGCTCCCGGTCTCCTCCGACACAATGATCGTCAGAGAATCTGTGATCTCGCTGATACCGACACCGGCGCGGTGTCTGGTACCGAGTTTTTTGCTCAGCTCCATATTGTCAGAGAGCGGCAGATAGCAGGTAGCTGCCGCAATCCGGTCATTCTGAATAATAACCGCGCCGTCATGAAGCGGGGTGTTATGTTCGAAAATATTAATCAGCAGCTGACCGGACACAATAGCGTCCAGACGAATACCGGTGCTGATATACTCATCCAGCAGCGTCTCCTTCTCGATAACGATCAGGGCGCCTGTCTTCACATCACCCATTTCAAAGCAGGCCCTGACCAGCTCGTTTATCGTGTGGTTACTGAATCGCTTATTGTCCTCACCGGTTTTGCTGATGGAAAAAAAGGAGCGCAGTACGTTGCTGTGTCCCATCTGCTCAAGCACTTTTCGGAGCTCCGGCTGAAAGATGATGACGATTGCCGTAAAAGCGACAACGCTCAGATTGCCGAGAAGCCAGACGATCACTTCCATATGCAGAATGTTCGCGACAATGACAAACGCTCCGATAAACAGAATTCCCTTCAGCAGAGTGTACGCACGGGTGTTCCTCATCCAGATGATCAGCCGATAGATCAGAAAAGCCAGAAGCAGAATCTGGATAATATCAATGACCTGAATTGTCTTTGGCGGCTTCAGCCATGAAAGGATGTAATACTGAAACCTGCTCAGAAAAGCATTCATATGTTTCTCCTTCTACTCTGACTTAAGCCGTATAACGCAAGAAGCAATCCTCAGCCTGTACAGTCCGTGGCAGAAACCAGCGTTTGGCCTTGTACACCAATATGGCACATCCGTTTACTTTCTGATGATCCTGGTCTGGCCCATATCCTCATCCCGGGCATTTGCTTCATCTCCGGTTTTTGCTTCATCCCCGCTCTCAGGAAAAACCGGATCCAGTCGGATCGTCTCTCCCCCAATGCCCGAATTGCTGTCCTTATGAGCATCTGTACGTGTCTGACGGCCCTCACTGTCTATGGTAAGGTTTATGGTTCTCATCTTCTCATCATTGTCTGTGTGCCGGGCAGCAGCAGATGAAGAACCGTCAAGGCCATTTTCCCGGCCGTTTTGGTTTGTATTCAGAGACTTCAGGGATTCCTCAAGTCTGGACTGAAGATTGATTCCCTCAAATTTCTTCTCATAGATATTGTTCTCCCGGGTGACAAAACGCTTCTCATCCGCGTCTGCCTCCACCTCTTCCGTTTCGTCCTCTTCCTCTTCGAGATTATATCTCGGTCTGCGCTTTGGAGTCACCTTTACATAATAATAGTTGTTGTCGTCCTCAAACTGAAGGAACTCCGTGTGAGAATAGTCCGCATTATAGCAGAAAAACTCAAAGATAAATGCGACGGCAACTGAGAGCGCGGTTTCGATCACAGTCATCACAAGATTTATCTTCACATTCAGAATGCTGGCACCGGCAATCATCAGACCGAGATAAATAATCGCGCTGACAATGATGCTGATCTCCCACGCATGGCTGCTGACCAGCTCACGGATACAGGTAACAATCAAAAATACCACCACGAATGTCACAAGCATGAGAATCGTCTTCGAATTCATCATCGCGCCGGGTATTGCCTGAACAATGTCAATCATACTGGCACCTTTTGTATTCGCGACCGCTTCGACGGTATCCGGAAGACCGTTTACAAAGGACCAGGAGAGCACGCTGAAGATCAGCGTGATTGCCGACACCGGACCTCGCATAAGCCCCAGCACAACAGGAACCGTCATCGGCATGTGCAGAGCTCCCGCCACCGGCGTAAGAATAATCGCCAGCGCATCCTTCGGAACAAAGCGGAAGTACAGAAGCAGCATCAGCAGATACAGAACAACCGCGAATGCGCCGACTCCGACATTCAGTCCAAAGCTGTTCGCGACAATCAGAACGGTACCGATAAAGACGATCCCGTTAATCGGAAGGATCGCGCAGATGACAGACAAAATGATGATCACGAGCAGATTGTTTAACTGACTCATATAACCGATCTTGTCATTCAGAGTAATAAACGTGATCACCGCCAGCGCAAACCGGAAAAGCGGACGTATATATACGTCATAATCCGTATAAAAACGGATCAGTCTCTCTCTTAATTCAAGCAACTCGTTCATTCTTCCTCTTCCTCCTGCTTTTCCCCTTCGCCGCTTTCCTCGTGATATCCCCGCCGGTACATGCGTCCCAGCCTTGCGAGTGCGCGCTCATATTCTTCCATGTCGCTCTGCATCCGAACATAACGGATCCGCGCCAGTATATACGCAATGACAGAATAGATACCTACGAAAATAACGTAGCTCACAATCAGCACCGCAACAACAGGCCGGATATCCGCGGCATTCAGCCGGGAAAAGAAGGTATCCATATTGGCCAGCATCAGTACGCCGAGCAGCAGAATATACGCAATGGTGCTCAGCAGCAGATTCCGGATCAGCGCAAAAGCCGTATAATCTCTCTGATAATACCGGCTGATCCGGAAAGACCCGTCCGCGTGTTTCTTCTCAAATCTCGCCAGACCGATCATCAGGTACAGTCTTTTCTTGTCAATCATTTTCCTGTCCTCTATATACTACTGTATAAGCTCTTCGAAAACGCAGACAGGATTGTCGCACGCGAAGCGCGCGTAAAAGACTGTATGCGATTTCGAAGGCAACAGGTATGAGCACGAAGTGACGCGCAAGCGGCACGGAAGTGTTCATACCTGTAGGATTGCGAGAGTGCGAAGCACGGAGCAATCCGCAGCCTATACAATTTGTGGCCCCGCTTGCAGGGCATGTCGGTATAAAAACATCAGTTTATTTTATCATACTTCCGGAGCCATTGAAAGTGTGTGTTCTGGCGCCTGCTTTCCCCTACAGCCCGTCTGAATCAGTCATACACTTTGACCCGGCGCTATGGATACGCAGGCAAACCATATCCTGCATGCCCCGGCTTCCGCTGCCGTCTCCGCAAGCGCATCCAGCGTTGCCCCTGTGGTATAGATGTCGTCAACCAGAAGCACCCTCTCCGGCAGGCTTACACCATCCCTCGCCGCAAACGCACCTGAAAGGTTTTTTCTTCTCATCGAAAGAGTAAGCCCTTTCTGCGGCCGGGTGTTTTTTCTCCGGTATATTTCATTCGTCGCACAGGGAATTCCGAGTTTCTCCGAAAGATGCCGGCCAACCTCTTCCGCTTGATTGTATCCCCGTTTCCGGTACCTGTCCAGATGGATCGGAACAGGAAGAATCAGCTCCGGCTTCCACTCTTTCAGATGTATGCCGCCGTGTTTCCAGATCGCGGTCGCATAAAACCCGGCATATTCTGCCCGGTTTCCGTACTTAAAACGGGTGATCGAATCCTGCACCATCCCCCGATACGTAAAGGGTGCAAAGCCCTGAATAAAGCGATGCTCTCTTCTCCGGCAATTATCACAGTATTCCGCGGTATCAGACTCCAGCGGTCTTCCGCACTTCATGCAGACCGGTCCTGTGATAAAGTTCAGAATGCCCGCGCATTTCCGGCACAGATATGGTTCTCCGGCAGACAGCAGACAATCGCAAAACGGACAGCGGCGCGGATAAAACAATCCGGCAATTTTCCGCGCGCACAGCATTCCGTCCCGCCGTATGACCTGCTTACTCTGCAGGAATCCATCTTCCAATATCCTGTCCAGACTTTTTCGCAAGACTCTCCCTCCTGTCCGCGCCGATTTCCGCCGCGTATAACATCTGTGCTCCGCTGCCTTCCGGTGAAACTTCCGGTGAAACAATTCTCATATGCTGCTCAATCCTTGCTTTCCACGTAGTACATCTGGGTTCCGATGCCTTATGGTGAAACGCATTCATAGCGTCCGATGCCGCAGGCTGGTCCATCCTGCCGCCCGTCCCTGCCACCGGAAATCCACCTCAGATCTCCTGCCGTTTCAGCTCGATGATCCGTTCCGCCAATGACGTGTAGCGGTTTTCCTCGGTTGCATTTTCAATCATCGCCTGGAACACCTGTCGGCTTCCTGTCAGAACCACACATTTTCTGGCCCTTGTCACAGCAGTATAGAGGAGGTTCCGTGTCTGCAGCATATGCGGAACTCCGAGAAGAGGAATGACTACGGCAGGGTATTCGCTTCCCTGTGCTTTGTGAACCGTCGTAGCATATGCCAGCTCCAGTTCATCCAGCTGGCGGAAGGTGTAATCCACAGTCTTTCCCTCTTCATATTCAACCGTAAGCAGCTCGTTCGGCGTATCAATTCTCCGGATGATGCCCATATCACCGTTGAACACCCCGAGGCCCCGCTGCGCGACGATTCCGTATTTTCCCCTCAGCTGCCATTCCAGCTGATAATCGTTCCGGATCTGCATGACCTTGTCTCCCTCCCGGAAAATTCCCCGTGAGGTTTCTCTCTCCTGCTTGGCAGGAGACGGCGGGTTCAGATAAGTCTGCAGAATCCGGTTGAGACTCTCGACGCCAAGTGCTCCCTTTCGTGTCGGTGTCAGAACCTGTATCTCCGAAGAATCCGCCTTTACATACTTCGGGAGCTTTTCCTGCACCAGAGCGAGCACAACTCTCTGTACGACCCGCACATCCTCCCGTTCAAGGAAAAAGAAGTCACGGCTCCGGTTATCTGTGCGAACGGGAAGCCCGGCATGGATCCGGTGTGCATTGACCACGATATCGCTTTCCTGCGCCTGCCGGAAAATCCTGGTAAGCATAACAACCGGAAAACATCCGGACCGTATGATGTCCCTGAGCACACTGCCCGGTCCAACGCTCGGAAGCTGGTTCTGGTCACCCACCAGAATCAGCCGTGTCCCCGGAACAATCGCTGAAAGAAGTGAATGCATCAGGAAAATATCAACCATCGACATCTCATCAATGATAATCACGTCCTGCTCCAGCGGATTTTCAGCATTCCGTTCAAAGCGTACATTCATCGATTCTTCATCAGCCGCACCTGAAATCTCAAGCAGCCGGTGTATCGTAGACGCCTCATAACCGGTTGCCTCCGTCATCCGCTTCGCCGCGCGTCCGGTCGGTGCTGCCAGCGCGATACTCAGATGCTCCGATTCAAAATACCGGATCATCGTATTGATCGTTGTTGTTTTTCCGGTTCCAGGCCCTCCTGTCAATACAAAAATACCGTTCGTGGCCGCTGCCGCAACTGCCTTGCGCTGAAGATCGTCAAGAACAATCCGGTCGGACTTCTCGATCCTTCGGATCCTCTCATTTACCGCCTCTTCGTCCTCACGGATATGAAGATTCAGATCCTGAAGCATTCTTGCGCAGTTCAACTCGGTCAGATACGATCTCTCCGCGTAAATCCTCGCGTGAGAATCACCATTCTCATCCTCAAAGACCAGCGCTTTTATTTTTTTGTCGAGAGCAAGGTCCATCAGATACCGGTCGATGTCACCGGGATCTGTTCCCAGAAGTTCTCCGGCTCTCTGCACCAGGATCTCCTTCGGAAGGTAAATATGGCCCTGTGCGCCAGCCTGATTGAGCGCGTACAGGATTCCGCTCCGGATCCGGTATTCTGAATCCGGCCGGATTCCAGCCCTGGAAGCAATCTCATCGGCGATCCGAAATCCGACCCCGTCAATATCATCTGCCATCTGATAAGGGTTCTCACGCATCACCGTATACAGCCTGTCCTGGTAACGGTTATAAATCCGGATGGCGAGAGAAAGGGAGATCCCGTACTGGGAGAGAAAAATCATAGCGTTCTGCATCTGTGATTTTGCCTCAACCTGCTCTCCGATCTCCCGGGCTTTCCGGTCACTGATCCCCTTTACCTCGGCCAGCCGCTCCGGCTCCTCCTCCAGGATCCGCAGGGTGTCATCACCAAACCGCTTCAAAATGCGTGAGGCCAGCGCTGCACCTACGCCTTTGATGGCTCCGCTCCCCAGATACCTCTCCAAGGCTACACTGTCTCTCGGAATTGTAACATGGACATTCTCTGCCCGGAATTGCTTTCCATAGCTTGGATGAACACTATACTCTCCCTCCGCCTCGATATACTCTCCCTCGTTGACCGAGGAGAAGCTGCCGACACAGGTCACATCCTCGTCCAGCGCGGACAGATTCAGAACGGTATAACCATTATCCTCATTTCGATAGATGATATGCTCCACATATCCTTCTATTTTTTCCGACATGCTGATCTCCAAATGTCCGGCCTTACCGGAACGCATCCGGCTTCCTCAGCGGAAGCTCTTCTGCTTTTCAAAATCCGACATTGCACGAATATACAACCCGGTACCGACAGCGACTGCCTGCTGCGGATTGTCCGCCAGAAGGGTCCGGATTCCGGTTGCCTTCTCGATTTCTCCTTCCAGCCCGTCCAGCATCGCGCCTCCTCCGGTCAGAACAATCCCCCGTTTCGCTATATCTGCCGCAAGATCCGGGGGTGTTTTCTCCATCACTACACGGATTGTCTCTATAATCCGGCGCACCGCCGGAGAGACGGCTTCTCTTACCTGATCCGAGGTAATGCTGACCGTCCGCGGAAATCCCGCATCCACATCGCGTCCCGTCACAGAGACCTGTCTCAGGCTCCGGTCCGGATCTGCGGATCCGATCTGAATCTTGATATCCTCTGCGGTCTGGCTTCCGATGATCAATCCGTAGATATCATGAATATACTGACAGATTGCCTCGTCAAATGCTTCTCCTGCCGTCCGGATGGACTGAGAAATTACAATCCCTCCAAGAGACAGGACAGCGATTTCGCTGATACCGCCTCCGATATTCACAATCATACTGCCGCTCGCGCGCATGATATCCACACCGGCGCCCATCGCGGCGACGATCGGTTCCCGGACAATCACAGCGTCCCTTGCGCCCGCGCGGTACGAAGCTTCCTCCACCGCTCTTCTCTCGATATCCGAAACGCCGCTCGGCACACAGATACAGATCCTCGGCTTCAGAATATTCCAGTTTCCCATGGATTTTCGGATGAAATACCGCAGCATTCGTTCGGTAACGACAAAATCCGAGATCACGCCATCCTTCAGCGGACGTATCCCGACAATATTGCCCGGCATTCGTCCGATGCACTGCGCCGCCTCGGTTCCGAATGCCAGAATCTTGTTCGCGTCTCTGTCATAGGCCACAACGGATGGCTCCTGACAGAAAATACCCTTCCCCTTGACATATACAATAATTGACGCCGTTCCTAGATCAATTCCAATGTCAGTAACCGGCATATAATAATGTTCCTTTCTATCTTATCGGATTGCGAGAGTGCGAAGCACGGAGCAATCCGCAGCTTATACAATATCATAACTGAACAGCTCTTCGAAAACGCAGACAGGCCGCCTGCCGCGAAGCGTGTGTAAGAGACTGGTTGCGATTTCGAAGGCAGCAGGTATGAGCACAAAGTGACGCGTATCAACCTTCGTCACTTCAGATATTCTCTGAGATACTGACCGGTATAGGATTCCGGCACCTTCGCGACCTCCTCCGGCGTACCACTGGCGATCACCGTTCCGCCCTTGTCTCCGCCCTCCGGGCCCATATCGATGATATAGTCGGCAGTTTTAATGACATCAAGGTTGTGTTCAATGACAATAACCGTATTGCCATCTTCTGTGAATCTCTGGAGAATATCCACCAGCTTGTGCACGTCTTCAAAATGAAGACCGGTAGTCGGCTCGTCCAGAATATAGCAGGTTCTTCCCGTGCTTCTCTTGGAGAGCTCAGCCGCCAGCTTGATTCTCTGCGCTTCACCGCCCGACAGTTCTGTTGAAGGCTGCCCGAGCTTCACGTAGGACAGACCCACATCATACAGCGTCCTGATCTTGCGATAGATTGACGGAACCTTCTCAAAAAAGGGAAGCGCCTCCTCAACGGTCATATCCAGAATCTCAAAGATATTTTTCCCCTTGTATCTGACCTCCAGTGTCTCCCGGTTGTAGCGCTTTCCGCCGCACACCTCGCAGGGGACGTAGACATCCGGAAGAAAATGCATCTCAATCTTCACAATTCCGTCTCCGGAACAGGCCTCGCATCTTCCTCCCTTGACATTGAAGCTGAAACGTCCCTTCTTGTAGCCGCGTGCCTTCGCGTCCGGTGTCGCGGCAAACAGATCACGGATCATGTCGAATACACCTGTGTACGTCGCCGGATTCGATCTCGGCGTACGCCCGATCGGGGACTGATCGATATTGATCACCTTGTCCAGATGCTCCATTCCTTCAATTCCGCTGTGCTTTCCCGGAATCACAAGAGCATGGTTCAGCTCCCTCTGCAGATGCTTGTAGAGAATCTCGTTGACAAGAGAGCTCTTGCCGGAGCCCGAAACACCGGTCACACAGGTCATCACACCGAGCGGGAATTTTACGTCGATATTCTTGAGATTGTGTTCCTCGGCGCCCCTGACAATCAGCCATTCCTTTGGCTTCCTTCTTACATCGGGAACCGGAATCTTGCGCTTTCCCGACAGATACTGCCCCGTGATGGATTCCGGACACTTCATGATGTCCTCCGCGGTTCCCATGGCGACCAGCTCGCCGCCGTGGCTGCCCGCGCCCGGACCGATATCCACCACACAGTCAGCCGCCCGCATCGTTTCTTCATCGTGCTCGACAACGATAACGGAATTTCCAAGATCCCGGAGATGCATCAGAGTCCCGAGAAGCTTTCCATTGTCTCTCTGATGAAGGCCGATGCTCGGTTCGTCCAGTATATAAGCCACTCCGACAAGTCCCGATCCGATCTGGGTAGCAAGCCGGATACGCTGCGCCTCACCGCCGGAAAGCGATCCGGTGGCTCTCGCCAGCGTCAGATAATCCAGTCCGACTTCGTGGAGAAAGCTCACACGGTTCCGGATTTCTTTCAGGATCTGTCTTCCGATCAGCATCTGATGATCACTTAAACGGATATCGTCCAGAAATTTCAGAAGGCTCTCAATCGACAGGTTGGTCACCTCGTAGATATTCTTGTCCGCAACGGTGACTGCCAGCGAAGACGGCTTCAGCCTCTGCCCGTGACATGCCGGGCACGGGGAAATATTCATAAAGTTCTCGTATTCCTGACGCGAAGATTCCGACGCGGTCTCACGATACCGACGCTCCACATTCTTGATCAGCCCCTCAAAAGCAACGTCGTAGACACCTTCTCCACGCTGACCCTTATAATGGACCTTCACTGAATGCCCTTTTGTTCCATAAATCAAAATATCGTGGATTTTTTTTGGGTAATCCTTAAACGGCGTGGACAGAGAAAAATGGTATTCCTCCGACAGTGCTTCCAGCATGCACCGCGTAAAGCTTCCCTTCTGGGTGCTCGACTGCCATCCAGGAACGGCAAAGGCCCCCTCGTCGATGGATCTCGATGGATCCGGGATCATCAGCGATTCCGCGAACTCCATCCGATAGCCAAGGCCGGAGCACTCCGGACAGGCGCCGAATGGATTATTAAAGGAAAAACTCCTCGGCTCGATCTCATCTACACTGATTCCGCAATACGGACAAGAGAAGCTCTCGCTGAAATTCCGGGTATGCCCGTCCATTGTATCGACTACGAGAAGTCCACCGGAAAGTTTCAGCACGTTTTCCACCGAATCCGTCAGACGCTTTTCAATTCCCGGCCGGACAATAAGGCGGTCCACCACAATTTCAATGTTATGTTTCAGATTTTTGTCGAGAGCGATGTCCTCCGACAGGTCATACTGGTTTCCATCTATGACCACGCGGACATAGCCGGATTTTCTTGCCTGCTCCAGAACCTTCTCATGACGTCCTTTCCGTCCTCTCACCACAGGCGCAAGCAGCTGGATTCTGGATTTCTCCGGCAGCTCCATGATCTGGCCGACCATCTGATCCACGGTCTGTCTGCTGATTTCCCGTCCGCAGTTCGGACAGTGCGGAATCCCGACTCTTGCATACAAAAGCCTGAAATAATCATAGATCTCCGTGACCGTTCCCACCGTGGATCTCGGGTTCCGGTTGGTTGATTTCTGATCGATGGAAATGGCGGGCGGCAGGCCCTCGATGCTCTCCACCTTCGGCTTCTCCATCTGTCCGAGGAACTGCCTCGCGTAGGAGGAGAGACTCTCCATGTACCGTCTCTGTCCCTCCGCATAAATGGTGTCAAACGCCAGAGAGCTCTTTCCCGATCCGGATAGCCCGGTCAGCACTACAAGCTTGTCTCTTGGGATATCTATATTCAAATTCTTCAGATTATTCTCCGAAGCACCTCTGATCCTGATAAAATGGTTCTTTTCTGCCAATTTTAAACTCCTAACTCTTCTGCCGGCTTCATACATATTGCGGCGTCACGCCTGCGGGGGCACTGCACTTCGTATATGCTCCCGCGTCACAGAAGCTGCTTCGTATCTTCCGCGGCGCTGACATGTATAAGCATTCATACGTTGCTTCGCGCGCTCGCAAACCTACAGGAAATCCGCCATGACCGTATTTGACAGGGAGAGCCCCCGGCGGGTGAGAAACAAATTTCCTCTTTCCTCCCGCAGAAGGCCTGCATCCTCATACTTGCGGATTGTACTGCCGTATACCTCCATTACATCCTCTCCGAAGCGGCATCTGAACTCCTCTTTGCTGATGCCGGACGTCATTCTGAGCCCCAGAATCATAAATTCCGCCATCAGGTCTTCTTTTCCAAGAAATTCCGGTTCTTCCCGTCCGGTTTCCGACAGAATGTTCTCTTTTTTCTCCACAGATAAACGCTCTCCGCCAAACAACATCTTTCCTCTTCCGTCGTTCTCCGGTCCGGCGTACATCTGCAGATACGTTCCGATATCATCCGTGTTCCGGAACCGGAGACGCCCCGTAAAGGAAGACGCTCCCAGCCCCAGTCCGAGGTACGGAACCCCTGTCCAATATCCCACATTGTGGCGGCATTCTCTCCCGCTTCTCGCGTAGTTTGAGATTTCATACCGATGGAATCCATAGCCGGCAAGGATCTCCTCTGTCCGCTCGTACATCCGTCTCTCCGTTTCCTCACCGGGGAGCACTTCCTCAGATCTCAGATGATACTGTTCTTCTTCAAGTTCTCTTACACGGGCATCCGGATCTCCTCCGGCAATCAAACCGGAGACCCCGTGATATTTTTCGTAAAAAGGCGTTCCCTCCTCGATGATCAGGCTGTATGCAGATATATGCTCCGGGCCTGCCTCTGCGATCCGCCGAAGTGTTCTCTCCCAGGATTCCTCCGTCTGTCCCGGCAGTCCCGACATCAGGTCCACGTTCAGATTGGAAAAGCCCGCCTCCCTTGCGTACGCGAAGCTCTCCCGAAACGCCTGATACGTATGAATTCTGCCGAGGCGCTTCAATTCCCCGTCGTCGGTGGACTGACACCCGAAGCTCAGCCGGTTGATTCCCGCTCTTCGATAAACGGACAGGCTTTCCGGATGCACGGTTCCAGGATTGGCTTCCATCGAAATTTCCGCGTCTGGTTCCAGATGAAAGGTCTCTCTGACCGCGTGCATGATCTCCGCAATCATCTCTGCGGGAAGAAGAGAAGGGGTTCCACCCCCGATATATATAGAAGAAACACTCTGCCTTATACCGGAAAAACTCCGGATCTCGCGCAGCAATGCCTCCACATATCTGTCTTGTGTTCCGCACTCAGCGGGAAAACTGAGGAAATCGCAGTATCCACATTTTTTCGCGCAGAATGGGATGTGGATATATAATTCCATGCCGGCTTTAGTTCTCATCAAGCTTCAGAACATTGAGGAAGGCGTCCTTCGGGATTTCAACGTTTCCGATCTGACGCATCTTCTTCTTTCCTTCCTTCTGTTTCTCCAGGAGCTTCTTCTTGCGGGAGATATCTCCGCCATAGCATTTTGCAAGTACATCCTTGCGGAGAGCCTTTACCGTCTCCCTCGCAATCACCTTCGAGCCAACAGCAGCCTGAATCGGAATGTCGAAAAGCTGCCGCGGAATCTCCTGCTTCAGTTTCTCGCACATCTTTCTGCCCCGGTCATAGGCGGAATCTGCAAATACGATGAATGACAGGGCATCTACCGGCTCTTTATTGACCAGAATATCAAGTCTCACCAGCTCACTTCTCTGATACCCAATGATCTCATAATCCAGAGACGCATACCCTCTGGATCTCGATTTCAGAGCATCGAAGAAATCATAGATGATCTCATTGAGTGGGATATGATAGGTTAGAAGCGCACGGGTCGTCTCGATATACTCCATACCCTGGTATTCGCCCCTGCGCTCCTGACAGAGCTGCATAATCGGACCGACAAACTCGGTGGTTACCATGATCTCTGCCTTTACCATCGGCTCCTCCATGTATTCGATCTCTGAAGGATCCGGAAGATTGGATGGATTCGTCAATTCCACAACTTCTCCGCTCGTCTTGTGGATCTTATATACAACTCCCGGCGCCGTTGTGACCAGATCCAGATTATATTCTCTCTCCAGCCGCTCCTGGATGATCTCCAGATGGAGCAGACCGAGAAAGCCACAGCGGAACCCGAAGCCCAGCGCCGCTGAGGTCTCCGGCTCATAATACAGAGAGGCATCATTGAGCTGCAGCTTTTCCAATGCGTCCCGAAGCTCCGGGTACTTCGCTGAATCTGCAGGGTAGATACCGCAGTATACCATGGACTGTACCTTTTTGTAACCGGGAAGCCGCTCCGCACAGGGACGGTCCGCATTTGTCACAGTATCTCCGACGCGAGTATCTTTGATGTTCTTAATGCTCGCGGTGATATAGCCCACCATGCCGGCCTCAAGAACATCACACGGAATCATCTGTCCTGCGCCAAAATAACCGACTTCAACCACCTCTTCTTCCGCCCCGGTCGCCATCATCCGGATCCGGTCACCCGGCTTCACCGTGCCCTCACGGAGCCGGACGGAGATGATCACTCCCTTATAGGAATCATAGATGGAGTCAAAGATCAGTGCCTTCAATGGTGCCTTCACGTCTCCTTCCGGAGCCGGGATCTTATGCACGATCGCTTCAAGCACCTCCTCAACGTTCTGACCTGTCTTCGCCGAAATCTCGGGCGCATCCTCTGCGTCCAGACCGATAACGTCCTCGATCTCGCTTTTTACCTCCTCCGGATGTGCGCTCGGAAGATCGATTTTGTTCAGCACCGGGAAAATTTCCAGATCATGCTCCATGGCAAGATATACATTTCCCACCGTCTGTGCCTCCACTCCCTGTGTCGCGTCCACCACAAGAACAGCACCATCACAGGCAGCAAGGCTTCTGGAAACTTCATAATTAAAGTCCACGTGACCGGGGGTATCGATCATATTCAGGATATACTCTTCACCGTCTTTCGCCCGGTAGACCGTACGGCATGCCTGTGCTTTTATGGTAATTCCGCGTTCCCGCTCCAGATCCATATTGTCAAGAACCTGATTCTGCATCTCGCGGCTGGTGAGAAGGCCTGTCTTCTCGATGATCCGGTCAGCCAGTGTTGATTTTCCGTGATCAATATGCGCGATAATGCAAAAATTTCTGATTTTGCTCTGATCTATTAATGACAAGGTACTACCTCCGGTTTTTGAGATTATGTATCATATAGACATCTGCAGATTCTCCCTCCGGAATCCGTCACCGGGTCTTTCTTCTTTTCGCTTTCCCCGCATTCAGACAGACTCCGACAGATATACAGTGAGATTATACTCGACTTTGTCTGGAGCCGCAAGGTGCAGGAAACGTGAAAATCTTCGAAAAGAAGCCGGCTGACGGCAAAAAATGTTCAGCAGCCGTCAGGCGATGGTCTAAAGATGGTCAAAAGATTCACGTTTTTGATAATTTTAGATTCACGTTTTTTGATAATTACAGATTCACGTTTTTTGAAAATTTCAGTTGACAAACCCATATGAAATAGAATAATATGAATAAGCATGTTCGGAAGTGGAAAAGTGTCATCCTATAAAGAACATCCCATAAATATAAAATAAAAGGAGGTGTACAGTTTGGCTAACATCAAATCCGCGAAGAAGAGAATTCTCGTTAACAAAACAAAGGCCGAGAGAAATCAGGCCATCAAGTCTGCAGTAAAAACATCTATGAAAAAGGTAGAGGCTGCAGTTGCTGCGAATGACAAGGTAGCTGCACAGGCTGCTCTGCTGAATGCAACATCTGTCATCGACAAAGCCGAGACAAAGGGCGTTCTTCACAAGAACAACGCATCCAGAAAAGTTTCCCGCTTAAGCAAAGCTGTAAACTCTATTCAATAAATCAATAAACGAGCAAACACGAGGAGTCGTCGCCTCGTGTTTTTTTAGTGTATAAAGCCGTCGTCAAGCGGGCAGTTTTTGGGCATGCGAAGCATGCACAGAAAACTGCATGCTTGAACGACGCTAACATGTATGAGCATGGAGCGGTGTGAAACACCGCGGGAATGCGAATACATGTGGCAGCTGCGAGAGTTGCGAAGCAACGGAGCAGCTGGCTTTATACAGTATGTGACACGACTTATCGTACGGGCGTTTACTGTATAAGCTCTTCGAAAACGCAGACAGGATCGTCACGCGCGAAGCGTGTGTAAGAGACTGTATGCGATTTCGAAGGCAACAGGTATGAGGATGAAGCGCGAACGCGCGAAATCCGAATACCTGTAGGATTGCGGGAGTGCGAAGCACGGAGCAATCCGTAGCTTATACAGTGTGTGACACGATGTATCGTATGGCCGTTTATTGTATAAGTCCAGTCGCAATGTTCTTGGCCCACGGGGAGCTTGCTCACCAGTGGGCAAGAACATTAGCGACGACAACAGGTATGAGCGTTTTCACCGGCTCCATTTCACAATCATCATCTCCACACTCAGCTTGTCATCCAGCCGCCCCGTCTTCACCTCTTCCTCAACCTGCACAAATTCTCTTACAATGGATTCCAGCTGTGGAATTGAATAATTCCGGCACAGTCCGAGCGTGCGGCTGACCGCAAACGGTGGCATGCCAACTTTTGGTGCGATTTCCCGGTTCGGCATTCCGTCTGCCGCCAGTGTCTTCACCTGCAGGAGCTGATTATACTGTCTCGCCAGGAGATACAGAATCCGCATCGGCGCTTCCTTGAGTGCCAGAAGATCATAGTAATAATCCAGCGCCTTTTTCTGCTGATGTTCCGTAACTGCCCGTATCATGTCAAAAATCTGGTTTGTGATCTGGGGAGCGCAGACCGCGTCAATGTCCTGATTTGTGATGACCTCCCTGCCCATGGTATAGCAGAGCAGTTTTTCAAGCTCACTGCTGATATTTGCCATGTCTGTTCCTGTCATATCTAGAAAGTGGCTCATATCCTTCCTGGTGATTTTCTTCCCCTCTCTGGTCATGCGTGTCAGCACCCACCGGGTAAGGGTCTCCTCTGTCTGCGCCGCAAACTCCGCCACATGCCCCTTTTTCTGAATCTGCTTGTAGAGACGATTTCTCTTGTCAACCTCGTCCTCCACAAATATCATCACAAGGTAGTCCGGCAGATGATCCATGTAGTCATCCAGTCTCTCGGTCTTCCGGCGGAAAAATCCACTGTTTTCGACGAGAATAACCCGTCGGTCCGCAAAAAAAGGCAGTGTTTCTGCCTGCGACACAATCTCCTGCTCATCCACGTCCTTACCGGTGTATCTGGTAAAGTTCATGGTATCCCCCTCCGGAACAAGCGCCCGGATCAGAAGATCCCTGTACTGGTTTCTCAGATATGCTTCTTCCCCGTACAAAAGATAAACCCTTTTGAAATTGCCGCCTTTGATATCTTCCCGAATTGTCTTCAACCTTCTGCGACCTCCCTTTCCCGGGATTTTCTGCTCACTGTCTCATCTTACCATATCCGCTTCTCTCCGGAAAGTTCTGATCAATGAACTTCCCCTTCTCTCCCCGAGTTGCTCTGATCCGGAAGTTTCTTCCCTTTTCTCCGGAAAGTTCTGATCCGGAAACTCCCTCTTCCCTTCGTTTCCAGACAGATGGCGCCACAATCTCTCGTCACATAATATTCCGCTCCTGCCTCGCGAATCCTTGTCAGCGTCTCTCCCGCAGGATGACCGTACCGGCTCTTTTCCGGGGCGGAAATCATGCAGACAACAGGTGACGCCTTACGGAGAAACGCAGCAGAGGTAGAATTGCGTGAGCCGTGATGCGCGACCTTTAGATACTCCACGGGTCCGGTCTCCTCCAGAACTATACGCTCTCCTTCCCCTTCCAGATCTCCCGTCAGGAGTGCATCGAAATCTCCGAAAGACAGAAGCAGAACCATGCTGTCCTCGTTTCTTCCTCCGGCGGTGCCATCTGATCCGCCGCCTGCGGTCCCCGATGACGCATCTGCAGCGCTTCCATCTGCACCTCTGGTCTCCTGCACAGCTCCCGGCTCCGCATCCGGATGCATTACCCGGATCCGTAATTTTCTATCCTCAAGTATATCTCCTTTTTTCAGAAGCGCGACCCGGATCCCTGCCTTCCTGCACAGCTTTATAAGGCGTCTCCCTGCAGCGTCCTCCTGCATCTGCGCTGTCAGATAAAGTACGTCCACCCGGATGCGTACCCGTTGACCGACAATCTCTTCCAGAAGCTCCTCGATCCCGTTCAGGTGATCCTGATCTCCGTGACTGACAAAAATTCCCCGGATCCTTGTAACCCCTCGAGATTTCAGATACGGAATGATCCGGTACTTCCCCGGCTGCTTCACACTGCTGCTTCCTCCGTCGACGAGGTACACCGAATCCCCACCCGGCTTCCATATTTCGGGTCCCTGGGAGATGACGAGACTGTCTCCCTGTCCGACATCCAGCATAGCAATTGACAACGCCGGACTCCATTTCAGAGAAAGAACCAGCACCGCCGCAGCCACCACCAGCGCCGCGCGCCTTCCCATACCGTGTCTGAGGCAAATCCATACCAGAAGAAGGCAGAATCCATAGGCCATAAGCTGCCACCAATCCGGTTTCCCGACCGTCCATACCGAGCCCGGGATGGTTTTCACGAACAACGCAATTCTCTCAAACACCTGAAGTGAAAGATCGACCGGAATCAGCAGAAGCCACCCGGCCGAAGGACATAACATACCCATGGCACTCCCGACAATACCGAGGATCAGTACCGCTCCCATCGCCGGAACAATCAGCAATGTCGCGAATGGCAGCACAGGAATCTCTGAAAATGCGTAAGCAGCAACCGGGATCGTGCACAGCATGACTGCCACCCACATCAGAAATGCCTCGAGAATTTTTTCAAAAATTTTCTTGATCCGGCTTCCTCTGTGCCAATAATTCTTCGGTACCAGCCCAAGCAATGCTGGGTAAAAAACGGCTGCGCCTCCAACCGCCGCATAGGAAAGCTGGAATCCGGCATCGAAAAGATATCCCGGCCTTGTTAACAGTAGAAGAATGGCCGAGATCCCGACCGCGCACAGTACATCATAAGACCTTCGCAGAATTTTTGCCCCCAGGGCAAGTCCGAACATGATCATCGCACGGACAGCAGAGACCGGGGAGCCCGCAAACACGCAGTAAATTCCTGTCACCGCCGCTGCTCCGACGGCGGCAATGGCCTGCCCTGCCCGGATATGGAACGGCATACAGAGAAGAAGAACCCGGAACAGCAGCTCATAAAATATCATCCCAAGCACTGAGATATGCAGTCCGGAAATTGCCAGAACGTGCATGACTCCTCCGTACCTGTACCGTTCTTTGCTCTCTTCGCTCAGCATTGAGCGGTCTCCAAGCAGCATAGCCGACAAAACCCCGGCCTGTTTCGGATGCATCAGTTTCGCCTGCCGGGCGCTAACTCTTTCCCGAAACGATGCAAGATGCTCCCGTAAGCCTCCGCCCGGGTCTGTCACCATGGCTTTCTCGTTCAGCATTTCATAGAAAATCTTTCTGCACGCATAATATCTCCTGCTGTCAAATTCACCCGGATTTGAGGGTCCGTCAATTTCCGATAGTTTTCCCCGGAATATCACTTTGCTCCCGACCGGAAGCTGTCCAATATCGCGCTCCTTAAATTCTTCTTCGGTTAACAGTCCTGTCCCGGCAAGTTTATTATCGTCCGCAAAATTCGCCTCCGGCAACACTGTAACTTCCGGCAGCACTGTAACCTTCAGATAACCAATCCGGATACGGCAAACCTGATTCTCATCGTCCCGGAATTCAGCTCTGCAATCCTTAATGATATACTGAACAGATTTTTTCTTCCGATTCCTCTCCACAATCTCTCCGGAGCAGCTGGCAGTCGTTCCAGACTCAAGAACGCTTTGCGCGCTCTCCGGAATCTTAGGGCGTCCAAAAACAGGGATTCCTGCAAAGCGACAGAACAGAATCCCCAGAATCAGCAGCACACAGGCAATACAGACAGGCCGGTATTTCAAATTCCATCACCCCCGATTCCATCATCGTGTCATTACACCGATGCCTTGAAAAAATGTGAAAATGAAAAGCTGCGGAAACGAAAAAATGTCAAAACATAAAAGCAGAAATAAAAGATCAAATTGGAACATATGAAATGCACGAAAGAAACTGCAGCGCAATGATAAAAGCCGCTTTCATTAAGAAAACAAGGGAAGAGAAGAAAAAGAGAAAAAAGAAAAGCAGAAAACGAAAAACAAAACGAAAGCAAAACAAAATTGAAAAGTAATCAGAACGGCTGATGTGTTGACATAAGTAAACCATAGCACCCGGCCGTAAAAAACGCAATATGCGATTCTCACAAAACCGCAGCAATCCGTAACTTATACAGTGTGTGGCACAATATATCATATGGCCGTCTACCGCATAAGTACAGCCGCAATGTTCTTGGCCCACGGAGAGCCTTCTCACCAGTGGGCAAGAACATTAACGATGACAACAGGTATGAGCATGAAGTGACGCGTCAGCGGCACGAGAATACAAATATGCCGTCACGAAGAAATCAGATCCTGGTTTCTGGTATACTGCACACTCAGATCCATGCTGTTGCGAAAAACGGTGTCACTTTCGCCGTCGATCGAGAACTGAACCTTCTTGGTATTACAGGTCTCCGCCAGTGAATTCACAATAGCATAGATGGGAATCTCCTCACTGATACTCAGAATTGAATTCTGAACACTGTCATCAAAATTCACGTAGCAGATTCCCGCCTGCGAAATAACACTGAGCACCTGTGTGTCCGTGGAAAATACCGGATAGTGCCCCTCCTCAGAAGGGCCCTGAATCAGCTCTTCCACAACAGCCTTTTCCACCGGCTCATTACTGCTGTAATAGACCTTCCTCGTTTCCGGAAGCAGCTTCGACCCGGTCTGATCCGTAAAATACAGCGTCATTTCCATCTCCTGGTAGGCATTGATATTCTTTCCGGCATTATCCACAAAACTGTCATCCGTCAAAGCGCCAACCGCATTGCCGCTGCTGTCCGTAAGATCTTTGCCGTCCACGGTAAACAGGATTTTGTCGACACCGTCAATCTGGGCAAAGCTCCGCACGAGGCCGCCTATGCAAAGCACTTTCCTCGTCTGCGCCTGGTCCTGAAAGCCCGCGCCCAGGTCAAGCGTGAGTACCTGATCACTGAGCTTATAATTCTGAATCTTCACTCCGTCCGGCAGAAGGAGAACATCCCCCTTATTTTCCGGCTTCTGTGCCTGCAGGGCAATCATCTCAACAACCTGTCCTTCTGTATCCGGTTCATTGAAGTGATATTCCACCCAGTTGATCCGGTCCTCGTCCTGATTCAGATAATAAAGATACGTCTTCTGAGCAGAAGCGCTGGGCTGAACGCCCGATGAACTGCTGACCGTCGATCCGCAGCCCGCCAGAGAGGCGATAAGGCTGAGAATCATCAGGCAGCTGAGAATCTTCTTCATTCGTCCATTGCCTCCTTTAAACGATGTGAACCAGCGGAATCCGTATGGAAAAAGTGGTTCCCTCTCCAAGCTTGCTCTTGACACGGATTGCTCCGCGATGCATGACGATAACCTTCTTTGTGATCGCAAGTCCCAGACCCGTTCCTCCGATCTCACGGGAATGGCTCTTGTCCACGCGGTAGAAACGCTCGAAAATATTGTTCAGGGATTCCTCCGGTATTCCGATTCCGTTATCTACGATCGTCGTATAACAATATTTCCGATCCGCATTCAAGGAAACTCTCACCCATCCGCCCTCCGGCTTATTGTATTTAATGGCATTTTCGATAATGTTTGTAAATGCCAGAGAGATTTTGGTCTCATCCACCTGGGCTGTTATCGGACGGAAGCTGTCAAGAATCAGTTCCACATGAGCCTTATCGGCGATTGGTTTCAGCCGCTTGATAATCTGCTCCAGTTCTTCATTGATATTCACATCCGTAATATTCAGGTCTGCGGATTTCTTGTCCATTTTCACAAGCGCCAGAAGATCCGTGATGATGGAGTTCTCCCGGTCTATCTCCGCCGAGATGTCCTTCATGAAATCGCGGTACTCCTCAATGGGAGCATCCGGGTTCTGATTCAGAACATCCGCCAGCACCTTCATCGAAGTAAGCGGCGTCTTCAGCTCATGCGACACATTCGACACGAATTCCTCACGGCTGTCATCCACCGTCTTCACCCTCGCCAGCATCCGGTTAAAGGCATCAGTGATCAGTTTCGTCTCGCGATAATCATTGACGGAAATGCTCTCGTCCTGATACCCGTCCGTAATTCCCTCAATCGATCGGGTGATTTTCTGCAGAGGCTTGACAAGCATTCCCGAAAGAATATAGCCGAGAATCAGGATAACGACCGTGATAATTGCGAGAATCATCGTACCCCGTTCCTCCAGAATTCCCTTGCTGATGCTGATCTCCGTGGTTGATACACTGACCAGCAGGACTCCGGTCGTCTCTGCGTCTCTGCTTTTCTTGTCCGGATCCTTGATCCGGAACGTCAGCTCAATGTACTTGTTTGCCTTGTCGTAATGACTGGTTTCCTTTCCGTTCAGGCAGTCCGTAACCTCCTGTGACAGAGAATATTTCCCGTTGTCAATATTAAAGGTATCCATGACGATTCTGCTGTCGCGGTTGATGACGAGGATTCGTCCCCCGTAGATTCCGGTGAGCATATTGAACTCCCCGTTAATCACATCATCACTGGTATCGGACAGATAATTCCGGTTAAAAAGCTGATCCACCAGTATTTCGCATTGATTTTTGACCATCACGGTTCTCTGGCTCACCGCGCGGTTCTCATAGCTCTGTACGATAACACTTTCCACGATAATGGAGGGCACAATGCCCATGATAAAAAGAAGTATCATGATATAAAACCGGATACTTCTGTAAAAAGCAAAATGCTTTATCTTTTTTTTCATAAAAAACTCCAGGTCCTGACGTCTTCTCCTGATATCCGGTCAGATGTTAAAGTATCTGGATGACGCCGATGTGAAATCCTTCCAGCGGAAAATCAGAATCCCGAGAAACATCAGGATACAGGCCGAACTGCTGATTACCGCAGGTATCTGAAAACAATTTATATGTTTCAGCAGAAAAATCCACTGCAGCTGTGAAAGCACCGTATCCATCAGAAGATAGAGTACAAATTCCTGCAGTGCCATTTTCAGCCCCATACCGATCAGTATTGTAGTCACCATAACACCGACGAAGGCGACCGGCATGACCCAGTGGATCGACCACTTATGCCACCCCGTTACCGCATCGATCACAAGACTCAGAAAAATACCGATAATCACCTGCACCTGCATGGTTTTCAGCGCATTGTTCCTGTAGTACATGGTCACGCAGATATCCATAAAGCCTACCACCGCACTCAGTACCGAGAGCGGAATCCATGACGGAACACCTCCCATTATATAAATCATTGCCCCGTCCGAGATCAGGAACACAATCAAAAGGAAGGCTGCAAGTTTCACCGCACTGAGACGGCTGAATTTTCTCTTCGGAAGCGACGGAAAAGCCGGATTTTCCGGTTCCCCCGAAAGCGGTCCTCCGCAGAGCGGACAGCAGCGCTTGTTTCCCCTGATCTTCACGTGGCATCTGCCGCATTCCTGCATTCCTCACACCCCCTCGTCACAGTCATTACTCGCGATTTCCACCGGAACCCCCAGCTGTACCAGCCTGCGGAAAAAATTCATGGCAACCGGATGTCTCTCAAAGCTGGAGACAACACCGAATACCATCCAGTCCTCATATGTGCTGACGCACAGAAATACCGTCTTGCAGGACATAAAACTCGAGAATTTCTCAACATACGGAGACATTTCTGCGGGAAGTCTCACAACACCTACGTTTGAAACTGAGGTTGTAACTCCTGTATTCATCCGATATGCGATTCCCTGCAGTGCCACATTTTTGATAAACAGAGGAATCACGCGTACCGCAAGATTATGTTCCAGCGCAGAATAAGAATTCATGGTCTTCCGGACGTTCTCCTCCGTCAGCTGTTCTGAAAATTCTCTGCTGACCGGATCCATAATGCTCTTCAGGGTACCATCATAATCGCCCGCATAGTAAACCACCTGGATGACGCCGAAAAAGTTCCGGCTCGTCTCTGACGGGAAAAACTGACGAAGATTGACCGGTACGCTGACCACGATCGGACGATTATACTCCGAATGCTTCATCTCCTTCAGAATAGCCTCAATCCAGAGGGCAGTGGTCAGAATACCGACGGTCGCATGGTTCTCATGCGCAACCCTGAGAATCTCTCTGACAGAGACTGTTCCCTCCAGAAGATGTTCTTCCAGATTTGCGTCCTGAATACCCCTGATCTGGTAGGCCTTCACCGGAAACATCTCACGCAGATAGTTTCTCTTCTTCCGTTCACCCTTTTCATAATACTTGCTGAAAGCGTCAAGCTGTTTCTCCATCACCGATCCCTGATCTGACCGGGAAAGAGACCGGTCAAGACCATGCCTCAAAATCAGGTAATTGGTCACAAGTGACTCAATAAACATGTATCCCCCGGTTCCGTCGGAAAGGACATGAAAAATCTCGACATTGATTCTTCTGTGAAAATAGCTCACCCGGTACAAAAAATTTTTCTTCCCGGGAATATAAAGTGCCTTCAGCGCCGGTATATCTTCTTCCCGTACTTTTTCACATCCCGGAAGCTGGTCCATATAATACCAGAAGATCCCCTTCCGCAGGCAGCAGTTCATATACGGAAATTCCCTCATGGTTTCTTCCAGCGCCTTCTGAAGGATCTCCGGATTCACCTCTTCCTTCAGCTCACAGACGAGCCGGAAAACCCTGGTATCCGCGCCGACCATGGTCGACGGTATCAGCTTTGCCGCATTATCCAGCCGATACCATTCCCCTGCTTTATGTTCTTTCTCCATATATCAACCTCTGTTCTGCACAAGATTAATCCCGTTTCCGCCTCCCGCTGTGTTTCCGGAAGTATTCGAGCTGTCTTCCTCCGTATAAATATTCCCCGATTCATCCATCCAGTTCCCGGATCCCAGCGGAGAATATACATTCTGATTCTCGTCGTACCACGCAACTCCGCTGTCGTAGGTAACCGTCACCGTATTGCCGTTCCCGTCGGATAGCACTGCAGTATCTCCCTTTACGGCAGAATCGTCCGTCCCGCTGTCCGAGGAAGAAGACGATGACTCCGCACTCTCTCCGGAAGAATTCCTGTCAGAATTACCAACGGAAGGCAAAGAAGCGGATGATGCAGCAGAAGATGTCTGCACCATTTCTCCGGATCCCGCTGTTCCGACTCCGGCAGTGGAATCAGAAGAGTCCGCAGCAACCGCCTGAAGGATGCCCTGACTGCTCTCAGAAGATGCCACTGCGTCCTCTGATCCGACAGATACCGACGCCGATGTGCTCTGTACCGCCTCTCTGTTCTCCGGAGAGCTGTTTCTGCCAGAGGGAGATGCCATATAACGGATAAAAAGTATAACCATCACAGCGATCAGAATTGCCATGATGATCCTGAGCGGTCGGTTGTTAAAGATTCGTTTCCTTCCAGTCATTCGTTTCTCCTCCAATAACTGCTGAATGCTATTATAGCAAAGCCGCGCCGCATCTTCCATACGGAAGCCGCGCTCTGACAGAAAGTCCCACCGTTAACCTCTGCCAACGGTGGGAACTTTACTTCTGCCGCCTGCCCGTGGAAAGCAGGTCTGCCCTTGAATTTTATGCCTGAAAATAATAGCCGACCCCCCACTTCGTGTGAACGTACCGGGGTTCGGATGGATTGTCCTCAATCTTCTCGCGAAGCCGCCGGATATGGACGTCCACCGTCCTGACATCACCCGGATACTCATATCCCCACACGATATTCAGAAGATTATCACGGCTGTAAACCTTGTTCGGATTAAAAGCAAGAAGCTGCAGTACATCGAATTCCTTCGCGGTCAGATTGACCTCGCGGTCTCCGATAAAGACCCGGCGGCTGTCAATGTCCAGCCGCAGATCCCCTGCCTGAATGATCTTTGTCTTCTCCTCGGTCTTTTCCGTTTTTCTCGTTCTCCGGAGGATTG
Organism: Bilifractor sp. HCP3S3_D3; assembly: GCF_052063915.1. Classification (NCBI taxonomy): domain Bacteria; kingdom Bacillati; phylum Bacillota; class Clostridia; order Lachnospirales; family Lachnospiraceae; genus Bilifractor; species Bilifractor sp. HCP3S3_D3. Next base: position 63,897 of record NZ_JBQHWP010000007.1, read on the forward strand.
CCTTGATTCTGGCCTTAACCTCAAGAATATTAAACGGCTTCGTGATGTAATCATCGGCTCCGTATTCCAATCCCATGATCTTGTCCATATCCTCACCCTTCGCGGTGAGCATGATAATCGGAACATTGGAAAACTCCCGGATCTGCTGACAGACCTCAAGGCCGCTCATTTTCGGAAGCATCAGATCCAGAAGTATGATGTCATAATCATTCTCCTTCGCCAGATTGAGTGCCTCCTCTCCATCGTAGGCGCAGGACACCTCATACCCGTCCTGTTCCAGCGAAAACCGGATACCCTTTACGATAAGCTTTTCATCGTCAACTACCAGAACCTTATTTGCCATCTCCAGACCCCTGCCTCTAAATGTACATTTTCATACCACAATATCGTCCCGAATCTTCGCAAAAGCCTTTTCCTTGATTCCCTCGACATTCATGATGTCCTCGATTCTGGAAAAGCTCCCGTGTTTTTCGCGGTACGCCAGGATCGCGTCTGCCCGCGCAGCACCGATTCCATGTAATGTCATCAGTTCTTCCCTGCCGGCCGTGTTGATATTGACCTTTGCCTTCCCGGTTCCGCCTGCAGACAGATCTTCTCCCGAACCTGCGCTCTGTTCTGCCGTTCCGGCACCGCTGCCGTTCTTCGGAAGTTTCTCTGCCTCTTCTTTCGTATACACGGTGATCTGCTGTCCGTCAGCGACCTGTGCCGCCTGATTCAGGCTTCGTCCGTCTGCTTCTCCGGTCATTCCGCCGGCCATCGCAATCGCCTCGTACACCCGGCTTCCAGTCGGAAGTTCATAGACACCAGGCGCATTCACGGCTCCGCAGACATAGACATAACACATTTCCGATGTGCTATTCCCCACTCCTGCCGCACGTGCCTCGCCGGAAACATCATCCGCTTCGCTGGAAGCGCCATCCGCTTCTCCTGCAGAAAGTGCTTTGCCGGATGTTTTCTCTTCCGTAGCGGATGATCTGTCTGAACCATCCTCCCGCGAAGGTAAGCCATCTAACCGGCCATTTGAAGATTCAAGAACAGCAGACCCGTATCGATAGATGCCCTCATCCTCTCCACAGCCTGATAGAAGAGCCGCGGCTGTAAACGCGACAAAAAGCAGAACGGAAGCATTGCGGATCCGCTTTCTGATTTTATTTATCATTTGTATCTCTCCGATCATCGTCATTTCCTGAATGTTTCCGATAAAGAGATACCCGACCATAAATATTGTAGCGAATTTTTGTAACAATTACAAGAGTAAAGACTCAGAAGAAGACTTTCGCGAAAGATTCAGAAGCGTTTTAAAACGAAGCTTCCAGTCTCCGAATCATTTCATCAATATCTTCCCTCTCGATGATGAGCGGGGGAACCAGACGGATCACATCTGATCCCGCTGAGATAACCACAAGCCCGTTCTTCAAGGCGTTTCCGACGATTTCACCCACCGGTCTTCCTGTCACAACAAGCCCCTGCATAAATCCCCTGCCGCGGCGCGCCGAGAGAAAATCATATCTGTCTACAAGTGCGTCAAGCTGCTGCTCCAGGTATGGAGTCAGCTTTCTCACATGTTCGACAATGTGATTTTTCTCGAACAGGTCAAATACCGTGCTGACCGCACGCGTCGCAAGAGGATTTCCTCCGTAAGTGCTGCCATGGTCGCCCGGTACCAGAGACCGTGATGCCGCCTTCTCGTTCAGCACAAAGCAGCCGACGGGAACACCGCAGCCAAGTGCCTTGGCACAGGTCATGATATCCGGCTGTACGCCGAATTCCTGCCATGCCCAGAGATTGCCGGTACGACCCATTCCGCATTGAATCTCATCCAGAATCAGCAGAATATCATGCTCATCGCAAAGCTTCCGGACTCCCTCAAGGAACTCCTTTTCGGCCGGATATATGCCTCCCTCCCCCTGCACAGTTTCCATGATAACCGCACAGGTCTTGCCGTTGATGCACTCTTCAACGCTCTTGAGGTCATTGAATCTGGCAAAACGGATTCCGCCGATCAGCGGCTTGAACGGTTCCTGATAGGAGGTATTTCCGGTGACGGAGAGTGCGCCAAGGCTTCTGCCATGGAAGGAATGCTCCATGGCAATGATTTCATGATCCGAACTCCCGTCCCTGAGCCATGCATACTTTCTTGCGGCTTTGATCGCGCCCTCGATTGCCTCTGTTCCGGAGTTTGTGAAAAACACCTTGCTCATGCCGCAGGACTGCGCCACTTTTCTCGCTGCTTCCGCCATCGGAACATTGTAGTACAGATTGGAGGTATGTATGATATGGTCGATCTGATCCTTCAGTGCGTCATTGTATTCCCGGTTTCCGTATCCGAGGCCGAAAACAGCGATGCCTGCCGCAAAATCCAGATATTTTTTCCCGTCCGTGTCATAGAGATGAACCCCCTCACCTCTTTCGAATACTACCGGAAAACGGTTGTACGTGTGAAGAACATATTGATCGGTTTCCTGCATAATTTCTTCAGTCTTCATGATTAAATTTTTCCTCTTCATTTCTCAGAATTGCGGTGCCGATACCCTTGTTTGTAAAGATTTCCAGAAGCAGACAGTGCGGAATTCTTCCATCCAGAATATGCACCCGGTTTACTCCGTTATTGATGGCATTGATACAGTTCTGAAGCTTCGGGATCATTCCTCCCGCCACATGGCCGCTTTCCATCAGGCTCTTCGCTTCATCGATCGTGAGAAGAGAGATGAGTGTGGACGGGTCATCCTTGTCATAATATACGCCCTCAATATCACTGAGGAACGCCAGCTTCTCCGCCTTCACCGCTTCCGCGATTGCGCTGGCCGCATCATCGGCATTAATATTGTAGGAATGATACTCGTCGTCGGCGCCAACCGGACAGACAATCGGGAGAAAGTCCTTTTCCAGAAGATCGTTCAGGATCTTCGGATCCACCTTGCGAATATCGCCCACGTAGCCGATATCCTCACCGTCGGAATACTTCTTGTCAACCTGAAGAAGTCCTCCGTCCTTTCCACTGATTCCTACAGCCTTTACGCCAAGGCTCTCAACCATGCTCACCAGTTCCTTATTCACCTTGTTCAGAACCATTTCGGCGATCTCCATGGTATCCTCATCTGTCACACGCAGTCCATTGACAAACCTCGGCTGCATGCCGACCTTTCCGACCCACCTTGAAATTTCCTTTCCGCCGCCATGAACGATAATCGGTTTGAATCCGACCAGCTTCAGCAGAACCACATCCTTGATGACATTCTTCTTCAGCTCATCGTCGATCATCGCGCTTCCGCCGTATTTTACCACTATAATCTTGCGGTTGAATCTCTGAATATAGGGGAGTGCCTCGATGAGAACCTCCGCCTTGTCTAAGTATTTCTGATTAACCATCTTTCACCTCCGGAGCCATGCAGAAATCAGGATCTGTAATCTGCGTTGATCTTAATATAATCATAGGTGAGGTCACAGCCCCAGGCTGTCGCCTCCTCGCTTCCCATCTTGACGTCTGCAATACACGTTACCGCATCCTCAGAGAGGATCTTTGTCGCCTCATCCTCGCTGTAGCCCGTCGAAACGCTGTTCTCTACGATTTTAATCCTACCGGCTTTGCTTTCAAAATAAAGATCCACATTCTCCGGATCAAATTTTGCACCCGAATATCCCATTGCGCAGAGGATTCTGCCCCAGTTCGCATCTCTTCCGTAGATTGCCGCCTTCGTAAGGTTTGATGTAACAATCGATTTCGCCAATGTTACAGCCTGATCCTTCGTCTTTGCGTGCACAACCTTTACTTCGAAAAGTCTGGTTGCTCCCTCTCCGTCGCCCGCAATCATCTTCGCAAGTTCACGGTTCACCGCAAAAAGCGCCTCGACGAATTTATCATAATCCTCTCCACGGGAGGTAATATCCGGATTCCCGGCAAGACCGTTCGCCATGATCACGCAGGTGTCGTTCGTGGAGGTGTCTCCATCAACCGAAATCATATTGTAAGTATCCTTCACCACCGTTGACAGCGCTTCCTGAAGCATCGTCCCGGAAATCACCGCATCCGTGGTGAGAAAAGAAAGCATCGTGCACATATTTGGATGAATCATGCCTGCGCCCTTGCACATTCCACCGATGGTCACTGTTTTTCCGCCCAGTTCGATCTGCACCGATACCTCCTTCGGATGCGTATCCGTGGTCATGATGGACTGTGCCGCAATAGAAGCCGCTTCCCGGGAATTGTCCAGCATCGGAGCAAGAAGATGGATTCCCTTTTCAATGACATCTACCGGGATCTGCGCTCCGATCACTCCGGTCGAACCGATCAGCACCGAGTCCACAGGAATATCAAGCTCTCTTGATGCTGCCTCAGCCGTTTTCCGACAGGCCTCATAGCCCTGTGCACCCGTAGCCGCGTTTGCGATTCCGCTGTTGATCACAACCGCCTGCGCGCTCTTGCTGTCATGCACCACATGCTGATCCCATTTCACCGGAGCCGCCTTGACAAGATTCGTCGTAAAAGTACCCGCAACAACACAGGGCACAATACTGTAAATCATCGCCATATCCTTTGTATTTCCCTTTTTAATGCCAGTGTGTCCGCCCGCAGCCTTAAATCCCATAGCGGCTGTAACACCATCATGTCCGATCTTCATATAAAACCTCCTCCTTGTCGATTCTCTGTTAAGAATAAACTTCTTTTTCGGATATGTAAAGAGCGAATTATGCATAATTATGCATTAAATTTTAAATTTATGCATATTATTTCAACTTAATGCATTTAGCTCTTGCATATCATACACAAGTGATGTATATTCGTGTATAAGCTCTTCGAAACGCAAACAGGCTCGTCGCACGCGAAGCGCGCGTAAGAGACTGTATGCGATTTCGAAGGCAACAGGTATGAGCGTGAAGCCGTGTGAAACACGGCGAAAACGCTCATGCCTGTAGGATTGCGAGAGTGCGAAGCACGGAGCAATCCGTAGCTTATACACGATACACTTCAACTTCAATAAGTCCAGTCGCAATGTTCTTGGCTCACGGGGAGCTTGCTCACCAGTGAGCAAGAACATTAGCGACGACAACAGGTATGAGCATGAAGCGGTGCGAAGCGCCGCGAGAATGCGAATGTGCGCGGGCAGTGAGCCACATCCGCTCACGCAAAGTGTGAAGCGGTGGGGCGAACGCCGCGACAGACCGACGAAGTCGGTCACCTGTTAGCGGCACGAAAGCTGCGAAGCAGCGAAGTGACGCGGGGACTTATACACGAGAAAATGCTTGTTCCGTCCCCGGCGACCCGGTATAATGAGAATGTTCCGTGTTCCGGTCCATGTACAGGCCCTTCCGCTTCTGTACAACCGGCATACCGGCTGCATCCGATAAAATCGGTAATTTCATATTTGATATATATAAAGGAGGAAATTTCCCATGAGTGAAAAGGTTGTTCTTGCATATTCCGGCGGTCTGGATACCACAGCGCTGATTCCCTGGCTGAAGGAGAACTTCGGATATGAGATCATCTGCTGCTGCATCAACTGCGGACAGGAAGAAGAGCTGACCGATGACAATCTGAACGAAAGAGCGCTGAGCTCCGGAGCTTCCAAGCTCTACATCATCGATGTCATCGACGAATTTGCAGAGGATTACATCATGCCCTGTGTCAAGGCAGGTGCGGTCTATGAGCACAGCTATCTTCTCGGTACCTCTATGGCACGCCCGCTGATCGCGAAAAAGCTTGTTGAAGTAGCGCACAAGGAAGGCGCAACCGCCATCTGCCATGGAGCAACCGGAAAGGGTAATGATCAGATCCGTTTTGAGCTCGGCATCAAAGCCCTTGATCCCACAATTAAGATCATTGCCCCCTGGCGCATGACCGACGTATGGACCATGCAGTCCCGTGAAGATGAAATCCAGTACTGCAAGGACCACGGCATCGACCTTCCTTTCTCCATGGGCAAGGGCTACAGCCGTGACCGGAATCTGTGGCATATCAGTCACGAAGGTCTTGAGCTGGAAGATCCTTCACAGGCACCGAACTATGATAAACTTCTGGTCCTGAGTGTTACTCCCGAAAAAGCACCAGACAAGGTCACCGACCTTACCCTTACCTTTGAAAAGGGTGTCCCGAAGGCGCTGAACGGCAAGGAAATGAAAGTAGCCGAGATCATCGAAGAACTGAATAAACTTGGCGGCGCAAATGGAATCGGCATCATCGATATCGTGGAGAACCGTGTCGTCGGAATGAAATCCCGCGGCGTCTATGAAACCCCGGGCGGAACAATCCTGATGGCCGCTCACGATCAGCTTGAGGAGCTCGTGCTTGACCGTGAAACCATGGAGACAAAGAAAAAGCTCGGAAGCCAGCTGGCACAGATTGTTTACGAAGGAAAATGGTTTACTCCTCTTCGCGAAGCCATCAGCGCATTTGTTGAGTCTACCCAGAATGTCGTAACCGGCGAAGTAAAGCTTAAGCTCTACAAGGGCAACATCATCCGCAACGGAACGACTTCTCCGTACAGCCTCTACAACTCCTCCCTGGCGTCCTTCACCACCGGAGATCTTTATGATCACAGTGATGCAAGCGGATTTATCAATCTCTTCGGACTGCCGCTGAAGGTACGCGCCCTCATGATGGAAGATGTCAAGAAGCAGAATAAAAATAAATGAATCACTGCAAATAAATAGCAGATTCATCCAATGGGGACTGCCGCTCATATGGCAGTCCCTTTTTCCGTAATATTCGCAGGCGGGAAGGCATATTTAACATTAATCCTTCGTTTTTTCTGTTTTTTTTGTGCAACTTTAGTATTATCTATGGTATAATCGTTGTATGAATCCTCAGCTTATAGAGAAAGATTCGCAGAATACAGAAAGCTGATATCCGGCGGCTGTAAGAGGAAAGGAGCACAATATGGACAAAAACTATGTCAAAATACCGGCGGTTATGAATTCGAATGTATCCTTGAAGGTGATCCGGGGTCATTTTGCGACCTCACACTCCCATATCAACTGTTTCTTCGATATCACAACCATGAAGACCCGTTGCAGCGAGGCGCACAACGTCGCATCTCTTCTTGCCATGCACTACTCCGTTGATACGCAGGTTGATACAATCATCTGCATGGATGGCATGGAGGTTATCGGCACATACCTCGCGGAAGAGCTTACAAAATCCGGAATTCTCTCTATCAACGCACACAAGACCATCTATGTTGTCTCCCCCGAATACATCGCATCAGGACAGATCATTTTCCGCGACAACATGCAGATTGCGCTCCGCGGCAAGCACGTGCTGCTTCTCCTGGGCTCCATCACAACAGGCCGTTCGCTGGCAACGATTCTCGAGAGTGTCCGCTATTATGGCGCAACCGTCAGCGGCGCATGTGCCATCTTCAGCGCAGTGGATGAGGTCAAGGGAATCAAGGTCGCGGCAGCCTTCCATGCGTCCGACGTTCCCGAATACGAATCCTACAAGACCAGTGAATGTCCGCTCTGCAAAAAGAAGGTTCCGATCGACGCTCTCGTCAACAGCTTCGGTTATTCTCTGCTCTGACAACGAGATAAAACACGCTGCGCGAGTTTTATCTCGCTATCGCGACGCTCGCGTAAAAAAGGCCCATATCCTTCGACGATATCGTCCGGATATGGGTCTTTTCATTACTTATTCCGCGTCTGCCGCCTGTTCCTTCGACTGAAGCCATTTCTCGTATTCCGGATCTCCCGCATCCAGATACATCTCCCGAAAGATCTTCTTGCCGCATTCTGTCCGGAATATTTTGCTGTACGCGCTCTGGATTCCGGCAACGGAAGAATGATCCTCGTACAGATTCACCAGAAAATCTGCCTCAACAAGAATCTGGTAATCCATTCCGTCAATGTCTTTATAGGTGTGATGATGACCGATCAGATAGCAGATCCTGTCAATCTCATCCTTTTCAAACCCGATCTTCTCCAGAATAGGCTTCGCCTCGGCCGGTCCGTACTTCTCCTGCAGTTTTCCATCGCTCTTTCCGCACAGGATCTCCGCCCTGTGAATTCCGATATCATGAACATAAGCGGCAGCCTCAAGAATCAGCTGCGTCTTCTCATCGAGACCTTCGCCCCGCCCGATCATTGCCGAGAAAGCATGCACCTTGATCAGATGCTGAATCCGCATTGGATCCCTCCGGTCATAATCGATCATTGCCAGACATAATCTGTCGAGCATCTTCCTGCTGTCTGCTTTCATATAGGCCTCCCTTGAATTCTATTTTCCTGAAACACTGATCCTTTGTATAAAAAAACAGCAGAACCACATTTCTGCGCCATTCTGCTGTCCATTATCCATCCGGACCAGATGATCACAGACGTCCACGCCCGTAACGACGGACACAGATCGCTGTGCATTTGGCCCGTTCACTTTCAGAATCAGTTATCGATGCTGTAGTTCGGAGCCTCCTTTGTGATATGAATGTCATGAGGATGCGACTCCTTGAGTGCCGCGGAAGAAATCTTGATGAACTTTCCGGTTTTCTGCAGTGTCGGAATATCTGCCGCTCCGCAGTAGCCCATACCCGAGCGAAGGCCTCCGATCATCTGGAAAATCGTATCCTCCACAGAACCCCTGTATGCCACACGGCCCTCTACGCCTTCCGGCACGAGCTTCTTCGCGCCCGCCTGGAAATAACGATCAGCGCTGCCGTGTGCCTGAGACATCGCTCCCATGGATCCCATGCCGCGGTATACCTTGTACTTTCTTCCCTGGAACAGCTCAAATTCGCCCGGAGCCTCGTCACATCCGGCGAACATACTTCCCATCATGCAGACATTACCACCGGCAGCAATCGCCTTCACAATATCTCCGGAGAACTGGATACCGCCGTCCGCGATGATCGGTGTGCCGGTTTTCTTTGCCTCTTCATAGCAGTTCATGATCGCAGTAACCTGCGGAACACCGATGCCTGCCACGACACGGGTGGTACAGATCGAACCAGGTCCGATTCCTACCTTGACGCAGTCCGCGCCAGCTTCGATCAGATCATGTGTGGCCTCCGCTGTCGCAACATTTCCTGCAATAACCTGAAGATCCGGATATGCGCTTTTAACCATCCGAAGACATTTGAAGATATTCGCGGAATGGCCATGTGCGGAGTCGATGACCACGCAGTCCACATGTGCCTTGACCAGCGCATCCACCCGCTCCAGGACATCATCGGTAATGCCGATGGCAGCTCCGCACAGAAGACGTCCGTATGCATCCTTTGCGGCATTCGGATATTTAATCTGCTTCTCGATATCCTTGATTGTGATCAGGCCCTTCAGATTTCCCTCATCATCGACGATCGGGAGTTTTTCCTTCCGTGCCTTGGCCAGAAGACTCTTCGCCTCTTCAAGCGTAACACCCTCTTTTGCCGTAATCAGATTTTCTGAAGTCATCGATTCCTTGATCTTCTTGCTGAAATCAGTTTCAAACAGAAGGTCACGGTTTGTAATGATTCCGACAAGCTTCTTGCCGACCGTGATCGGCACACCCGAGATGCGGTACTTCGCCATAAGCGCGTTGGCATCCGCCAGCGTATCCTCCGGGGAAAGATAGAAGGGATCTGTAATGACACCGTTTTCCGAACGTTTTACCTTATCGACCTCGTCTGCCTGCTGTTCGATTGTCATGTTCTTATGGATGATTCCGATACCGCCCTGTCTGGCCATCGCAATCGCCATGCGATGCTCGGTAACCGTATCCATACCTGCGCTCATCATCGGGATATTCAATTTGATCTTCTTTGTCAGATATGTGCTCAAATCCACCATATTCGGTGTAACCGTTGAATACTGCGGTACTAAAAGCACATCATCAAATGTAATACCCTCTCCGATAATCTGTCCCATAAACGTTCTTCCTTTCTTCTATCTGACTGTTAATGTGAATAAAATAACTATACAGATCAGAGCCCTGCAAAGAGCAGAAGTCTGTGACGAAACGAAATCTTAGATATGCATGAGAAAATCGCAATCATATGTCTGCCGTCTGCACATGTTCTGAATAATTTGAAAAAAGTTTAGCAAACCGCACACTGAAAGTCAATGCCCTGTGCGGATAAAAAAGGCTGCCACGCCGGACCTGTCCCGGTCCGGGCAAGCAGCCTGTTCGCTCAATTTGTGAAGAAACGGCTCGGAGCCCGCATCCGCATATCCTTAAGCATGTCTTCACTCGGCGATATAAGAACCTTCTGTCTTTCCTGATTTGAGGAGATCACAAACGCCCAGGCATTTTTCTCGTCCTCCGGCGTACCCGATGTATAATCAACCACCTTCACATTTTTAAAACCGGAGAGATGATCCGACCCCACCGGAGCGATAACCTCTGCTTCACTCAAGTCATAGGAAGCGCCCTTCTTCCTCGACTGTTTGGAAAAAATCCTGTCAATATCCAGCACTCCGTTTACATAGGAGTACTCATATTCTACGCTCTGTCTGGGAATCAGCCAGATATCGAGCAGAATCATACCAAATCCCGCAAGCAGAAACGCAGGATGCACCATAATTCCGGAAACGAACATCAGGATCGTAAGCAACACAAAGAAAACCTTAATGAACCGGTTCTTCATGGTTGGCTGTACGGAAATCAGTTTTTCCTTAAATAAATCACTCATACCTTTTCTCCTGTCACTTTGGAATTCTCAGATGCCATTATCATAGCATTTTTTGAAGCGAGATAAAACACGCTGCGCGAGTTTTATCCCGCTATCGCGACGCTCGCCGCACACGAATACTTCGCATTCGGCTGCGGCTCACTGTTCGCGTAAACGAGATAAAACACGCTGCGCGAGTTTTATCTCGCTATCGCGACGCTCGCCGCACACGAATACTTCGCATTCGGCTGCGGCTCACTGTTCGCGTAAATAAATGTCAGCACGGATTCACCCGGCTGCGCCCGGAGCACTCCCTGTATTCTGTGATGAAAAAGCGCTGACGGTATTTTCAGAACCGGAATTGTCTCCCTCGCTGGAAGAAGTACTGGTCAGCAAACGATCCGCGGAAGAGCTGCCGACTGTCTCAGAGGAGGATGAAGACACGGAGGAACTGTTCACACTTTCCGTTCCACTGCCCCCATTTTCCGCTCCACTGTCAGATACAGAAGAAGCATTTAAGGTGTCCGCAAGATTTGTGTCCGCCAGCAGAGTGTCTGCGCTATAGAGGAACAGCACATCTGTGATTCCGTAAGAGGTAATGGCAGTCTCGATATCGTCGTAATAATATCTCGGGTCCACCATGATAATGCTCTGAAAATACGGATACAGAAACTGCATGAAGCTGTTCGCATAGGAGTCCTTGAATACCAGCAGATTTCTTCCATTGTTGGCGGTCGTCCGAATCTCTACCACAGGATGATTTCCGCCGAAGAACACCTGATACTGATCCTTTTCCTTCAGCTTGTCACTCATAAACATGGATGTGCTCTTCTCGCCCGTGTCAGGATAGGTCACGTAATACTCCACATCTGTTCCGTCGGGCTGATAGATTTCAATTGAATCCCGCGAAATGTGACGCCCGCTTCTCGACGCCAGAGTGCCCTGGAAGGAATCCGACACCGTGTAAATCGTGTTATCTGTGATCGGTGTGTCAATCCCGAGCTGATTTGCGGCGCCCAGAAAGACTTCATAAGCACCCAGGCTGGTCCAGTGATGGTCTGTCTTATAGTAGATCTTCTGATCCTTATTCTTCTGCATCACACCGATGGCGTCAATGCTCTGTATTTTGCTGTCCAGGCTATTCTCAAATCCGCGGATATCTGAGATCTGATCCTCTGCCGGAGCATTCCGGGGAAGCTTGTCCGTGAGTATGCTTGCCGCATCCGGAATCATCAGAAGGTTCATGTTCAGATCACTGTGTCTTCCGGAAAAATCATTGATGGCAGTTTCTGTCGCGTTAACTGTTTTCTGGTCCGGCACGACCGGCTTCGACAGAAGATATCCGTCTTTTCCGAAATACACATTCTCAGATTCCCGGTTTCCCAGAATCATCGTACCCAGAGAACGGATATTCATCCATATATCCCGGCCGACAAATTGATCCGATTCATAGCTGTTGAAGTCACGGAAGAAATCGCCGTTAGCGAGGGATGCCGCCGAAATTTTCGGCAGCTGAGCAAGGTTTCTGTTCTCGTCCGGTGAAAACTCTCTGCTCGGCACGATCAGATTCACGACAAAAATAACCGCGACAGCTCCGAGAAAAATCCGGGTGAGCAGATCGTAGAAATATGCTTTTTTCTTCCCTTTCCGCAATTTTGGTTTCTTCGGCACAAGACCGGGAACTTTCCTTAGTGCCTCGCGATATCTGCTTTTCCTGCCGCCAGCCGCGTTTCCGCGCCTCTCCGCCGCTCCGGCTGACGTCCTGCTTCTTCCGCCGTCTGCCGCATTTCCGCGCCTCTCCGCCGCTCCGGCTGACGTCCTGCTTCTTCCGCCGTCTGCCGCGTTTCCGCGCCTCTCCGATGCTCCGGCTGATGCCCTGCTTCCTCTGCCGCCTGCCGCGTTTCCGCGCCTCTCCGCCGCTCCCGCTGACGTCCTGCTTCTTCCGCCGCCTGCCGCGTTTCCGTGTCTCTCCGCCGCTCCGGCTGACATCCTGCTTCTTTCCTCCTCCGCTCTTCCGGAAGTTCGTTTCGAACTGTCCGGCCTGGTCTTCATACGCAGTGGCAGATCATCCAGATAGATCGGCGACGAGTTACCTTTCTTATTGTTATTATCACTGTAATCCGTCATTATCTTCACCTTTCAGAACCTGAAATACAGGAATGTAGAATATGTGGACCCGACCATATTTGCCACGCAGAAAATCAGCAGCACCACATGAAGCGCAGCCGACAGATAGATCATGTTTTTTCTGCCCCTGTATACCAGAGTGTCATGAAGCCTTGTCAGAAGCGGGCCGCAGCAGATCAACGCAAGGATCAGCAGAACCAGATTGCTCGTCAGGTAATAGGCACTGGCTCCATTTGCAAAACCGAGCCCGTCCGCTCCGAACATCTGTCCGAGATAGTGGAACGCCCCTCCGATCGACGGAGTGAAGAAAAAAATCCACCCAACGAAGGCAATCAGATCGGTCAGAAGAATTCGAAGCCACTTCGGGATCAGAAGCCGTTTCTGGCCGATCGCAAATTTTTCCAGAATGACAAAGAAGCCGTGGTAAATACCCCAGAAGAGGAAATTCAGAGTATTTCCATGCCAGAGTCCGGTCAGAATCCAGACAACCGCGAGATTGCGGAACTGTTTCTCACGGGAACAGCGGTTTCCTCCCATCGGAATATAGACGTAATCGCGAAACCAGGCGCCAAGCGATATATGCCATCTTCTCCAGAAATCCGTCACTCCGTCTGACAGATATGGATAATTGAAGTTCTTCTCTATCCGAAAGCCGAACATCCCTGCAAGGCCGATCGCCATATCGGAATATCCGCTGAAGTCAAAGTAAAGCTCCAGAGAATAGAAAATCATGCCCAGCCATGCCGTCAGGCCGGCCATCTGACTCAGACTGCTGATCTGATGAAAAGCGGTGCTCAGATTGTCAGCAATCAGCACCTTCTTAAACAGGCCGATGATAAACAGATGCATACCGGATGTAAAATATCTGTTTTTTGCCGTTTTCTGCACAAGCTGTTCCCGGAAATCCTTGTACTGCATAATCGGACCAGAGATGAGCTTAGGGAAGAACAGGATATAAAGCATCTCATTCAGGACGTTCCCGTCATCCTCTACCCTTCCGTAATAAATGTCGAAAACATACGAGAGCGCAGAAAAAGTATAGAAAGACATTCCCACGGGAAGAGCAAGCCTGCTGTACTTGAAAATGCCCAGTACCGCGACATCCACAACTACCGCGACAATGACAGTCACCTTACGCCGCAGCCCGTTCCCTGCATCCGCGGACAGCATTCGGATCTGCTGTCCAGAGATATAATTGAACAGCACCGATATCACGAGAACCAAAACGCTCGGAGCATCTCCCCACACATAAAACAGAACGCTGAAAATCAGAAGCGCTGCCTTGCGCCAGATACTTTTCTCTGCCGGTATCAGATGATATACAAGAAGCGAAACCGGCAGGAATAAGAAAATAAAACTTAGTGTGCTGAATGTCATATCACGGTCTCCCCCTTACAGAGCGTTCTCAAATTCCTGCCCGATCTCTCCCGCCTTATCCGCAGAAACAAACAGTGCGTAATTTCCCCGGATAGAAATGATGCTTTTCTCAAGCATGGCATATTGATACGTTCCGTAGCCGTTAAAATTGTTCATCTGTGTCTTTTTTCTGGACTCCATAGCGCTCCGCACCATTTCCTGATCGCCCGTATCCTTCAGCCTGACCAGGAGAATTTCCTCCGCTCCCATGTTTGTCTTTGGATAATAAAGCCGTATGCCGTCAAACCGGGCCGGATCCAGTCCGTACAGCCGGCGGATCATCTGGTTGGATCCCTCCTGCATCTTAGACATATCCGCATCCGCTGTCACCGCATCCCACACCGTATCAAAATCAGCCTTGCTGATCCGGTTTCCCGTAAAGCTGTGAACCAGAAATACAACGATCAATACCACAAGAATCCATTTGACAATTTCCAGAGCTGTCAGCCTTATACTTTTTGTCTTCATACCTATACTGAATCCCTTATCTTCTATACTGAATCCCTTATATGAATCCCATATCGGAATTTCCTGTCTGAATGCATTTTGTAAAGTCAGCTGAGCCGAGATCAGGGCTGTAAGAACCAGAACTACCTGCACCACAACCGTCTACGTTCCGCCAGGCTGTTTTTCCGGCTTCACGAAGAAGTACTGCTGCTTTTCCCCGAAGAAGAAGCTACATTCTCTGAAGACGCAGAGACGATACTCTCTGACGAAACCGCTGCATCGTCATCCGAGGAAGATACCACATCCTCCGATCCGTCTCCCTGCGCCTGCTGATCATCATAGACACTCAGCATCATCTGTGTCGCCCACAGCGGATAAAAATCCCGCTGGACATGAATTGAATCCGGATCATACAAATCCTGATGCTCACTCACCAGACCATCGACATCAACCCAGCCGAATCCTTTTTCCTTTACCATCTGGTGGACTGCGTCACTCCATTCCGGAATATTACCCCACGCTGGGGTAGAATCAATTGCGGGCTGTTGTGCCGGAATGGTGGAATTGACAAAAATGGACGTATTCGGCAGCTTCTTATGCAGCTCATCCAGTATCGAAGCGTAATCCTTTACATAGTCTTCCTTTGTGCTCCAGAGTCCGATAGAAATATCATTCAGGCCATAGCAGAGGAACAGATTCGCCGGGTTCAGCTGCACCAGCTCATCCTCATGATCTTTAATATTGGCAATGGTATTTCCGGCATCCGCCAGAACGCGGGACTGGGGAAGAAACTCAAAGGTGTAGAAGCCGACCGCTCTGGAATCCCCCATAATCACGGAATCTCCGAACAGACTCCACACATCGATGGTTCCATCCTCCAGCTTCTTCTGCATCTCGGCACGTTCCGCCTGCATTTTCGCCTTCTTCTGCTCGGTCAGAATCTGCTCCACCGTTTTCGGGTCCTTGCTTTCCTGCGCTTTCAGAAACGCCACTCCCTCTTTGATCTCTGCGGTTTTCTTACTGCGTCCACCGCCGGCTGCTGCCGCAATAATCGCAGCCACAATGCCGATGGCAATGACTGCCACAATCACAAAACGTCTGGAACGGAATCTCCCGTTTCCGCGTAAATTCATAACCTCTTCGTTCTCCTTCCCCTTCACGTTTACCCAAACAATAATTATATCGGAAATACTATCTAAAAATCGGATGAATATGTTTCAAATTCGTTAAGTTTTCGTAATATTTCGTATCTCAAGTTTCTGATACACAGATGTTTTTTATTATACCATATCCCCTGACATCTGCGGATTCTGATTTCCCCATCCTTCATAATTTCTAGCGTCATCGGTCCTTATTGATAAATTGCACAAGAAAGTGCATGTATTCTCGTCACTCTGACGAAGGTTCCGTCAATTCAATACCCAATACGACGAAACCTGCCCCAAATAATTGTTGACAATACCGTAGCAAAAAAAAAGCCTTTCACGTATACTACTGATCGTAAATAAAAACCGTTCACATTTTGTTGTCTCTCCGGACAGCGACAGACGTCTCGCAGAGTTTTCTCTGAACAGCAGCCGCGCACCGCAGAACAGCAATCCTTATTATCAGAAATTCAGAGATTCATTTTATTTAAGGAGGACAGGACAATGTCTAGTTTGAGTCTGGAGCACATCGGAAAAAAGTATCCCAACGGCTTTGAAGCTGTTAAGGATTTCAATCTTGATATCGCAGATAAGGAGTTCATCATTTTTGTAGGACCTTCTGGATGCGGAAAATCCACTACCCTTCGTATGATCGCCGGCCTTGAGGACATCACCTCCGGCACATTGAAAATCGGCGACAAGGTCATGAACGATGTAGATCCGAAGGACCGCGATATCGCCATGGTTTTCCAGAACTATGCTCTGTATCCGCATATGACCGTTTACGACAACATGGCTTTCGGACTTAAGCTTCGTAAGGTTCCGAAGGATGAGATCGACAAGAAGGTCAGAGACGCAGCCAAGATCCTTGATCTGGAGCATCTGCTGGACCGTAAGCCGAAGGCTCTGTCCGGTGGTCAGAGACAGCGTGTAGCCATGGGACGTGCTATCGTTCGTAATCCCCGTGTCTTCCTGATGGATGAGCCGCTCTCCAACCTGGATGCAAAGCTCCGTGTTCAGATGAGAACCGAGATTGCAAAGCTGCACGACAGACTGGGCGCAACCATCATCTATGTAACTCATGACCAGACCGAGGCTATGACCCTTGGTACCAGAATCGTTGTTATGAAGGAAGGCGTCGTTCAGCAGGTTGATACTCCTCAGGTTCTTTACGATGAGCCTTGCAATCTCTTTGTTGCCGGATTCATCGGTTCTCCGCAGATGAACTTCCTTGATGCAGTTGTCGAGGAGAAGGCCGGAACTATCCAGCTGAATTTCGCAGGTCAGAGATTTACTCTTCCGGAGAAGAAGGGCAAAGTCCTCAAGGAGAAAGGCTACGTAGGAAAGACCGTTGTTGCAGGTATCCGTCCTGAGCATCTGTCTGACGATCCGGAAGTCATCGCAAAGAATCCGGGTGAGGTATTCTCCGCAAAGATCAACGTATATGAGCTTCTCGGCGCGGAAGTATTCCTGTACTTCGATTATGACAACACAGCTATGACGGCTCGTGTAAATCCGAAGACACCGGCGAGAACAGGTTCTGAGGTTAAATTTGCGATCGACATGGAAAAGCTTCATGTATTCGACAAAGAGACCGAACTTGCCATCGTTCATTGATTCCATATTACTGATCAGAATATCTGACACAAGAGCACTCCGCAGAGGTGAATCTGCGGAGTGCTTTCTTTTGCAGCTGCAGCGATTTTTTCTGTCTGACATACCGTTCATCTACTTGATTCGAAAAAGTTATTATTCTAAAATAAACAGTATACAGAAGTCTTCCGGTCTCTGAAGCTCTGTGCGAAACCGGAGGCAATGAACAGGATTTGATAAACCGTCATAATAAAATTCAAGCGAATCTGAGAATAGAACGGATCATAGAATCTTCAATAAAATTTTAAATAGAATCACTTAAATAGAATCTCAAAGGATTGCATTTCACGAGAAGGGGTCTTTATGATTAACAGTAGAATTTTAAGCAAAGCCATACAGCAGCTTCAAGATATTACCGGAACCGAACTCACACTTTATGGCAAAAACGGAAGCAGAATCACCGGAGATACAGCTGCCGGTGAAGAGGAGGACACTTCCGTCCGTGAACTGATCCGTTCAGCCGCAGACAGCATGACAATCGGCGGCACCACCTACCTGAAGGTCTATGACGATGATATGCCCGTGTACTATCTTGCTGCGGCGGGAGGGCAGAGCCCGGAAATCACCGGCAGAATCGCGGTCAGCGAATTACAGAATCTTCTTTCTTTTTCGCATGAGCGGATGGATAGAAATCACTTCATACAGAATGTTCTTCTTGATAATCTGCTTGCCCCTGATATTCATTCCGAGGCAAAAAAGCTGAAAATCCGCGAAGATGTGAACCGGATTGTATATCTGACTGAGACAAGCGAGAAGGACACGGATCTTGCCCTCCAGACGCTGAAGGCCATGTACGCCTCCACCGGCAACGAATTCCTGACCATTGTCGATGCCACCCATATAGCAGTCGTTTCCGAAATCACAGGTCCGGATGACGCCGCAAAGACCGCACATACGCTCTCTGACATGCTGAACGCCGAGGCGATGATTCAGGTAAGGGTAGCCTACGGCCTTCCCACCAACCTCCTCGATCACCTGTCGCAGTCCTATAAGGAGGCACAGCTTGCTATCGATGTGGGACGAATCTTCTACCCGGATCTTCATGTGATCTCCTATGGCAATCTCGGCATCGGACGGCTGATCTTCCAGCTTCCTCACTCCCTCTGCGAGCTGTTTCTTCGCGAAACCTTTGATCATGATGTTTTTGCAGAGCTTGATGAAGAAACCCTGACAACAATCCGGCAGTTCTTTGACAATAACCTTAACATCTCGGAGACTGCGCGTCAGCTCTATATCCACCGCAACACCCTTGTGTACCGCATTGAAAAACTCCAGAAAACGACCGGCCTCGATATCCGTCGTTTTGATGAGGCGATGACCTTTAAAATTGCCATGATGGTCAATAACTATCTGAAGAATACGCAGAAATAACGCGAAAAAAAGCCAATAACCCGATCGAACACGAGGGGGTGATTTTCCCCCTCGTCATAGCGAGATAAAACACGCTGCGCGAGTTTTATCTCGCTATCGCGACGCTCGCCGCACACGAATACTTCGCATTCGGCTGCGGCTCACTGTTCGCGTAAAAAAACCGCCGCACTTTCGTTTACGCGAAACGTGCGGCGGCATTTTTCATTTATATCATCCCGTTATTCAGATTCCGGTGGACAGGATTACATCATGCCCATTCCCGGATTTCCGCCTGCCGGAGCAGCCGGAGCCGGCTCTTTAATTGTAGATACAGCAGCCTCAGTAGTAAGCAGAGACGATGCAACGGATGTAGCGTTCTGCAGAGCGCTTCTAGTAACCTTAGCCGGATCCAGGATACCTGCCTCGATCATATCTACATACTCTTCATTGTAAGCATCAAATCCAACGCCTACCTTGGACTCTCTTACCTTGTCGATGATCACTGCGCCCTCAAGTCCTGCGTTTGCAGCAATTGTTGCCAGAGGTGCTTCAAGTGCCTTCATGACAATCTTTGCGCCTGTCTTCTCATCGCCCTCAAGGGTATCAACAAACTTTGCCAGTTCCTTGGATGCGTGTACATAAGCAGAACCGCCTCCGGCGATAACGCCCTCTTCCACAGCTGCTCTTGTAGCGTTCAGAGCATCCTCCATGCGGAGCTTTGCTTCCTTCATCTCAGTCTCAGTAGCAGCACCGACACGAATAACCGCTACGCCGCCAGCCAGCTTTGCAAGCCTCTCCTGAAGCTTCTCGCGGTCGAAATCAGATTTTGTCTCGGCAATCTGAGCCTTAATCTGAGCAATACGGTTCTTGATTGCTTCCTTGTCGCCAGCGCCGTCGACAATAGTTGTGGTTTCCTTCTTAACCTGAACAGTTTTTGCCTTGCCGAGCATATCCATGGTAGCATCCTTGAGCTCGATGCCGAGGTCAGAGGAGATAACCTGTCCGCCGGTCAGGATTGCGATATCCTGAAGCATCTCTTTTCTTCTGTCGCCATAGCCCGGTGCCTTCACCGCACATACCTTGAAGGTTCCACGGAGCTTGTTGACAATCAATGTGGACAGCGCCTCGCCCTCAACATCCTCAGCGATGATCAGAAGGCTTGCGCTGGACTGAACGATTTTCTCAAGAAGCGGAAGGATATCCTGAATGTTGCCGATCTTCTTGTCTGTGATCAGGATATACGGGCTGTCCAGATCTGCCTCCATTTTCTCCATGTCTGTTGCAAGATATGCGGAAACATATCCTCTGTCGAACTGCATACCTTTTACAAGGTCAAGCTCTGTCTGCATTGTCTTGGATTCCTCGATGGTGATAACGCCGTCATTTGTTACGGACTCCATCGCATCTGCAACCATATTGCCAACGGCTTCATCTCCGGATGAAACAGCGGCTACTCTCGCAATCTGCTTTTTGCTGGTAACCTTCTCGCTCATCTCCTTGATCAGGTCTACCGTCTTGTCTGTAGCCTTCTTCATGCCTTTTCTGAGAACGATCGGGTTAGCGCCTGCAGCCAGGTTCTTCATTCCCTCATTTACCATTGCCTGCGCAAGTACGGTAGCGGTTGTGGTACCATCTCCGGCGACATCATTTGTCTTGGACGCAACCTCACGAATAAGCTGAGCGCCCATGTTTTCAAAACCATCCTCAAGCTCGATTTCCTTAGCGATCGTAACGCCATCATTTGTAATGGTCGGTGCGCCATAGGACTTATCCAGAACAACATTACGTCCCTTCGGTCCCAGAGTCACCTTAACTGTATTTGCAAGCTTATCTACGCCAGCCTGAAGAGCGGTTCTGGCATCTGCGCCGTATTTAATTTCCTTAGCCATTGTATATTCCTCCTGTATATTTCTGTTCTCTATCTGTCTGTCCAGTATTTTTAATTTCCTGTTTCCGACAGACACCCATTCAAGTATAATTCCACATCATTATCTGTTTCACAGCCGATTTTCGTATCCGTCGTCAGTCATCCGATAACCGGCTGTCATCTCAGACTTCAGTATTCCTAATAACCGGCTGTCGTCTCAGACTTCAGTATTCCTGATGATCGGTTTCTGTATTAATCCTCAATAATCGCGAGAATATCTTCCTGCTTTGATACGATATATTCCTCGCCGTCAGCCTTAAAATGAGTTCCTGCATACTGAGCAAAAATAACCTTGTCGCCCGGCTTTACTTCCATCTTTACTTTATCGGTTCCTGGTCCTACCGCAATTACAGTTGCCTCCTGCGGCTTCTCCTGCGCTGCAGATGTAAGAATAATACCGGATTTTGTCTTCTCCTCTGCTTCAACCTGTTTCAGTACAACTCTGTCACCAAGTGGAACTAACTTCATAATCTTCAGCCTCCTTATATGGATTTCAATCTTTCACTAATTCTTATGTTTATTAGCACTCATTACCTTTGAGTGCTACTCAACGATATTAATAATAGTTTCAAAAGCTCTATTTCGCAAATCGGTTTTATAACACTGTATCTCGTTATTGCTCGTTATTTCTTCATATTTCTCCTATTTTCTCACTAATTTACTGTTTTTTATTTCAAATCCGATTTCAACAAAAAACGATCCGGTCTGCTTCCCGATTTCAGCGAAACAGGATCCGGTCTGCTTCCTGATCTTAGCGAAACAGGATCCGGTCTGCTTCCTGATCTCAGCGAAACAGAACCCGGTTTGTTTCCTCACCAAAATCATTCTTGCACGAAAAATACCGCGGCTCTGTATGCCGCGGTATTTTTCGTGTATTCTTTCATTATGTAATGAGGCCTGTTTCGTGAGAGTTCCTGTTCCGTCCGATTATATCTAGTAAAGTCCATTTCCAGCTGCTATTCCCGAATATGTCCCGCCTCTTCACGCCGTATGCAGACTTCCGTCTCTCCGGCAGACGAATCAATCAGGCCTTGGCCTTTTTGGCGTTTTCCTGCGTTCTCTTTTCTTTAATCTCAGCCAGTTCGTCGAATATATAATCGTTCAGCACCTTGATGTAGGTGCCTTTCATTCCGCTTGATCTTGATTCAATGACGCCGGCGCTCTCAAATTTACGAAGCGCGTTGACAATAACAGATCGTGTGATTCCGACGCGGTCCGCGATTTTGCTTGCGACAAGGATTCCCTCTGTGCCATCGAGTTCATCAAAGATATGGATAATCGCCTCCAGTTCAGAGAAGGACAGTGTGCTGAACGCAGATTTCACCACCTGGATCTTGCGATTCTCCTCTACATTTTCCTCATTTACAGAACGCATCATCTCGAGCCCGACGACTGTAGTCCCATACTCACTGACAATGATGTCATCGATATCATACTGCGGTTTATACCGGTACATGAAGACCGTTCCGAGTCTCTCACCGGCAATCTCAATCGGGTTAATAATTGCGGTATAGTTCTCGTACTTCTCGCCCTCGAAGCCGAGGGTATTCAGATTGACATTTTCCTGCGTAGAAAGGACATTCAGAAAACGGTCATTCAATAAAGGATCCACGTGCGTTCCAACCTCATCTGTGATCAGCTCGCTGATCTCATCAACGCCGCTGCAGGTTGACACTCCGAGGACCTTTCCCTTCCGGCTGATGACGAGAATATTAGACTGGAGGCAGTCCACCAGCACATCGCAGATGTCATTGAAGACAACCTTCGTTGAATTGTTGTTGTGAAGCAGTTTGTTGATCTTTCTTGTTTTGTCAAGCAGCTGTACGCTCATTACAATCTCCTTTCGTACGATGAGAAGTTTCCATACCAATATCGACAACATATATAATACAGACACAAATCATTCAGCAGATGTTGTTTCGTCGGGATAAAACCAAAAAAGAATTGAACATATAAATAGAATCTACTATTCAACTAGAAGAATAGTAGCACAGCTTTTTTCTGAAATCAATAACAACTCATATATTTTGTCGAAATGTTCGACCATTTTTGTATAGATTCACAAGAATGCTTTTCGGAAAATTACGAAACATGTACTAAAACACCAAGGCATTCCCTTGAAATATATATATTTATTCATCGAAACTTCGATTCCGCATCCTGTGTCTGCAAAAATTCTCATAAAAAAGATTACGAAAACAGGCGAAAAAAACTGTCCTCTCTGCAAAGATATCTGACAATCCGCGTCAGAATCCAGTCACAGGAGGACAGAATCACTTAATCATTCACTAAAATCGGTGTTTCACCGCTATATCCTTCGTTTGCTTTCCTTCCGGCTCAGTCAGTTCCACTCAATCCTTACAGATCAGTCATTCTGACTCCGTCATTTCAAAGGCTTGCCGCAGCAGACACAGCCTCCTCAGGCTTTCCCGACGCCGCCTTCGCGGTATCCGGATCCTCCTGCTTTGGCCTCGGCATGACGTATCCGCATTCCTTGTCTGCGCACACAAGCCGGCTTCCCTTTTCGAGCATATAGCCGCCACATTTCGGGCAGCGGATATTCGATGGCTTCTGCCATGTCATGAAGTCGCAGTCCGGATTATGCTCGCATCCGTAATAGATCCGGCCCTTTCTGGTCTTCTTCAGGAGAACCTCTCCGCCGCATTTCGGGCACTTCACACCGATCTTCTCCAGATACGGTTTTGTATTGCGGCATTCAGGAAAACCGGGACAGGCAAGGAACTTACCGTGCGGGCCATATTTGATCACCATGTGCCGTCCGCAGTTCTCGCAGATGACATCGGTTACTTCATCCTCAATCTTCACCTTCTCCAGTTCTTTATCAGCCTTCTGCACAGCGGCATCCAGATCCGGCCAGAAGTTGCGCACAACCGTTTTCCACTCAATCGTGCCATCTCCGATTGCGTCCAGGAGCTGTTCCATGTTGGCGGTAAAATCCACATTCACGATGCCCGGAAACGCCTCCTTCATCAGATCATTTACCGCTGTTCCCAGCTCTGTGATGTAAAGGTTCTTCTTCTCACGTGTCACATAATGGCGTGCAATGATTGTTGTGATGGTGGGAGCGTAGGTACTCGGCCGTCCGATTCCAAGCTCCTCCAGCGTCTTGACGAGAGAAGCCTCGGTATAGTGAGCCGGGGGCTGCGTAAAATGCTGTTCCCTGTCGAAATTGATCAGAGAGAGCGTGCTCTCCTTCGTAATTCCGCTCAGATGATCATTCTCAAGCTTTTTGTCATCGTCCTGTGTGTACACCGTCATGAATCCGGCGAATTTAATCCTTGACGAGGACGCGTGAAATACATACTTTCCACCGGTTATTTTCACCGTGTTCGTCTCGTAACGGGCAGAAGCCATCCGGCTTGCCGCAAATCTCCGCCAGATCAGCTGGTAGAGACGGAACTGATCCCTGGAAAGGAACTCCTTCACAGACGATGGCGTCCTCGTGATATCCGTCGGTCGTATTGCCTCGTGCGCATCCTGTGCGTGCTTGTTCTTGTTCTCCGTCGTGCTTCCGTCCGACAGGAACTGTTCCCCGTACTGCTCCCGGATATATTCTCTCGCCGCCTGATCCGCTTCTGTCGAGATACGGGTGGAATCGGTACGCAGATACGAGATCAATCCCACCGTACCGCCCTTTTTCAGATCGATTCCCTCGTACAGCTGCTGGGCGATCTGCATCGTCTTGTAAGTGGACATGTTCAAGGTCTTTGAGGCTTCCTGCTGAAGCGTACTCGTCGTAAAGGGCAGCGGTGCCTTCCGGCTTCTCTCAGAGGTCTTCAGCTCACTGACATGATAATCCGCATCCTTCAGACTATCCAGAATTCCCTGAAGCTGTTCCTCAGAGGATATCTCAATCTTTCCCTGCTGGTCTCCATAAAAATGAGCAGTCAGAGGTTTCTTCTCTCCGCTGACCTTGAAATCCGCATCCAGCGTCCAATACTCCTTCGGGATAAATGCGTTGATCTCCTCCTCACGGTCTGCTATGATCCGCAGCGCGACAGACTGCACACGGCCGGCAGACAGTCCCCGCTTGATTTTCTTCCAGAGCAGCGGACTGATCTCATATCCTACCATACGGTCAAGGCACCGCCTCGCCTGCTGCTCATCCACGAGATTCATGTCGATATCCCTGGCATTCTTTAAAGAGGATTTGACTGCTGTTTTCGTTATTTCATTAAAGGTAATCCGGCGCATCTTCTTCGGATCCAACCGAAGGGCCTTTGACAGATGCCATGAGATCGCTTCTCCTTCGCGGTCAGGGTCTGTCGCGAGGTAGACTTTATCTGCCTTGTCTGCCGCCTTGCGGAGGGAAGCAACCAGTTCTCCCTTGCCCCGGATCGTAATATATTTCGGTTCAAAGTCATGCTCCACGTCAATGCCAAGGCTGCTTTTCGGCAGATCCCTGACATGACCGTTCGATGCCAGGACATTATAATTCTTCCCGAGAAATTTTTTGACAGTCTTAACTTTCGTCGGTGACTCTACAATCACAAGATAATTTGGCACGTATACACCTCCATAAGCATTACCGGCGCTTTATGAGCGCTACGATTAGCACTATAACTCAAATAATTTGACCGTGCAAGCCCGAGTTGTCTTTCAGGTGTCTTTCATGCCTTGTAAATCGCTGTCAGAACGAACGGAATATGTCAGCCGCAGGCTGAACGAGATAAAACACGCTGCGCGAGTTTTATCTCGCTATCGCGACGCTCGCCGCACACGAATACTTCGCATTCGGCTGCGGCTCACTGTTCGCGTAAATATGCTGCGGACAGCTCCGTGTCGCCCGCTGAAAAATTCAGCTTCTGCTGTAATACCCCGCCGGAGCCTCATGCACATATCCGGAAAAGGTCAGCTGCACCAGTACTCTTGTCAGCTGCGAGAGCTCCATGCCGGTTCTCTCCTGCAGCGTATCCAGGCTCTGAGGATCATAGGAAAGCTTGCCGAATACCTTTTGAAAATCCTCTGCATCCTCGTACTTCTTTGACAGCCTGCGCGGTGCTTTTTCTTCTGCCGTTCCTCCTTCTCTCCGCCCGACACCATTTTCCTTTCCTTTCTTCTCTTCCTCTTTCTTCCCCCCTGTCATCCCCTCTTTCTTTCCGTCTTCCTGTCTGTCTTCCTTTCCATTTTCCTGTCTGCCTTTCTTTTCAACTCTCTCTTCTTCATTTCTGCCTGTATTCTTCTCTTCACGTGACCTTCTGCTGCCCGCAATTCCCAGTTCCTCCAGTATGACCTCCGGGTCCCATGCAATGCCGGCGCCCTGGGCGATCAGGCGGTTACAGCCACGGCTCAGCTCATCCAGGTTCCTCCCCGGAACCGCGTATATGGTTTTCCCCTGAGAAAGCGCATAATCCGCAGTAATCAACGAGCCACTGCGAAGCTTTGCTTCTACGACAAGAACCACATCGGCGAGCGCACTGATAATCCGGTTGCGAATCGGGAAATGCCAGGCTGCAGGACCATCACCCGGCTCAAACTCGGACATAATACCTCCACCCTCACGGATAATCCTTCTATATATATGGTAGCTTTCCTTCGGATAACACACATCTACACCGCAGCCCAGTACCGCAAACCCTTGTCCTCCCGCCTGCAGAGCGCCATGCAGCGCCCACGAATCCACGCCATATGCCATGCCGCTGATAATCTGTACACCTTCCGCGGCAAGCGCTTCGCCAAAGCGGATTGCCTCTGCCCTGCCGTACGGGCTGCACATCCTCGCCCCCACGATCGCGACCGTCTTCTTTCCGGGATCCGGAAAATTTCCGACAAGATACAGACCTGACGGCATCCTCGGATAATTACGCAGCTGCTCCGGATACTCCTGATCCTCACGCGCCACATATCTGATCTGTTCCAGAATCTCCGGATTCTGCTCCCTGCGGAATCTGGCGTTCATATTCTTCTGATCTGACTGCGTTTGCACGTTCCCCCGACTTGACTGTGTCGCCATTTTCCCGTGATCCGGCTGGCTCATCATTTTCTCGTCATCCGGCTGCCTCACCATTTTCTCACCGCCCGATACCATCCTCATCCTCCCTTCTGCCGTTTCGACGGCACCCTCATGCCCGGCATCTGATACGCTGAGGCGGAAGAAAAGCTGTCACTGCATCGCAGGCAGATTGCCTCGCTGATATGAGCATCATTGATCCGGTCGGTTCCCTCGAGATCCGCGATTGTCCGCGCCACCTTGATGACATGATGATACCCTCTTGCCGAAAGTCCCAGTTTGTCAAAGGCCAGTCGTACTGTCAATTCCGCCTCATCCGTCATCTCACAGTGTTTTGCGATAGAGGACGCCGTCAGTTCACTGTTAAACGTCACTCCCGTTCCCCGATAACGTTCCTTCTGAATTTCGATCGCACGCATCACCTTTTTCCTCATACTGGAAGAGGAAACCTCGAAATCTCCCTTTTCCGTAAGCGACTCGTAACTGACAGCCTGCACATCGCATTTCAGATCGATACGGTCCATGAAGGCCTTGCTCAGTTTTTTCTGATAATCCAGGACATCTCTGTGGGTACAGATACAGCGGTTCATATCCGGGAAATACCCGCAGGGGCACGGATTCGCCGCGGCTACGAGCAGAAAGGATGCCGGATATACACAGGTGCCTCCCAACCTGGAGATCGTGATCTCGCGGCTCTCAAGCGGCTGCCGCAGCATCTCCAGTGTGGCAGGCATCATCTCCGGAATCTCATCCAGAAACAGGACTCCTCGGTGAGCGAGTGTTACCTCGCCGGGATGCGGGTAAAATCCTCCACCGCAAAGCGCAGTCGGCGTAATCGTGTGATGCGGTGCCCGAAACGGTCTTCTGCGAATCATCGAGACCCCGCGCGGCATCAGACCGACCACACTGTAGATCTTGGAAACCTCCAGGCTTTCCTCCTCTGACAGCGGCGGAAGAATGGTAGGTATCCGCTCCGCCGTCATGGATTTCCCGGATCCGGGCGGCCCTGACAGAAACAGGTTATGAAAACCCGCCGCTGCGATCAAGGCAGCGCGCTTGACCGTCTTCTGTCCGTGAATATCACTGAAATCAATCGTGTATTCCTCGTCTTCCGGAACACGATTTCCCGGAAACGATGACGGAGCTCTTCCATGACTGAAGGCAATCAGTTCCGAAATGTTTCTCACGCCTACAATCCGGATACCATCTACAGCACTACCCTCCGCGGCATTTTCTGTCGGAACGATACACAGCTCACATCCGTTTTCCTTTGCGGCGATCACACTGGGCAGAACTCCTGGTATTTTCTCAATTGTCCCGTCCAGATGAAGTTCCCCGAGCACCATCGCCTTTCGGAACGCTCCCTTCTCAATATATCCCAATGCCTCCAGAACCGCGGCGGCGATCGGCAGATCAAACCTGGTCCCGTCTTTTCTGATGTCTCCCGGCGCCAGATTGATCGTTATCCTCTTCGGAGCAAGCACTATACCGATATTGCGGAATGCGGTCCGAACCCGTTCCTGTGCCTCTCTGACCTGAGAAGAGACGCTGCCGACAATCGCGAAATAAGGCATCCCCTCGCTCACATCCGCCTCTACCGTCACGGGAACAGCCTCCACGCCGGAAATTGCAGATGATACTATGCTGCAAAACATACAAATTCCTCCTCTCCGCAGGCCTGTATCTGACAGGCATTGCCGAAAAATGCAGCAACCGGACGAATC
This sequence comes from Bilifractor sp. HCP3S3_D3, assembly GCF_052063915.1. Lineage (NCBI taxonomy): Bacteria > Bacillati > Bacillota > Clostridia > Lachnospirales > Lachnospiraceae > Bilifractor > Bilifractor sp. HCP3S3_D3. Next base: position 92,231 of record NZ_JBQHWP010000007.1, read on the forward strand.
GGACCTGCAAGATAAATACGAAGCCCGGTAAAAACACTCCCCGTTTGCGACAAAATGAACGGTATTACAGATACCGGGCAACACTGTTTAATTAAAATAAAAATGGAATAGAATAGAATGAAATGATGTAAGTGTTCTTTTTTCAGAAGCAGGATAAAAATCGAAGAATAGTCAAAAAAGGATCGAAGAATCCGAGAATCAAAGATAAAACAAGAGAAAATAATAGGAAAGGACTCAAGCACAAGGGTTCAATCACAGAACCGATGACGACGGGCAAGATCCGTCAGAAAGAATTGTTATATATATATAAATAGCACAAAACCCGCCTGCTGTAAATCGTTAACTTGGGAGCGGACAATAATGTCATTAACTCGGGAACGAACAATATTGTCCGCTCCGCAGTTTATGGTTCCATGTTCTGTATCCCGTTACGGGCTTTCCGCAGTAAGGCTTTGTCCTGATTCCGTGAACACCAATGCTGGAACACATGTCGTTGCCATCCGTCGCGGTCGGAAGATCCGAGCTTTTTCTGATTCCGTGAACAGCAGTGCCGCAACACGGCATTTGCTGTTCACATGCAGCAGATCACTCTGCTTCTTTCTTCATGCGAAGGATATCGTTGACATCCGCTTTCTGCCCGAGGTCAACGTGCAGTTCCTGCTGCGGATGCGGCGCCGAGTCCATGGACTCGCCGTTTTCGTTATAAATTGCCCGAACAGTCACCTCTACATTCCGGCCGTCCGGCTTCATAATCTCAATCCTGTCTCCGGTCCGGAATTTGTTCTTCTGTCCGATCACAGCATATCCATTTTCATCCGTCGCGGATACGACACCCAGATACGTGTAGTTTGTGATATAGGTGTTGCTGTCATAGATCTGGTCCTCTTCGGACGGTTTTCCGTAGAAGAAGCCGGTCGTGAACCTGCGGAACGTGCAGTCCGCGATCTGCTCCTGATACCAGGGGAGATTTTTCTCATAGAGCGCGGGATCCCTGGCATAGTCGTCGATTGCCTTGCGATAGGTGCGGGCAACCGTCGCGACATAGAGGGCTGTTTTCATTCTTCCCTCGATCTTGAAGCTGTCAATACCGGCAGTCATCAGATCCGGGATATGTTCAATCATACACAGATCCTTTGAATTGAAAATGTACGTGCCGCGCTCATTTTCCTCGATCGGAAGATACTCTCCCGGCCGGCTCTCCTCCATGACCGCATATTTCCACCGGCAAGGATGGGTACATGCTCCTCTGTTCGCGTCTCTGCCCGTAAAATAATTCGACAGAAGGCATCTTCCCGAATACGATATGCACATTGCTCCGTGAATGAAGGTCTCAATCTCCATGTCCTTCGGAATCTGTCTGCGCATCTCGCGGATCTCCTCCAGGGACAGTTCACGGGCAGTTACCACTCGTTTTGCCCCCTGCCGGTACCAGAACCTGGCAGATGCCCAGTTGGTATTGTTTGCCTGTGTGCTGATATGCCGCTCGATCCCTGGGCACTCTTCTCCCGCGATATCGAAAATACCCGGGTCCGCGATGATCAGCGCATCCGGCTGAAGCTCGTTGAGCTCGCGCAGATACAGACGGACGCCCTCCAGATCATCGTTGTGTGCCAGAATATTCACCGTCACATGTACACGAACTCCGTGTCTGTGCGCGTAACGGATTCCTTCCGCCATATCCTCGTGATTGAAATTTTTTGCCTTGGCCCGAAGTCCATAGACATCTCCGCCGATATAAACCGCATCCGCGCCAAAAGCAACCGCTACCTTCAGCACCTCGAGACAGCTCGCCGGGATCAGAAGCTCCGGCTTTCCGTTTGCAAGCATAAATAATCTCTCCTGTCTTTGATCTCTGACACAAGCCCTGTCCGCAAGAGAAAAATCTCCCGTGCGGACCTGTCAGGCGAAATCCGCCGCCGTGTCAGTTTAAATTTCCTCCGGCTGCTTCATGACGGAGATGGAGATACCATCTCCGAGCGGGACGATACTCGTCTCCAGACTCCTGTCATCTTTCAGAGCCCGGAGATAATCTCTCATCCGCTTATAAATCGTTCGCTTTCTCCGCTCCACAATATAATGAGACTCGATAATATCTCCCTCCTGGAGAACGTTATCCGAAATCAGAACGCTTCCCGGACGCATCAGCCGGAGCACTTCCGGGAGGAAATGAATATACTGTCCCTTAGCCGCATCCATGAAAATGAAATCATACGGCCCCGCAAGCGTCTTCAGGACATCTGCCGCATCTCCCTCCAGAAGAGTAATCCGGTCCTCATATCCCGATTTTCGAAAATTCTCGCGCGCGACAGGGATCCTCTTCTCATAGTTCTCAATCGTTGTGATCCTGCTAGATTCCGGCCCGCAGGCGGCCATCAGGATCGTAGAGAAACCGATCGCAGTGCCGACCTCAAGGATCCTCTGAGGCCGCTGAATCCGGAGAAATACTTTCAGGAAGCTCTGCATCTCCCGGCGGATAATCGGGACATTATCCTCTGCCGCCGTCTCCCGGAGTTCTTCCAGAAAAGGGGTAAGCCCATGATCCAGAGAATTGATGAAGGTTATCATCCGTTCATCTACAATCATTCTGTCACCTCCCACAAAAGGGCCGCCGCACGAACTTTTCGCTGTTTCCGAGCGTCTTTCGTGCAGCAGCCCTGTCTTATACCGATAAACCGCACGCCCGTCCGGCGCGAAACAGTCTTCAGTCTGCCTGTATGTATCATCCGGCAGCTGTCATACCATCATGACAGCAATGCTCAGCTCCGGTGTCTCTATGTCGGACTGCCGCGTTATGCGCCGATGCACCTTCTGTCCCCGGCGCCCATCATGGACCGCCTATGACACAGATATACACCGTTATTGCGCTGATGTTGATTCCACGCTGTCAGCCGAAACATTATCCGGAGTGTCAGAGTCCTCCTCCTGCGCAAGGACCGGGAACATATCATCCGCAGTCATGGACGTTCGAAGAGTGTATGTTCCGGGCAGGATCTCCCCGTGATAACCGGAAATCAATTCCTGAACCACAAATGCGTTTGCGCTCTCATTCAGAAGCCCGTTGGAAATCAGAAGCTTGCCGATCTGCCGCACCGACATATCATCTGTAATCGTTACGGTAACCGCCCGGCCGTCTCCGGAATCCACAGCCTTCTCATCAAAGATTTCATAGCCGAGCGAATAAGCCTGTTTCCCCAGATAGACCAGAATCATGATCAACGCGATAATGACAAGAATCCTGACAACACCCTTTATTCCACCCAGTGCAAGACGATATCCCAGGCTGTCATCCTTCTCTTCCCTTTTCCCTGCTGCCATTAAAAACTCCTTACCTTCCTGAATCGCCGTCCGGTTCACATGGGGACTTCTACATGGACTTCCCGGTTAATCGCGTTTATGACACGCTGAACCATTCTGCAGACAGCGCTCTCAGCATCCAGATAATCCGCTGCAATCTCATTGCGCAGGAGCGGCGAATACTCATTAAGCACATAATCCGTCTCGTCATAGAGATCTCTGCCTGAGGTCTGCATCTCGTAGACCTTACGCCTGTACTCGTTGATTTTCTGCCTGAGCTCAGGCATCTCCTTCAGCTGGTTCTCAAGATTCCGGTACCTGATAAAGTCCTCACTCTGTTCCAGAGCCTGAATGAGCTCCTCCGCCTTCTCCTTCACGCTGTCCATCTTATGCCTCCATAATGATCGGCAGTATCATCGGATTGCGCTGCGTACGCTTCCATACAAAACTTCCCAGTGAATCCTTGATTGCCGACTTCAGCTTTCCCCAGTCGGTGATGTGATGTTCCAGGCAGTCGTTCAGAGCGTCCTCAACGATCAGTCTTGCTTCATCCATCAGATCCTCAGACTCCCTTACATAGACAAAGCCTCTGGACACAATGTCCGGACCGGCAAGAAGCTGTCTGCCGTATTTCTCAAGGGTGAGAACGACAATCAGAATACCATCCTCGGACAGATGCTGTCTGTCCCGAAGGACAATATTTCCGACATCACCGACTCCGAGTCCGTCAACCATAATCTCGCCCGTCTCAACCTTACCGGTCACCCTGGCTGACTTCTGATCCAGCTCAAGCACATCTCCGGTTTTCATGACGAAGATATTTTCCTTCGGAATGCCCAGCTGAAGTGCCAGATTCTTCTGCGCTATCAGATGGCGGTACTCGCCGTGGACCGGAATTGCGTACTTCGGCTTAACCAGGGAGTAAATCAGCTTGATGTCCTCCTGGCAGGCATGTCCCGATACATGAACATCCTGGAAAATAACCTCCGCGCCTTTTTCATACAGCTCATTGATGACATTGGAGACCGCCTTCTCATTTCCGGGAATCGGATGAGAGGAGAATACAATCAGATCGCCGGGCTTAATTGTCACCTTCTTGTGGATGTCCGCCGCCATTCTCGACAGGGCTGCCATAGACTCTCCCTGGCTTCCGGTGGTGACAAGCACCATCTGACTGTCCGGATAATTTCTCATCTGATTGATATCGATGAGCGTATTCTGCGGCACATTCAGATATCCGAGTTCCTGTGCGATGGAGATGATATTCACCATGCTTCTGCCTTCTACAACGACCTTGCGGCCGAATTTGCAGGCGGAATTGATGATCTGCTGCACACGGTCAACATTTGAGGCGAATGTGGCAATGATCAGACGCTGATTCCGATGTTCGGAAAAAATCTGATCAAAGGTTCTGCCGACCGTACGCTCTGACATGGTATAGCCGGGCCGCTCCGCGTTTGTACTGTCACACATCAGCGCGAGAACGCCCTTCTTTCCGATCTCGGCAAAACGCTGCAGATCAATCGCATCACCAAATACCGGTGTATAATCCACCTTGAAATCGCCGGTATGCACGATCGTCCCGGCGGGGGAATAGATCGCAAGCGCCGCCGCGTCCTGAATACTGTGATTCGTCTTGATGAATTCAATCCGGAAATGTCCGAGATTGATCGACTGTCCGAAACGGATCGTCTTCATCTTCGTACTCTTAAGCATGTTGTGCTCTTCAAGCTTGTGGCTGATCAGACCGATCGTGAGCTTGGTCGCGTAAATCGGAACGTTAATCTCACGCAGCACATACGGAAGTGCACCGATGTGATCCTCATGACCGTGGGTGATCACAAACCCCTTCACCTTGCGGATATTCTGCTTTAAATAAGTAATATCCGGAATAACCAGATCAATTCCGAGCATATCGTCATCGGGGAAGGCCAGACCGCAGTCCACCACCACAATGCTGTCCTCGTATTCGAATGCAGTGATGTTCATGCCGATTTCTTCCAGACCGCCCAACGGAATGATCTTCAGCTTACTCGTATTTTCTTTTCCTTTCAAATTATACCTCCGTTCATTTTTTATTCACTCAAAAGACACGTCGTCCATCATCTGCTCGAAAATGCGTGCCACCGCCTCGTACTCCACATCATCTTCGACCATCACATACCGTGCTTCCGCCTCGCCGTCTTCCGAGAGATCCTTCATAATATAGGCGTTTGCCTCCTCGCCGTCAGAATCGGTCACGAGAAGATAATCCACGCCGCCTACCCGCGTTTCTTCCTCGACGAAAAACTCCTGCTTTTCTCCGTCTTCCGTTTCAAATAAAATTTTTTCCATAGAAATCCGATGCTTATCCTCTATCTGTTTCCGTTGTTTCCTCTCCGCCGCAGTTGTCGAGCCATTCCTGCAGAATGATGCCGGCAGCGATCTGATCGATCACCGCCTTACGGTTGTGCCTGCCCCGGACGTTCATCTCGTCAAGGATCTCATCCGCCGCCACGGTCGTAAGCCTTTCGTCCCACATGATCACCGGAAGTCCGGTTCTCCGGTGCACAAGCTCACCAAATTTCGTTGCCTTCTCAGCACGCTCTCCGGGTTCGTCATTCATATTCAGCGGAAGTCCGACCACAATCTTCTCCACCTGATATTCTCTGCAGATTTCTCCGATCCTGGCGAGCGTCTGCCGAAGCTTGCTTTCTCTGTGACGGACAATCGTCTCCACTGCCTGAGCTGTCAGACCGAGCGGGTCACTGACTGCCACGCCTACCGTTACAGACCCGTAATCCAGTCCCAGGATCCGCATTATCTGGTCTCTTTCCAGGACTCGTTCCGGATGTACTCCTTAAGAAGTTCCTCGACCAGCTCATCGCGCTCTACTTTCATAATCATGCTTCTGGCACCATTATGACTGGTGATGTAGGTCGGATCGCCTGACATGATATAGCCGACGATCTGATTCACGGGGTTGTATCCCTTCTCCTCCATTGCGTGATATACAAGATCCAGAACCTTTTTCACGGAAATCTCATTCTCTGTATTTACTCTGAAAAATTGTGTGTTGCCCAAATCTGTCATTCTTATTCACATCCTTACTTATTTCTGCAAAGAACCGCCCAACTGCATCCGGCGTCACAAGCTGTATAAGCTTCACACCTCCCGCACGCGTCCGAACACTCGTAATGATTCATTATAAACCAGATGTCCCGGATTGGCAACCCGGCAGCACATCTTTCCTGATTCCGGAAAGTCCGCCGTAAAAGCTCGCAGCAGATCCTGCTCACACCGCAAGCAGGTACTCCTCTGACACAAGCGCCTGCGGTGTAACCACCATCATCTGATTCGTAAGATCTCTGGTATCGGCGAGCAGTATCTTCTGATACTCTCTTCCATGACCTGTCCAGTATTTCCTGCCATCCAGCTCGACCTGCTCTTCAAACAGAACCTCCACCGGCATTCCAATATAATAATTCAGAAATTCCTTTCTGCGCCGGATGTCTGTCTCCCGAAGCACGGCCCCTCTCTGCTTTTTGACCGCCTCCGTGTTCTGTTCCTTCATCGCGGCCGCCCTGGTGCCCTCTCGGCGGGAGTATGGGAAAATATGTGTCTCAAAAAAATGTACCTCTGACACAAATCTGCGGGATTCCTCAAAATCCTCCTCTGTCTCCCCGGGGAAACCGGTAATAATATCTGTCGTAATCGCGGGATGCTCGTAATACTTTCTCAGAAGCCGGACTACTTCCATGAACTGTTCCGGGGTGTAATGACGGTTCATGTCCCGAAGCGTCCTGGCGCATCCACTCTGAAGGGAAAGGTGGAAATGCGGACAAACCTTGTGCAGCCCGCTCAGACTTCGGATTACATTCTCGCTCATCGAACCGGGTTCAAGGGATCCCAGACGGATTCTTTCAATTCCGCTGACATCGTGAATAGCGCGCAGAAGCGCAACCAGATCCTCTCCTTCTCCCATATCCCTTCCATAGGAGCACAGATGAATTCCCGTGACCACGATCTCCCGCACCCCGGAAGCCGCAAGCCTCACGACCTCTTCCCGCACATCCGGAATCTTGCGGCTCCGCACACGGCCTCTGGCATAGGGGATGATGCAGTAGCTGCAAAACTGATTGCAGCCGTCCTGCACTTTGATAAAGGCTCTGGTATGCTCCTCCGTGCGGTCGATCTGAAGGTTCTCATACATCCTGTCCACGGACCAGTCGCTGGTATCCAGCTGCTTTTCGCCGCTGCTTCTGAACTGCTCCAGTTCACGAATCAGATCTTCTTTGCGGTTGCTTCCAATGACGAGATCAATGGCAGGATCCTTCTCAAGTTCCTCCCCTCTGACCTGTGCGTAACATCCCACGGCCACCACGATTGCGTCCGGATTCATTTTCTTCGCCTTATGCAGCATCTGCCTCGATTTCCGGTCCGCAATATTGGTCACGGTACATGTATTGATCACATATACATCCGCGCCGGGTTCAAAGGGCACGATATCATATCCGGCCTTCTCCAGCATCTGCTGCATCGCCTCCAGCTCGTAGGCATTTACCTTGCACCCCAGATTATGAAGAGCCGCCTTTTTTCCTCTTGACACCTTGACTTTTCTCCTGTTTACCATTAAGATTATTTAAGCAAATGCTTAAGAAAACTACTGCAATTTCGATATAATAAGGGAGGATATTAAATGCAAACGGTACAGATTTCATTAAATTCAATCGATAAAGTAAAGAACTTTGTAAACGCCATTTCAAAGTTTGACTTTGACTTTGATCTTGTGTCCGGCAGATATGTCATCGACGCGAAGTCCATCATGGGTATCTTCAGCCTTGATCTTTCCAAACCGATTGATCTGAACATCCACACGGAAGGCTCCGAGCTTGAGTCTGTCATGGAGGTTCTTAAACCGTATCTGATCGAGCAGTAATCCTCTGCCCACTTCATCCGGCATATATCGGAAATGACGGGAACATCGGAAGATGCAGGAAGCGCAATCGCGCTCCCCTGCATCTTTTTTCGTGTATAAGTCCAGTCGCAATGTTCTTGGCCCACGGGGAGCTTGCTCACCAGTGGGCAAGAACATTAGCGACGACAACAGGTATGAGCATGGAGCGGTGCGAAGCACCGCGAGAATGCGAATGCCTGTTAGCGGCACGGAAGCTGCGAAGCAGCGAAGTGACGCGGGGACTTATACAGTATCATAGTTTGAACAGCTCTTCGAAAACGCAGACAGGATCGTCGCACGCGAAGCGCGCGTAAGAGACTGTATGCGATTTCGAAGGCAACAGGTATGAGCACGAAGTGACGCGCAAGCGGCACAGAAGTGCGAATATGCGCGGGCAGTGAGCCACAGCCGCTCACACATAGTGTGAAGCGGTGGGGCGAACGCCGCGACAGACCGACAAAGTCGGTCACCTGTAGGATTGCAAGAGTGCGAAGCACGGAGCAATCCGTAGCTTATACACTTTGTGATACAATATGTTCTTGGCCCACGGGGAGCTTGCTCACCAGTGGGCAAGAACATTAGCGACGACAACAGGTATGAGCATGAAGCGGTGCGAAGCACCGCGAGAATGCGAATGCCTGTTAGCGGCACGGAAGCTGCGAAGCAGCGCCATTTTATTCCTCTCCATTCACCACAATCGTCTCCGTCGTCTCAACCGCTTCTTTCATGAGCGGTTCGATTACATCATCCAGTTTATGTTCCGAGCGCTCGATGACCTTCAGAATCGGATGGGTCACGGGATGCTTTGCGACAAAGATCGTGCAGCAATCCTCGTAGGGAAGGATCGAAGTATCAAAGGTCCCGATCTGCTGTGCCCGATCCACGATCTCCTGCTTGTCAAAGCCAATCAGCGGACGGTAAACGGGAAGCGTACACACGGCATTGGTACACAGAAGACTCTGTGCCGTCTGACTGGCAACCTGACCAATACTCTCTCCCGTGATCAGTCCCAGCGCACCGTCCTGTCCGGCAAAAATTTCCGCGATCCGCATCATGTATCTTCTCATGATAATCGTGAGTTCCTCGTGCGGACATTTTTCATAGATTGCCATCTGGATATCCGTGAAATTCACAATGTGAAGCCGGATCTGTCCGGCATATCTCGCCACGAGCTTTGCCAGATCAACGACCTTCTGCTTTGCCCGCTCACTGGTGTACGGCGGCGCATGGAAATACACCGCATCAATCTTTACTCCGCGCTTTGCGATCATATATCCCGCAACCGGAGAATCAATTCCTCCCGATAACAGAAGCTCCGCGCTTCCGTTCGAACCTACGGGCATTCCGCCCGGCCCTGGTATTGTCTCAGAGTAGACATAAATACTCTGCCGCACTTCTACGGAAAGCACCACATCCGGATTGTGTACATCAACCTTCATCCACGGGCAGCCGAGAAGCACCGCCTCACCCAGATCTGCATTGAGTTCCATGGAATCATGAGGATATTTCTTGTTCGGCCTTCTGGCAACTACCTTGAATGTTCTCGGTGTTCCCTCCGGATAGACGGTTCTCACAAACTCCGCAACCTGTGCCTTGACGTTGTCGTAATCCATATTCTCGATGATCAGAACCGGGCTGATACCCGCGATCCCGAACACCGTCTTCAATGCTTCTATCGCGCCCTCATAGTCGAAGCCACCATCAGCACGGACATAGATTCTTCCCATTTCTCTGGTGACATCAAAGGTTCCGTCTACTCTCTTCAGCGCTCTGACAATATGGTGCACAAGCGCATCCTCAAAGAGATGTCTGTTCTTTCCCTTAATACCGATCTCCGCGTATTTGATCAAAAATGCCTGATACATAAATTTTCTTTCCCTTTTGCCTTCCTGCACACGCGCTGCTGCCCGCTCTCCCGAAACACGCATCGCGTATCATCTCACAGTGAATCTTCTGATTCGCATCCCCACCGGTCAATTTATGGCGAATCCTCGTCTCCACATCTTATTTTCTGGTGAATCTCCGGAGCTGCGGCACCACTTCATGCAGTACCCCAATGGTGTAATCAATCTCCTCCATCGTCGTCAGTTCACAGAAGCTGAACCGCACCGAAGACTCCATGATTTCTCTCGGTGCATGAATTGCCTCCATGGTTGCGCTTCCTCCCCGCCTGTGACTGGAGCATGCACTCCCCGCAGAAACGCTGATACCTCTGGATTCCAGGGTATGCAGAAGCACCTCACTGCGTATTCCCTCGAATGAAATATTCAGAATATGCGGAGCACCCTGCCGGAGATCTGCCGGTCCGTTGATATGAATCTTCCCGAGATCCGCTACGCCTTCTGCCAGATGTTCCTTCAGACTGTACATATGCTCCGCGTTTTCCCTGAGCGATGCACAGATTTTCTCCGCGGCGGTACCCAGTCCCGCGATCCCCGGAACATTGTCCGTTCCGGAACGCATTCCGTTCTGCTGTCCGCCTCCATAGATCAGTGGATTTATCTTCACCCGCTGATCAATGTACAGAAAGCCCGATCCCTTTGGCCCATGGATTTTGTGTCCGCTGACGGAGAGCATATCAATCTTCATTCGTTTTGGATAGATCGGATACTTTCCGAAGGACTGAATCGCGTCTACATGGAAAAAAGTACCCGGATACCGGCTGCGCAGCATTTCGCCGATTTCCGCCACGGGCTCCACGGACCCGATCTCATTATTCACCATCATGACGGACACCAGTATCGTATCCTCCGTCATCGCCTCCTCCAGATCATGAAGATCCAGAACGCCGTCTCTGCCAACCGGAAGCTTGACAATCTCATAGCCCATAGCCTCCAGTGCCGCTGCCGGAGCCGCAATCGCCGAATGCTCAATCGCTGTAGTGATAATCCGTCTGCCTCTGCGCCTGTTCGCGAGCGCCGTCCCGAACAGCGCCCAGTTATCCGACTCCGTGCCGCCGGATGTAAAATAGATCTCGCCCGGCTTTACCTTCAGAATCCCGGACAGAATTTCCGCGCTTTTCCGGATATATTTTTCCGCATCAACGCCTTTCTGATGCATGGAGGAAGGATTGCCGTAATCCTCCAGCATCGTTTTTCTCACGATATCCGCAACCTCCTCATAACAGCGGGTTGTTGCCGAATTGTCAAGATATGCTTCCATGTTACCGTTCTTTCTATATTATCATTGTCACTTTATACCGCGGTTTAGACAAATATTTGTTCGTTTATCTCAGTAAACCACCATACGTTACATCGTGCCGCAAACTGTATAAGCCCCCGTCAGTCTCTTTCCAGAAGATACATCAGGATCGACAGCATGGTCATTCCTGCAGTCTCTGTTCTGAGAATTCTCTTGCCGAGCGTAATGGTCGTAAACCCGTTCTTTCTCGCATCCTCAGCTTCCCGCTCATCGAACCCGCCTTCCGGGCCAATCAGGACGCCCACCGACTGTCCCGGCCGTATGCCGGACAGAACCGACCGCGTCTTCTCCATTCCGCCCTCCATTTCATAGGGCATCAGCCGGACATCAAGGCTTCGGGAAAATTCCAGAGCCTCCCCGAACGTCATGATATCATGAACCTCGGGGATGATGAGACGTTTTGACTGCTTGGCAGCACTTTCCGCAATCTTGTTCCACCGGGCCACCTTCTGCGCTGCCCTCTTCCCATCCAGCTTCATGATACACCGCCTGGACGAGACCGGAATCACCGAATATGCTCCCAGTTCGACCGCCTTCTGAACAACGGTCTCCATTTTATCACCTTTGGGAAGACATTGAAACAGGAAAATCCTCGACGGGAGTTCTTTTCCGGGCAGCTGTGCGTCCAGGATCCTGCAGACCACTTCTTTCTCCGAAAGAGAAACCACCTCACAGGTATACTCCCACTCATCCTGGCAGGAGATCAGAATCGTTTCGCCCGGACGCATCCGCAGCACATTACGAATATGCTGTACATCCTCTCCCGTAATATGGACCAGACCGTCTTCAATCTGTGACCGGTCCGCAAAAAATCTGTACATATCTCCGTCCCTGCCTTAATCCGGCTTTCTCGCGGTAATCGATACCCACTCACCCTGCTGCGTCTGCTCCACAATTTCAAGCCCCGCCGCCCTGCAGGCATCCAGAACCTTGTAGGCCTGATCCTCAAGAATGCCCGAGGTGATGTAAATGCCGTCCTTCTTCATCGCCGGCACAACCGCCGGAGTCATCGGAACCAGGATATCCGCCAGAATATTCGCCGTAATGATATCATACTTCCCATATCCCGCTTTGTCCCGCGTCTCCTGGTCATCGATCATGTTGCCGATGATCATGTCAAAGGCGCCGTCCGGTATATCGTTTGCCTTCCGGTTATCCTCGACCGCAGGCACTGCGCAGGGATCCAGGTCGGTTCCAAGCACATGTCCTGCGCCAAACTTGACTGCGACAATTCCGAGAATTCCACTTCCCGTTCCCACATCCAGCATCTCCATCCCCGGCTTCACGTATTTCCGGAGCTGACGAATACACAGCTGCGTCGTCTCATGCATTCCGGTTCCAAACGCGGTGCCGGGATCGATGTGAAGGATCATCTTGTCCCTGTCCTCTTCCTTCACCTGCTCCCAGGATGGAATGATCAGGATATCATCCACATAGAACTGTTTGAAATACTGCTTCCAGTTGTTGATCCAGTCCTTATCTTCCGTCTCGGACTCCTCGATCGTTCCCTCCCCGATATCGGTGTAGGAACGCAGTTCGTCCAGAGCTTCTCTTGCCTTCTGAAGGACAGCTTCCGTATCTGTCTCCTCCGGGTCCAGATAAAAATTCAGATACGCGATGCCGTCATCGTCGGGCAGATCAGGCAGAATATCCACAAACATCTGCTCCTTTTCTTCTCTGGTAAGCGGCTTCTTGTCCTCAATCTCAGCGCCTTCAATGCCACAGTCATAGAGCGTTGCAATGACTATATCCTCCGCGTCTTCGATTGTCTTTAAACGGTATTTCTTCCATTTCATCTCTGTAAATCCTCTCATTCATCGACACGCTTACCGGATTGCCCGGATGCGCAGTATAAAAACAATTCCCGATAGATCAACCGTTTCCTCTCAGGACATACACCGTGTACGGATCCATGGCAAACAAAAAGAAGCCGCCAAAGAAAAATGCTTTCTCACCGGCAATGCGGTTTGTATGGACCCGATGTCGGGGTATAGATACCGCACGGTCTTTTTCGTCTCTTGAAGTATAACCGTATTTTCACTTCTTGAAAAGGAATATTTCCTGAAAGAGCGATTTTCCTGAAAGAGCGGTTTTCCTGAAAGAGCGGTTTTGAAATGAGAATGAATAGAGAAATACCTCCTCCCGGACTGCAAGGAGGCTGCCGTACCGGCCCTGCTCAGACCAATGCGACAGCCTCCTGATCATCCGGCTGTATACACCGGAAATCCGCTCTTCACTATTACCGTTTATGGCACGATTATCGTATGGGCGTTACTCTTTTTTCCGCCCGAATCTTACCTTTTTCTTTTTCGGCTCTTCTTCGCTTCCCAGAGAATTGCCGCTTTCGGCATCAAATTCTCTCAGAAGCTCCTTTGCCTCTTTTGAAAGATTTGTGGGTGTCTGCACAATCAATGTCACATATTGATCGCCCCGCACATTTTTGTTGTGGATCGATGGAACGCCCTTTCCTCTCAGCCGGATTCTCGTCCCCGTCTGAGTTCCCGGCTTCACCGTATACACCACATCGCCGTCCACCGTATTCAGCCGGATATCCCCGCCCAGTGCAGCCTGCGCAAAGCTGACCGGTGCTGATGAATAGATATCCACACCGTCACGCTGAAAAATCGGATGTGGAGCAACCGCTACCTGCACAAGCAGATCCCCTCTCGGGCCTCCGTTTACGCCTGGTTCTCCCTTGTCGCGGATGCGGATGCTCTGTCCGTCGTCAATTCCGGCCGGAATATCGACCTGAATTTTCTTTCTGGAGGAAGTGAACCCACTTCCATGACAGTCTGGGCATTTATCACGGATGATCTTTCCGGTTCCTCCGCAGTGCGGACAGGTCTGGATATTCTGAATCATACCGAACATGCTCTGCTGGGTCTGCCTGATCTGACCGGTTCCGTGACAATGGGGACAGGTCTCCGGTGAAGTTCCGGGTCTTGCCCCTGAACCGCCGCACGTCTTGCAGGTATCCTTCAGCGTCAGCTCAATTTCCTTCTTGCAGCCGAATACAGCCTCCTCGAATGAAATGTGCACAATAGCTCTCAGAGATGCGCCTCTTCTGGGGCCATTGTTTGTGCTGCTTCTTCCGCCGCCGCCGAAAATATCGCCGAAAATGTCGCCAAATCCACCGGATCCGAAAATGTCATTGAAGTCAAAGCCTCCGAAACCGCCGGCACCACCGGCGCCGCCATTCTCAAAGGCAGCATGGCCGAACTGATCATACTGTCTTCTCTTGTCCGGATCACTCAGAACGGAATACGCTTCACTGGCTTCCGCAAATTTCTCGGCCGCATCCTTATCTCCGGGATTCATGTCCGGATGATATTTTTTTGCAAGCTTACGATACGCCCGCTTGATGGTCTCCTCATCCGCATTCCTGTCGACCCCCAGGACCTCGTAATAGTCTCTCTTTTCAGCCATTGATTTTCCTCACAATCTGCTTCTGTTTCTAAAAATCAGAGAACGAGTTCCGGCCGAACGGATCGAAACCCGTGACCGGAACATCGCTGTCTCCTGTAATCTGAATCAGACTTCCTTGTAGTCTGCGTCTACGACGTCATCGCCGCCGTTATTGCCTGCGCTGCTTCCGCCCTGAGCGCCGCCCTGCGGGCCTGCGCCTGCGCCCGGATTCGGGCCGCCCTGATTCTGCTGCATGTTCTCGTACATCTTCGTGAACAGAGCCTGTGAAGAATTCATCAGTTTCTCCTTCGCCGCCTTGATGTCCGTTACCTGCGCGTCAGTCAGGCTTCCGTCTGCCGGAGCCTTCGCGAGCAGATCCTTCAGTGCGTTCAGGTCTGCCTCAACGCCGCTCTTCTGATCCGCCGGCACCTTGTCGCCGACTTCCTTCAGAGCCTTCTCTACCTGGAATACCGTCGAATCCGCTTCATTCTTCGTATCTACGGCTTCCTTTCTCTTCTTGTCCTCAGCCTCGTACTGCGCTGCCTCTTTGACTGCCTTGTCGATCTCCGCGTCGCTCATGCTCGATCCGGAAGTGATCGTGATGTGCTGCTCCTTGCCGGTTCCGAGATCCTTTGCGGATACGTTTACAATGCCGTTCGCGTCGATATCGAAGGTTACCTCGATCTGCGGAACGCCACGCATTGCCGGCGGGATTCCGTCCAGACGGAACTGTCCGAGGGACTTATTGTCTCTGGCGAACTTACGCTCACCCTGTACGACGTTGATATCCACTGCGGTCTGATTGTCCGCTGCCGTGGAGAAGATCTGGCTCTTCTTCGTCGGGATTGTGGTATTTCTCGGAATCAGCGGTGTCGCGATTCCTCCCATGGTCTCAATGGAAAGGGTCAGCGGTGTGACATCGAGCAGAAGCACGTCTCCGGCTCCAGCATCTCCGGCCAGCTTGCCTCCCTGAATCGATGCGCCGATTGCCACGCACTCATCCGGGTTCAGGTTCTTGCTCGGCTCATGTCCGGTCAGCTGTCTTACCTTGTCCTGTACCGCCGGGATACGTGTGGAACCACCGACCAGAAGAACCTTCGCAAGGTCAGATGCGGTAAGTCCTGCGTCGTTCAGAGCAGTTCTTACCGGCTCCGCGGTCGCCTCCACAAGATCTGCGGTCAGCTCGTCGAATTTTGCCTTTGTCAGGTTGAGATCCAGATGCTTTGCGCCGTCCGCCGTAGCGGTGATGAACGGAAGGTTGATGTTCGTGGTGGTCGCGCTGGAAAGCTCGATCTTTGCCTTCTCTGCCGCCTCACGGATTCTCTGCATCGCCATCTTGTCGCCGGAGAGGTCGATGCCTTCCTGCTTCTTGAATTCACTTACGATATAATCGGCAACTCTCTTATCAAAGTCGTCGCCGCCCAGATGGTTATTGCCGGCGGTAGCCAGTACCTCGATGACTCCGTCGCCGATCTCGATGATGGACACATCGAAGGTGCCGCCGCCGAGATCGTATACCATAACCTTCTGCTCTTTCTCATTGTCCAGGCCGTAAGCCAGCGCCGCTGCTGTCGGCTCGTTGATGATACGCTTTACATCAAGTCCGGCGATCTTGCCGGCGTCCTTTGTCGCCTGACGCTGTGCGTCATTGAAATATGCCGGGCAGGTGATGACGGCCTCTGTGACCTTTTCTCCAAGATAGCCTTCCGCGTCACTCTTCAGCTTCTGCAGAATCATCGCGGAGATCTCCTGCGGAGTGTAGCTCTTGCCGTCAATGGTGACTCTGTAATCGGAGCCCATGTGACGCTTGATCGATGAAATCGTATGATCCGCGTTTGTAACTGCCTGACGCTTTGCCGGCTCGCCTACCAGACGCTCTCCTGTTTTTGTGAACGCAACAACGGACGGGGTCGTACGGCTTCCTTCCGCGTTCGCGATAACGGTGGGTTTTCCACCTTCCATAACGGCTACACAGCTGTTTGTTGTACCAAGGTCAATACCGATAATTTTTCCCATTCTATTTTCCTCCTGATCGGATCTGTTTTTCTGTAATGTCAGTTGGCCACCTTCACCATACTGTGACGAACTACGACATCCTTGTACTTATATCCCTTCTGAAGCTCCTGTGTGATGATGTTTTCACCGACATCCGGGTTGTCCTCATGCATCACCGCATTATGAAGATTCGGATCAAACTCGGCGCCCTCCGCCTCGATGGTCTCAACGCCCATATCTGTCAGGATCTTCGTCATCTGCTTGTAAATCTTGTTCATCCCCTGAACGAACGAATCCGACTCATCCGCTCCGGCAAGTCCTCTTTCAAAATTATCGACCACCGGAAGGATCTTCTCGATAACATCTCTCGCGCCCATATCGAACATCTCGGATTTTTCTCTCTCCGTGCGCTTGCGGAAATTGTCGAACTCAGCCATCTGACGCTGCAGTCTGTCGGTGAGTTCTTCAATCTTCTCATCCTTCTTGTCCTTTTTTATCTTTTTCCCGGAACCGGATCCTTTCGCATTATCACCATTTTCCACAGAGCCGTCGCTTTTCGCCTCATCCTGCTTCTCTTTGGAATCAGATTTCCCGGCTTCATTCTGCCTTGCCTTCTCTTGGGTCTGATCCGCGGCTTTTCCGTTACGAACTCCGTCTTCCTTTTCTGTCTTCTCTTCCTTCATCGTATCTGCTTCTGCTGTACGTTTCTCTGTATCTTTTGCTTTTTCTTCGTTCATATGATTATCCTTCTTCATGGCTCTTTTTTCCTCTGCTTTCGGGTCTGCCCCGTCGGCGCCCCGCCTGCTGTTATTCACGTCTGCCATGTCTGTCCCGCCTTTCTGTTTTTATTGCTTCTAAATCTAATGTGAATCTCCGCATGGATTAATCACTTCTTCGTGTACTCCCGGATCCCGGTCTGCTAGGACTCTGTGCTGTCATCGATAATGTCATGATCGGACGAGGTCTCGAGCTTGGCGTCTCCGTTTCCAAAGAGAGCATTCATCTGTGATTTCAGCTGCTTCAGATTTTCTACTACTTTCTTATAATCCATTCTCCGAGGGCCTACAATAGCGACCGTTCCTTTCATCCCGTTTCCAAGATTGTAGTTTGCGGTGACAACGGAGCAGTCCTTCATGCCCTGAATCGGGGATTCGTTCCCGATATAGGCGGTGATCCCGTTCGAGGCTTCCTCG
The DNA here is from genome assembly GCF_052063915.1 of Bilifractor sp. HCP3S3_D3. NCBI lineage: Bacteria > Bacillati > Bacillota > Clostridia > Lachnospirales > Lachnospiraceae > Bilifractor > Bilifractor sp. HCP3S3_D3. The sequence goes on from NZ_JBQHWP010000007.1 coordinate 110,255, forward strand.
CCCGGAGCCGTCTCGCGGATCATCTCAGCCAGTTCCTTCTTATCTCCGAACGCGGTCATCAGCTCCTTGGCTTTTTTCGAATCCGCAAGTTCCGGATAGTCGAAAATATTTGTCGCACCGCTCAGATAGATCGGCATGTCCTCCTCTCCCGGCTGTATGGTCTCTGCCACTGCATCGATCACACTGCTGATGACTTCGCTATGAATGCCTGCCTGCTGCTTCATCCGAGTGATCATGTCCAGATTGATCTCGCCGATTGTCTTTCCGTTCAGCTCGTTGTTCAGAAGCAGATTCAGTTTCAGAATATCGTCTTCATCAATAGATTCCTTGAGGTCAATCATCTGGTTTTTGACCAGATTCCCCTGTGCCACCACTACCGCGAGAAGCTGTTTCTCATTGATCCGGGACAACTGAATGAACTTCAATGAGTTCTGATGATACGACGGTCCCGCAATCATTGTCGCATAATTGGTGTTCTGTGCCAGCACATCCACGACCTGCTTCAGTACCTTCTCCATACGATCCGTTTTCTGAATCATCAGCGTCTGTGCTTCAGCATCCTGATTTGTTTTCTGTATCAGCTCGTTTACATAAAGCCGATATCCCTTATCGGAGGGAATCCGTCCGGACGAAGTATGCGGCTGAATAATATACCCCATTTCCTCCAGATCCGACATCTCATTTCGGATGGTCGCGGAGCTTAGATTCAGGTCTGTGTATTTGGAAATTGTCCGTGATCCGACAGGCTCTCCCGTCTCCAGGTATGTCTGGATAATAGCCTTTAGAATCGTCTTTTTTCGTTCATCCAAATCTTCTCCCACTCCTTGGCTCCTTTCTTCCTTCTGAGGATTGATCTCCGGCAGGATCGTTCCCTTTGCCGGTTTGTCAGCACTCTAAATTGCAGAGTGCTAACGCCTATGTTTCATAAGATAGCACTGCATTATTTTTTTGTCAACTACTTTTGCTGTTGCGCGGTGAATGCGCGGTGAATTGAGCGCGGCGCTAATGGCAAATTATTTTCGGGTTAATTCTTATGGCAATTCATCGCAAAAAATATTTGAACAATCCTCCGGAAGGAATGACCTATCAGAAAATCCAACACTTCGCATTCGGCTGCGGCTCACTGTTCGCGTAAAAAAAACAGGCCGTCACAGTTCCCTGTCTGCTCCAGCCTGCTGCCTGTCGGCATATAATACCGCGCAAGAGCGCAGCTTTATCCCTTGTAATGCTTCTGTTGAATCATTTGTAATGCTTCTATTAAAATGTCAGGGACTTGTCACTGCTTAGTATGTAGTATGGCATGTGTTCCTCGCCATATGTCACGTGTCAGATGTCCTTCGCCGCACTGACCACGTATCTGTTCCTGTCAGTCGTTCAGATACCCGGCTTCATTGTAGATCAATGCCATGAACTCCAGATCATCGTCCGAATTGTTCTCCATGCTGTGATACTGTCCGACCTCAATCACGCAGACGTCTCCGGCTGACACATGATAAATCCTGTGGTCATTATCAATAAAATCACCGTGGCCCTTCAGAATATAGTAAGGCTCCGTGTCATGTACATGCTGATGCCAGCCTACGCTTGCGCCTGGCGGAAGTGTAACCTTTGCGTACATCCTTCCATGCCCCATAAGCTCCTCCCTGGACACAATATGGGAAACCTTTGCTCTTCCTCTTCCTCCTGCAAGGCCATCTACATAAGTAACGTTCTCTTTACGGACCATTTCCTGTCCCCTCCTGTCTGGTTTTTAAAGCCGATGCACTTGTCCTTATCCTGAATATTGAACCCTGACCTGTATGTGTTGACATTCTGTTTTTTCTCAGACACGGATTGTGAGTATCCTGCCCGAGGAGTTATATTTTTCAAACTCTACTCCAGCTGCCTGAAACATCATTTTCGATGCAATGACGGAAGGTGTTTTGTCATACTTGTCGTCATCATAGATAACCTTCCGGATTCCCGCCTGGATAATTGCCTTCGCACATTCATTACACGGGAAAAGCGAGACATACAGCTTTGCCCCTTCGAGACTTCCACCCCGGTAATTCAGGATCGCGTTCAGCTCGCTGTGCGTCACGTAGACATACTTTGTTTTCAGCGGATCCTCGTTGCTTCTGGCCCACGGAAAGGCATCATCGGAGCAGCCTCTCGGAAATCCATTATAGCCGATGGAAAGAATCTTGTTGTCCTGGCTCACGATACAGCATCCCACCTGGGAATTCGGATCCTTGGAACGCATGCCTGCCAGCTTGGCAACTGCCATAAAATACTCATCCCAGGAAATATAATCTTTTCGCTTATCTGACATCGTTCCTCCAGCATTCTGTGTATAAGCCCTTCGAAAACGCAGACAGATCGCCTGTAGGATCGCAAGTGTACGAAGCATGGGCAATCCGCAGCTTATACCGTGTGTATCCCCGTTCACAACATGTCGGCGCTTTACTTTGTTCCGAAAATTCTGTCTCCCGCGTCGCCGAGTCCGGGCACAATGTATCCTTGTTCATTCAGATGATCGTCCAGCGCGCCTACCACGATGGATACATCCGGATGTTCCTTCTTCAGGCGCTCCAGTCCCTGCGGTGCCGCAATGATACAGAGAAAATGAATTTTCTGGCATCCATGCTTTTTCAGCTGACGAATCGCGTCACAGGCAGAGCCTCCGGTCGCCAGCATCGGATCTACCACAAAAACCTCACGTTCTTCAATGTCGGAGGGGAGCTTGCAGTAATACTCCACCGGCTGAAGAGATTCCGGATCTCTGTACATGCCGATGTGTCCGACCTTTGCGGCGGGGATCAGCGTCTGGATACCGGAAACCATTCCCAGACCCGCACGAAGAATCGGTACGATGGCCAGCTTCTTGCCGGCCAGTCTCTGAACGGTTGTTTTTGTGATCGGTGTCTGAATCTCTACGTCCTCAAGAGGAATACTGCGTGTTGACTCATAGCACTCCAACATGGCAATCTCGGAGATAATCTCGCGAAATTCCTTGGTCCCCGTACTTTCCTCGCGGATGATTCCGATTTTATGCTTGATCAGCGGATGATCCATAATAATTACTTTTCCCATTTTTCTTCCTTTCCACTCATATAACTGCAAGACACAGGTTCCTCACAAACGATCTGTCTCCATCCGGACACAGGTGCAGCATTCTCCGGCGAATTACCGCTTCCTTCCGGCATCCAGGTCCTTTGCATTACTGTTTCCACGAGTTGTGCCTCTGCAACATGCAGCGGGCTCTCTTCCGGCAATCCGATTTTCGCCTCGTTACTGTTCCTCTTCAATCTTACGGATCCTTCGGATATGTCTCTCCCCCTCCGAGAACGGTGTGTCGAGGAACGCGTCTACAATTCCGCACGCAACTCCGGGTCCCGTGACTCTTCCGCCCATCGCAAGGATATTTGCATCGTTATGCTCCCGCGTTGCCCTCGCCATATACTCGTTCGTGCAGAGTGCGCAGCGGATTCCCTTCATCTTATTTGCAGTGATCGAGATGCCGATTCCGGTACCGCAGATCAGGATTCCCTTCTCGCAGCTTCCATCCTGAACAGCGTGCCCGACCTTGTGGGCATAATCCGGGTAATCGACAGATTCTTCGCTGAAACATCCAAAATCCCTGTATGCGATTCCCTTAGCATCAAGATGAGTTTTGACCTCCTGCATCAGCCGGTAACCGCCATGGTCACATCCAAGTGCTATCATTTTGTCCTCCTTCTCTGCAGCACGCATGTGCTGATCTGTATCTGCCTCTTTCTGAAAACCCGGTCAGGCACCTCTCACGCCTGAATCACTTCATGGCCGGCCGCCTTGATCAGACGATTCATGATTGCCTGACCCATTCTCGGTGTCTCAAAGGATTCTGTATAGATATAGTCAACCCCGTCAGCATCGAAGTCCCGCAGAATCTCATATAGATGGTGCGCAATCGTCCTGTCGTCTGCCCTGCTTCCAATACAACGGATATCTCCTTCTGTGTACCTGTCCCGGCTCTCCTCTGTGCAGATGATACCGACACGAAAGCCCTCTGAAAGCCTCTTTTCGGTAAGCTCCCGGATTTTTGAAAAAACAGCCTCCGGCTGTCCCTCTACGATCGCAAGATCTGCCTTCGGCGCATAATGCTTGTACCGCATGCCCGGCGCCTTCGGCCGCACATGAATATTCTCGGACATGATACCAGGGTCAACTGTGACCTCTCCGATCACCTTCTCCAACATCTCCTGATTCAGAAAACCCGGACGCAAAATGACCGGATGTCCCTCACTGAAATCCACAATCGTAGACTCCAGACCGATATTCACCTGACCTCCGTCAATGATCATATCGATCTTGCTGCCGAGATCCTCCTCCACATGACTGGCGAGCGTCGGGCTCGGTCTTCCGGAGGTGTTTGCGCTCGGCGCGGCAACATATCCGCCTCCCTGACGGATCATCTCCCTTGCAATGGCATTGTCCGGAAAACGGACCGCCACCGTATCCAGCCCTCCCGTTGTCTCATAGGGAACCAGATCGGTCTTCTGAAAAATCATGGTCAGCGGTCCCGGCCAGTATCTCTCTGCCAGTCTCCTCGCTCCCTCCGGGAACTCACGGATCAGCGGAAAAAGATGCTCCAGATCAGCGATGTGTACAATCAGCGGATTGTCCGAGGGTCTTCCCTTCGCGGCATAGATCTTTCGGGAAGCCTCAGGATCCAGGGCATTTCCTCCAAGTCCGTAGACCGTCTCCGTCGGAAATGCGACAAGGCCTCCCGCTCTCAGAATTCTTCCCGCCTCACGAAGGGCATCCATATCCAGGTTATCTTCCGTCATCCTGACAATTTTTGCTTTTCCAGTCTGCATGGATCGGTTCACTTCCATCCTTTAATAATCATCTTCGCGAAGCGGCAGGTCACAGTTCTCCCCTATCTCCGGGCTTTCGTTCACAATATCCTGAATCGTCTTGTAGGAATTCATGAACTGCTTCTGCACGCGGTTGAAGATCTCGACAACATTTGCAAGCTCTTCCTGGACAGCTTCATACTTCTGTTTCCCCTCGCGGTTGATCTCATCAACCTCCTTCTGCACACCCGCCAGAGTTTTCTGTGCCTCTACCTGCGCTTCGTCACGAATTTTCCTTGCTTCCGTCTCTGCCTCTGAGATTCTTCTCTGCTTCTCAGCCTCAGTCTCACGGTCAATCTGCTTTGCGCGGATCTTTGCCTCATAGATCAGGCTTCCGATTGTCTCATAATTATCGACATACGACTGATACTTCTCGCGGATGGTTTTCTCCATCTTGAGGATCTCCTGATCCCGCGCCTCCAGTGTCTCCTGAAGCTCCGCAATCTTTGCGTCCTTTTCGCTGATCTCGTTATCCTTCGCTGCAAGGGCTTTCTTCGCATCCGCGAGATCCCGGATTATTTTGCTCTTTTCCTGATAGGCATTATCCTTTAATCGCTGAAGCTCAGCCAGCACATCGTCCTTGTCGTACCCTCCAAATGCGGTAGTCTTGAACAATTCTTCATTTTCGGCCATAGCGGTTACCCCCTTTGATCGTATACTCCCGTAATCGAAACGAGATAAAACGCGCTTCGCGGGTTTTATCTCGTCTTCGCAATACCCGCCAAAAGCGATGAGCGCCCGGCTCACCGTAAGCGTAAGTAAAGTATAGCACAGCATCCCCGGATTTTAAATCTCGGATTCCATACCGACTTTTCTCCCTGCCCGTCCGCGATGCTCTGCTCACTCGCTGTCCTTCAGATAACTGCTGATGATTTTCCAGACATCGGATCGCTCGTAGCCGAGCCTCCATTCCGCAACACCGGCAAGATCCGCCTTGCGGATCAGTTTCATCTTCTCTTCGATGGATTTTTCATCCTCCAGCCAGATGCTGTAGGTCTCATCACCCACGGTGACACTTCCCGTGTTCTGACCGCTTTCCGAATCCCATCTTGTCTGGATACCGAGAGACTTCACCCACTCGTCCGCCTCGTCCATACCAAGAGCCTCACTCGAAGGTGCCTCTCCGGACACCGTTGTCCAGCCCCTCGTGTAAAACGGAATCGCGTTGATCACCTGGTCGGCAGGAACCTCCGCAAGCGTATCCTCAATGCCCTGCTTTACAAACGAAAGAGAGGCAACTGACCCCGCTTCGTCAGATCCCGCTGTATGCTCGTCATATCCCATAATAACAAGGTAGTCCACAGTTTTCGCCTGTTCAGCACGGTTCAGATATGCAGTATATACCGGAACATAATTATCCACGGAGACGATCAGATTTTTCGCATGAGCGGCAACGGAGAGTTCCCGAAGAAACTGCAGATACTGCGGCGTGTTCTCTGCGGTAACCGTTTCAATGTCGACATTGATTCCGTCCATTCCCGTGTCCTCCGCAGCCTGAATCAGCTGAGTGATCACGAGAGAACGGCTGTCACCGTCCATCAGTATGGTGCCGATGTCGGCCTTGCTTCCGCCCACGTCCTGCAGACATCCCCATACCTCAAGTCCTGCGTTATGCGCCATGTTCACATATTCCGCATTGGCGTAGGAAGTCAGCTTCCCTTTGTCATCGGAAAAGCTGAACCACGTCGGAGAAATCGTATTCAATCCTTCCGCATCCTTGGTCAGCTCGGTGAAAGAGCCCGTTCCATCATCATTCTCACTGCAATACTGCCAGGCGAGATTAATCTTCTGATCCGCGAACTTATGGTCAAAGATGAAGCGGGAGTCCGTGGTATGCTTGATCGTACCCTCAGGAGCTGTCTTCAGCTCGGACTTCAGAATATATCCGATAAATCCGTCACTCGTGGACACCTGACACCATTCATCCGCATTCCCAGTCAGAACAACGACGTCTCCTTCCTTCACGCTGGTCAGAACATCGCTCTTCGGACCGCCGCGGAAGCGGATCACATCATCTTTTGTCACCGTCTCTGCCGTAAGGTTCGTCCATTTGGTTCTTGCAACCACTCTCCACGGATCCTGATACACTTCCAGATCGATATCCGAATTCTCCCCGATACAGTCCGCAGAGATATACACGGTGTCTCCGTCCTTCAAAACCGCATTGCTCCCGTCATCAGGCGTCCAGGTTTTTGTGCCGTCCGGAAGAGTGAGCAGAAGCTTTCCGCTGCCGCTTTCCCAGAAAAATCCCGGATTCAGATAGTTCTCCACGGTATCATAATCTACATACACCTGATTGTTCTTTACCAGCCCCTTGGTCTCCAGAACGGCGTCATCCACAACCAGTGCCGCCTCCTTCCCGGATGTAAGACCAAAGTAGGAATTCAGATCCATCTGATCATAGGTAAAGGAATGCCGGTTATAGATAAATGCCGCAGTTCCGATAATCAGTACTACAATGATACCAAAAATAACAGCAGGGAGAGCAGAACGCTTTCCCCTCCTGCTTCTCTTTCGCGAATTCGACATAACAGACCTCTTGCGCCTCAAACGGACGTCTTTTTTTACAATATATTTCCGTGCCAGGCGAAAGGACCCTGCTGCTCATTCATCCATGCCCGCCTGCTCAGGCGCTGCGGCCGAAATCCGCTCTGTCACAATCGGACTTATTTTAACATGTTAAATGAGGCATGGCAAGGAGAGCACCTTCCGTAAAAAAACAGGAAACTGCTCTTCATAAGCGTCAAACGAGATAAAACACGCTGCGCGAGTTTTATCTCGCTATCGCGACGCTCGCCGCACACGAATACTTCGCATTCGGCTGCGGCTCACTGTTCGCGTAAAAAAGAGCCCCTCCGGATGCGCGGATACGGTCGGGTATCTCTCATCGTCAGAAACGCAGCCGGTGAGGCTCTTGTGATGATCCGGCGCATTCCGGTCTTTCCAATCATCGAATTGCCATCTGCGCCATTCTGTATCATTTATCTGTCATTCTCTCTGATTCGCTTTGAATCAGATTATAATTGAGCATTTTCTCTCCAGTCACCGGATCATAATAAAAATCCGGCATGTAACATCCCCCTTCATGAACGGCATTTGCCCTCGCATTTTCAATCAGGATCGGGTTACTGGGATGATTGTCCAGATACAGCTTCCACCCCTTCTCCTCCCACTGGAAGAGCTCCGACTCCGATGAATTCATCATTGCTCCTTCATAATACATTCTGATTCCCCCTCCCAAAAAACGTCGAAATATTACTGTATAAGCTCTTCGAAAACGCAGACAGGATCGTCACGCGCGAAGCGTGTGTAAGAGACTGGATGCGATTTCGAAGGCAACAGGTATGAGCGTGAAGCCGTGTGAAACACGGCGAAAACGCGAATACCTATAGGATTGCGAGAGTGCGAAGCACGGAGCAATCCGTAGCTTATACGTATAAAGCCGTCGTCAAGCGGGCAGTTTTGGGCATGCGAAGCATGCACAGAAAACTGCATGCTTGATCGACGCTAACATGTATGAGCATGGAGCGATGCGAAGCAACACGAGAATGCGAATACATGTTGCAGCTGCGTGAGTTGCGAAGCAACGGAGCAGCTGGCTTTATACACATTGGCGCACCCCACCTGCGGCACAACAACCACATTGCCCTACTGCCATCAGTACAGATCTTTCCTTCCCACGCATGAAATCACCGGGAACGGTACTCTCAGAGATTCCGGAATCAGCGGAATCTGCCGGGATTCCGCGTTCCGGCTTCAGCAATCCATCACTGGAAGGAAAGAAACTTTAAGTGATAAACTGCTAAAAAAATGGGATTCTTCCGTGATAAAACTATATTGAATGAAAAATGGGATTCTTCCGGATAAGAACAGACCTCTGCCGGGAGGCAGTATTGGAAGAACAGAAAATATGGAAGAATAAGAAATATAGAAGAAAGACATTTCAGATTACAACCAGAAATATCCGCATAAGCTCTGACGAACTACATAACAGACCGGTACATAAGGATCACCTCTTTTCCTCACGCCGCCGATGCATTTCATGTATGAATATTATACATAATGCAGGTATATTGCACAAGCAGAAATATCCGAACCACTTTACAATTTTTCAGAGTGTGGTATATACTGTGGCTGAAAGGAAGTGATGAGATGAAAATCGAAAAAATTAGCGATAATAAAATACGCTGTATTTTGACGAGCGAAGATCTTTCCAGCCGAAATATCCGGCTGAGCGAGCTCGCATACGGTTCCGACAAATCGCGCAAACTCTTTCAGGACATGATGAGAGAGGCACACTATGAAGTCGGTTTCGATTCCGGGAACTCTCCTCTGATGATCGAAGCGATCCCCACCTCTTCCGAAAGTCTGACTCTGATAATTACAAAGGTGGAAGACCCGGAGGAACTGGATACCAGATTTTCAAAATTTACCCAGCCGACTGCCTCCCTGGGTGACGGCCTTTTCTCTGATTCGACAGGGGGCGACGCGGCCACCCTTGCGGAACTCTTTGATCGGCTGTTCGAGGCGAGAAGGAAGGACACCGGTGACACCGGAAAATCCGCTGCAGCCAAAGATGCGGCAGGGAACAAAACAGACGCCTCTTCTGCCACAGAAACCGCGGACTCCAGACGCTCAAAGCTGAATGATATGCTTCCAAAGAAGCTCATACAGGTATTCCAGTTCCGGAGCCTGGACGACGTCATTTCAGCGTCCAAAGCGGTTCACAATTTCTACAGAGGATCAAATTCGCTCTACAAAACCGAGGCGGAGCAGAACAATTACGAGCTGATCCTGCATCAGTCCGGGATGTCTCCGGTGGATTTTTACCGGACCTGCAACATTCTGAGTGAATACGGCACATGCAGCACAGTGGATGAAGCCGGTGAGGCCTTTCTGCGGGAGCACGGCACTTCCCTGATTTCGTCAAATGCGCTGTACAGGCTTTCACAGCTTTGACAATGAGATAAAGGGACAGCAAAAGAGCTTCTGATCTGAATTCAGATCAGAAGCTCTTTTGCTGTCTACATATCTTCACATTTTCAGAGGCGGCCGTCCCGCCCGTGTAAAAAGGCTCGTTTCACTTATCCTGTGTGAGATAGCTGCGGATGTTCTGAATTGCTTCCTGCTCATCTGCGCCGTCAGCGGTTACAATCACATTCTCACCGTTATCCAGTCCCAATGTCATCATTCCCATGATGCTTTTCGCATTTACCTTCTTTGTACCGCTCTCAAGATAAATGCTGCTCTCATACTGACTTGCCACCTGAACCAGCATAGCAATCGGCCTGGTCTCAAGTCCGTTGGAAATCTGAATTGTAACATTATCTTTAATCATCCTGAAAATTGCCTCCTTGTTTCTCCCTCAGGTCCTCAGCAATGATACTGATCTTCCTTAATCTGTGGTTGACCCCTGACTTACCCACCGGAGAGCTGAGATGCTTTCCAAGCTCAGATAAAGTCGCTGTCGGATATTGTAACCTAATGTTAGCCATTTCGTCAAGTGCTTCCGGTAAATTGGACAGACCGATCCGCTCCTCGATCAGCCGGATATCCGCTATCTGCTTTGCCGATGCCGTGGCCGTCTTGTGGATATTTGCTGTCTCACAGTTGACCTGACGGTTCACATTTCCCCGCACTCCGCGCACAATCCTGATATTCTCAAACTCAAGCAGAGAAGCGCTCGCGCCCATCATGCCGAGCAAATCAGAAATCTGCTGGCTGTCCTTTACATAGACAACCCTGTATTTTTTCCGCTGAACAACCCTTGCGTCAACTCCCAGCATCTCAAGGATATCACGCACTCCCTCGGCCTGCTCCTCCGTGCTGCATACAATTTCCAGGTGATAAGAGGTGTTCGGATCGCTGATCGAGCCGCCGGCCAGAAAAGCTCCCCGGATAAATGCCCGCTTGCAGCAGGTCCTCTGAAGAATGACCTGCCGGCTGATCGGCACACTGTCAGAGATACGTCCCCTCTCATCGAGAAAACGCACCGCCTGCAGAATACGAACAGCTGTCTCCCTGTCTTCCACGATGATCTGGTACAGATCCGTCTTTTTTCTCCTCTTATCTTCCACTCGGACAAGCTCCGGACGGATGCGGAAAATTTTCTTCAGCAGCGACAGATATTTATCCGCGACATCCATGTGCTCCGTGCGGAAAACGATCTGATAATCATCTTCTTCCGTCGTCCTGACCGTCGCGCAGAAAATCAGAATCGCAGCAAGCTCTGCAATCTGACAGTGTCTGGCCGGACCAGCCTGGCCGATAAGTTCTTTTTTTACCTCTCCGGAAAAAGACATGATTTCATGATTTCCTTCTCGCGGCATCCTTGTCGATGTCGCGGTGTTCTATCCGAAGTCCGTACTCACCGGAGTGGCCCAGGCGGTGATACAGTTCCTCGGCAAGGGTAACCGAGCGATGCTTGCCACCGGTGCATCCCACGGCGATTACAAGCTGCGTCTTCCCCTCCTCGATGTAATTCGGGATCAGAAACTGCACCATGTCCACCAGCTTTGCGATAAACTGTCTGGACACATCGTATTTCATGACAAAATCATGAACCTCGCGATCCTTTCCGGTCAGATGCTTCAACTCCGGAACATAGTATGGATTCGGCAAAAACCTTACATCAAAGACGAGATCTGAATCGGCCGGGATGCCGTACTTGAATCCAAAGGACAGGATCGTAACCATGAGACTCTTGAAATCTTCATCCTCAACAAAAATCTTCTCCAGTTCCGATCTCAGCTCTCTGGTGAGAAGCTGACTCGTGTCCAGAATATAATCTGCCGCCTTTTTCAGTTCTTCCAGCTGCTCCCTTTCCCTGGCGATCCCGGTCTCGACCCTGCCTCCCTTCGCGAGAGGATGGCTTCGCCTCGTCTCCTTATAGCGCTTGATCAATGTACTGTCATCTGCATCCAGGAACAGAATCTTGTAGCGAATTCCCTTCTCCCGGAGCCCGCGCAGCACATCGCGAACCTCCGTCAGGCTTCCGCTTCGGATATCGACTCCCATCGCCACCTTATGAATCCTGCCCTCTTCTCCGTCAACGGTAAGCTCGATCATTTTTCCGATCAGAAAGACGGGAAGATTATCAACACAGAAATATCCCATATCCTCGAGCATTTTCAGAGCGGTGGACTTCCCCGCCCCCGACATGCCGGTTACAAAAACAAGTTCCAGTTCATCCATCTGCCTGCATCCTTTCTGATCTGCCATTGTCCAGATCTGATACGGTTTTCATACTGACCTTCAGCTCATGAGCTCCGAAATACGGTTTCCTCACCGGTCAAAGGCTCATGAGCCCTGAAACGGAATTTTGCCCTTATCCAGAACTAATGTAAAAACGGCACGCTGTTCTCAGCCCCGGAATCCCAGGAAACGAACCTCCGGCTCCAGATGCACCTGAAATTTATCCCAGACGCGCCTCTGAACCTGACCAATCAGTTCCCTCACGTCCTCTGCCGTCGCGTGATCACAATTGATCACAAAACCGCAGTGCTTCTCCGAAACCTGTGCGCCTCCTACCCGGAAACCGCACAGTCCTGCGTCCATGATCAGTTTTCCGGCAAAATATCCCTCCGGCCTTTTGAAGGTGCTGCCGGCACTCGGATACTCCAGTGGCTGTTTCGTTACGCGCGCATCCCGAAGTTCGTTCATCCTTGCGGTGATTTGCTCTCTGTCACCCTCTGTAAGCGAGACCTCCGCCTCCAGAACGATCCATCTCCGGTCCATGATCCTGCTGTGACGATAACCGAGATCCAGATCCCCGGCCGCAACAACGCGGACCTCCAGATTCTCATCAAGAACGGTCACAGATTTCAGAACATTCTTCATCTCTCCCCCGTAGGCCCCCGCATTCATCGTGCAGGCTCCCCCGAGCGTTCCCGGTATGCCGGAGGCAAATTCAAGCCCGGCGAGCGAGTGATCTCTCGCCTCTGCCGCCAGTCTGGACAAAAGGATTCCCGCTTCCGCGTGGATTATGCTTCCCTCTGTGTGAACGTGCTGCAGATTCTGATCAATCCGGATGATCACGCCCCGGTATCCCTCATCGCTGACCAGAAGATTGCTTCCGTTGCCGATGATAAACCATGGAATCTCCTGACCCCGGCAGAATCTGACGGTTTCTGCCACCGCCTCGCCTGACGTCGGACAGACCATCAAATCCGCCGGGCCGCCGATCCGGAAGGTCGTATGCCGTGACATCGGTTCCTCGCGGAATGCGTTATCTGCGCCGACAATCCTCTGGATTTCAACTATTGCTTCATTATTCATGTGTGTGCGTATTCTCCCTTCAGCCTCCCCAGCCTGACTGATTGAGCCCGTTGGCTGCTCCTGCTGTTCCCACATCTGCTCCTGTATCTGTTCCGGCGGTATCACCATCTGCACCTGTACCCGTTCCGGCTGTTCCGGCGCCTGCTCCATTACCGGTTCCGTCTGTTCCCTCATCATCCGGTATACCGTCGCCGTCCGCGTCGGCGTATCCGTTGTTCTGCGTCCCTGCCGTGTCTGCCGCGCCGGCGGTGCCCGCAGTATTCTCTGCTGTACCTGCCGTATTCGCAGCCGCTCCGCTCTGTCCAGTGCCGGAACCGGGTGTCGTATAGGTTCCGCCAAGCTCGGTAATGGCATACTCCGCGTATTCCGCCCTCCGCGTGTCCGGATTCGCGTCGATGATCGCCTGATATTCAGCGATTGCCTTGTCCGTGTCCCCGTTTTTCGCGTAGGCCTGTGCAAGGAGATTCATTACCTCGTAGTTATCGGCAGCATCCGAGGAATCGGTCAGCGCCAGTGCCTTCTCAAGATACGAAACCGCATCTTTCCAGTTTTCCTGATAAAAAGCAGTCTGCCCCTGCGTCACATAGGAGCTGTATGCCTGGCTCTGAAGATCAGACTTAATTGAGTCATAGATCTCACTCGCCTCTGTTGAAAGCAGGGAATTGTCCACCTTTGCGAAAGCGTCTCCGGCAGACTCGTAATCCCCGTTCTGATAATCCACATACGCCTGAAGCAGATTGTCATAGGACTGCTCCGTCGACTGAAGATCGGCGACCTGATCCTTCGCTGAACTCACCGAGCTGGTTGAATCATCAACCTGCTGCTGAAGATCATTGATTTTGCTCTGCTGCGCGGCGATCGTCGTTGTATATTCCGTGATCCTGGAGTTCGTCGACTCGCTGAGGCTCTTCCGGACAGCCGGACCGACCACAAAAGCCGCTCCCGCGATGCCAATCAGAACACCAAACAGTACATTTACCAGCGTCAGATACGCCGGCCTCTCACGAAATGCAGCCTGCCTGACTGCGGCGTTCTGCTGCAGATCCTCGTCCGGATTCTCATTCTTCTTTCTGCCTCTTCTTCTGTCGCGGGTCCGAATGTCCATTGTCGTCGTTGTGCCCGTCGCCTCATCAATCTCCCTGAGGTAACGAAGCGCGGACGGATTGACCCTGTCGATGCGAAGCACCCGCTTCAGCATCCTTCGCGCGTGAGAATACTTTCCATCCTTGATCTCAATCAGTGCCAGAAGGAGATAAGCGCTGACGAGCTTCGGATTGCGGCTGACAATTTTTCGAAGCTCAACCGCAGCGATATCATCGTTTCCCTCACGACAGGATCTCAGCGCCTCATTGTACTGACGAATTGTCTGATTCAGCTGTTCCAGGTGCTTCGGATCCGACCGCAGATTCTGAATAAAGTAAGCAGCATCGTTTCCTGCAGGTCGGAGATTGGCGCTGATAACCCATTCACTCAGGGCGGAAACCGCCTCCCCTGTCTCATAATATACCAGCCCGAGAAGATTTCTGGCCTGGATATTATTCTTATTAAACTGCAGGCTGATACGAAGCTTATCAACCGCGCCGGAGAGGTCACGGATCTGGGCCATATCAAGTCCCTGGTTGTAATAGCTTCTCGACAGCTGCTCCGCTATATCTTGGCCGAAAACCATTCATGACTCCTTTTCTGTCTTCGAAGAATTCTTCTGGTTGAGTTCCAGTTCTCTGAGAAGATCGACAATGTCTGTCAGATCCTGATTTTTTATCGCATTCTCAACATTCTCCACATCAAGACTCGGCTTAAACTTTTTCAGTTCCTCGTCATAATCCAGCATACAGAACCTGCTCCTTTCGTGTGTGAACTCCGGCGTTTTCTCCTGTTTTGCTTCGTCCTATTCAAATAAACCCTCAGTTTCGCTTCGAGGCGTTCAGATAAGCCTTCAGTTCTCCCGCCAAATACAGCGAACCGACGCAGAACAGCATGCCATCCTCCTTCAGGGCAAGGGCCAGATCAAGAGCCCGCTCTGGTGAAGGCTCCGAGAAAACCGCCACCGCTCCATCATTCCGAAACAACTCCGCAAGTTCATCCTCGGAAACTTCACGGCTGCCGGAGATCCGGGTCGTAATGACGCGGTCAGGGTGAATTCCCTCCACCAGTTCCCGGATCATGTCCTGGTATCTCTTGTCCCGGACACAGGAAAACAGCAGTGTGATCTCCTGATCCTTATGAAAATGTTCCACCGTTCTGACAAATTCGGCAATTCCGTCCGCATTGTGTGCGCCGTCGATGATGACATCCGGAAGCACCGTCTCCATCCTGCAGGGCCATTTCATCCGCGAAAGGCCTGCCGCCAGTTTTACCTCCGGTATCCCATGTATCTTCTCCAGAAGTTTCATCGTGAAAAATGCGAGAGAAGCATTCATCATCTGATACTCCGCAATCTGCGGAATCCGGAGACGGACGGCAGCAGTGCCATCCGGCGTAAAGTCAAAAGTGACCCCTTCCTTCGTCGTACGCACCGCATGGTACATGGCAGGTGTCAGCTCATAGCAGGGCGCTCCAAGTTCCTCTGCTCGCTTCCGGATCACTTCGGAAGCTTCCCCATCATGTCCGTCAAAGATTACCGGTGCGCCCTCCTTGATAATCCCCGCCTTCTCAAAAGCGATCTCCGGGATTGTATCCCCGAGATACTCCGTGTGGTCCAGGCTGATCGATGTAATGATGGATGCGAGGGGATGCCGGATCACATTTGTCGCATCCAGCCTGCCTCCCATTCCGACCTCAAGGATCGTATAATCTACCTGTTTTTCCCGGAAAATCATAAGGCCCATCAGGAATAAGGTCTCAAAGTAGGTCGGATGAGTATCCCCCTCCTCCATGGTCAGCTTCACCGCTGCCATCACTTTGTCAAAAGCCTCTGTAAACAGATCATCACTCACCGTTTCTCCGTTGATCTGGTATCTCTCATTGATCCGGATCAGATGCGGAGAGGTGAAAAGTCCGACCTTATACCCACCCTCCATCAGCATAGAATTCAAATAGGCGCACACACTGCCCTTACCGTTTGTCCCGGCCACGTGTATAATCTTCATTCCCTCTTCTGGGTGTCCGAGCCTGTCCAGAATGCGTCGTGTGTGATCAAGAGACGTCTTGGTGGTAAATTTCGGGATGCTTTCAATATAATCTACTGTTTCATCGTATGTCAATTTTTGGTTGCCTCTCCCTTTTCAAGGTATAATGCGAGCGGTTTTTCATCCGTTTCCGACAGAATCTCGTTCGAGGTATCACTCTTCTGAACCACACTGATCTCATCCGTGCCCTTCAGCTCAAGTCCCTGCGCAAGAAGCAGACTGTTGCTGACACAGACCGTATCCTTCACCATCTCACCATTCACCGCCAGTCTGCTGGCCGCCGTAAAGTTCTGCCCATAAATGTAATAAAGCGGTTCCTCATCGGTTCCGGATTTCACGATCCGCTCCACTTGAATCGGCTCGATGCCCATCTTCATGTCGGTCGGCGCGAACGGACTCGTTCCGTTATAGACGTACTGCTCGCCATATAGCATATCATACTGCATAACCTCCAGATTGCTCTGGTAGAACCGGTCTCCCCGCTCCGACTCATGGTATCTGACCAGCGTCCCGTCGTACAGCCCGAGCCTCTTCAGAACCTCGGCTGCGATCTGATAGGCGGCCAAATTCTTGTCTTTCTTCTTCAGGCCCATGTTATCCCAGATGATATAGGGTGTCCGGTATAGATTCCATCCCTTCACATCACTTTCCTTCAGTCCCATCGTCGGCAGATGATCTCCGTACATCACCAGAACAACCGGCTCATCAAAATTCTGAAGCGTATCCGTAAGCTCATGGACGAACTGATCCATCTCATGAATCTGCTCACAGTAATATTCCCACGAATAATCGTTCTGCTCTTTCTTCTCCGCTCCGGTCACAGTGATCACCGGATCACTGACCACAGGCTCGGTCGGGTAATCCCCGTGCCCCTGCACGGACACAGTATACACATAGTCCGCCCCGTCCGTGGATTTCAGAGCTTTCATGATTTCCGATGTCAGAATATGATCCTTGACCCACCCGGTTTCCGTCACATCGGTGATATCCGGCATGTATTCTTCGGAGGTGAAGGTATCAAAACCGAGATTCGGATAAACCGTATTCCTCCCGTAGAAGGTTGCCTCATTATTATGAATGGCGTGCGTACTGTACCCGATTTCCCTGAGATCAAAGGGAATACTCTCCACGGTTTCCTTTTTCAGAACTGTCTTGTAAGGATACTCACCTGCACCAAAATATGACAGACTCATGCCGGTGATTGCCTCAAATTCCGTGTTTACGGTCCCGGCACCCACGACCGGAACCTTAAGCATGCCGGAAGAATACTTTTTCTGCAGCTTATGGAAATAAGGAATCGGATCCTCGGAAATCCTCAGGCTTGTCACTGTCTCCGGATCAAAAAAAGACTCCAGCTGAAGAAAAACGAGATTGGTGTCCGCCGCTCCCTTCGTATCAGAATCGGGAAGCTTTTCATCCTCATCCTTCTCGATATAGCTGATCAGCTTCTCGGAATATCCGTTCGGCCGGCTCATTCCGGTATCAAAAACAGTGACCGAGAAACAGTATGGAAATCCATAGTTCTGATACGACATGGCAAGGTTTCCGAAATAACTGGAAAGGATTCTTGTGTGGATACCCAACTCGGTAGCACCCGCAAAAAGGGCAATGCTTGCGCCGACGATGACAACATCCACAAACCAGTTGCGTTTTCCCTGGTATTTCGGTGCCTTAAAGAAATAGCGGATCAGGAAAAAGATCCCTGCCGCCAGTCCGGCCATCATCAGGCCGAACAGGACCGGCGGAATATACTCCGTCACGACCTTCTTCGCGTCTGCCAGGAGCTTCAAATCCTGTCCCGTAAAAGGCGTGACGCGATTTGACAGAATAATTCCGTTCGCCAGACTCAGTACAAACCAGAAGCCAGACACAAATACACGCACCCAGACGCGCCTGCGGAACAGAAATGCCACCGACATCGTCGTAAAGATCAGAAACGCGTTGTACAGAAAGACAAGAGGACTGTCTGTCATGTATTTCCACGCGCCAATAAACGAACGCCTGGAGATCAGCTCCATGATAAAATACAGGACGCAGCACCACAATGCCTGGAACGGCACCGAAAAACGGTTCATCAGACGGACCCAGTATTCCCGGTCCGCCCTCTTCTTCCTTCCGTTCAAACATTCTGTGTCATTCCCGTCGCAGTTATCCTTCTGTCCGAACACGATTCTCTTCATCTTTCTGTTTCTCCAGCTGCGTCTGCTCTCAGTTCTTCTCCAGCTGAGCCAGACGCTCTTCCACCTGAGCCATCATCTGTCTGTAATTTTCAAGCTTATCCCGCTCCTCCTGCACCTTCTTCTCAGGAGCCTTCTGAAGGAATTTTTCGTTTCCAAGCATTCCGTTCGAGCGGGCAATTTCCTTCGTCAGACGTTCTCTTTCCTTCGTCAGACGCTCTCTCTCCTTGTCGATATCGATCAGATCCGCGAACGGGATGTAAATCACCGCACCCGGTATGATCGCCGAAAAGGCATCATCATCGATATTCTCCTTCGTCTTCTGAAGAGAAACGCTCTCCGCATGCGCAAGTGTTCCGAAGAACGACTCAGCCTCTCTGAACTTCTTCAGCACATCCTCCTCACCGGAAACGATGAAGACATTCGCCTTCTTGCTCGGCGGCACGTTATGAGAGCTGCGCACGTCACGAATTCTGCGAACCGCCTCCTTCATCAGCTCTACAGCTGATTCTTCTTCTTCAAAATGGCGTTCTTCCCTATAGACCGGCCACGGAGAGATCATCACAGATTCCTCGTCCGGATTCAATGTACAGTAGATCTCCTCCGTAATGAACGGCATGAACGGATGCAGAAGCTTAAGCGCCTCCGACAGAACAGTCTTCAGCGTCCAGAGAACCGGAAGCTTCTCGTCTTCGTTCTCACTGTAGAGCACCGGCTTGGACATCTCAATGTACCAGTCGCAGAACTCCTCCCAGATAAAATCATAGACCTTCTGAACTGCAATTCCAAGCTCATACTTGTCCATGTTCTCCGTGACATCCTTTGCGAGGGTATTCGCCTTCGAGAGGATCCACCGGGAAGCGTAATCCAGCCTTGCAGGATCCATCTCCTTCGGAACCTCCGTATCACCGAGGTTCATCATGATAAATCTCGAAGCATTCCATACCTTGTTCGCGAAGTTCCGGCTCGCCTCAACCTTCTCCCAGTAGAAACGCATGTCATTACCCGGAGCGTTTCCGGTCATGAGCGTCAGCCGCAGCGCATCCGCGCCGTACTTGTCAATCACCTCGATAGGATCAATGCCGTTTCCAAGGGACTTGCTCATTTTTCTTCCCTGCGAATCACGGACAAGACCGTGAATCAGCACATGGTGGAAGGGAACCTTCCCGGTCTGCTCAATTGCGGAAAACACCATCCGGATAACCCAGAAGAAGATGATGTCATACCCGGTCACCAGCACATCTGTCGGATAGAAGTACTCCAGCTCCGGCGTCTTGTCCGGCCAGCCAAGTGTAGAGAACGGCCAAAGTGCGGACGAGAACCAGGTATCCAGCGTATCCTCCTCCTGACGGAAATGCGTTCCCCCGCACTTCGGGCATTTTGCAGGCGCTCCGCCGCGCTGTACAACCATTTCTCCGCAGTCCTCGCAGTAGTAGGCTGGAATTCTGTGTCCCCACCACAGCTGCCGGGAGATACACCAGTCCTTGATGTTCTCCAGCCAGTGCGTATAGGTCTTGCCATAGCTCTCCGGAACAAACTGCAGATCGCCGCTGTTCAGCGCATCCAGCGCAGCCTGTCCCATCTCCTTCATCCGGACAAACCACTGTGGCTTAACCATCGGCTCGACGGTTGTATGGCATCTGTCATGCGTACCTACAGAATGCGTGTGCGGAACGACCTTTACCAGAAGTCCCAGGTCCTCCAGATCCTTCACGATAGCCTTTCTCGCCTCATAACGATCCATACCCGCATATCTGCCGCACTTCTCATTCATGGTCGCGTCATCATTCAGAATGTTGATTTCCTCGAGATTATGGCGTTTTCCTACCTCGAAGTCATTCGGATCATGAGCCGGGGTAATCTTTACGCAGCCGGTTCCAAATTCCTTATCCACATATTCATCCGCAATCACCGGAATCTCCCGGTCGGTCAGAGGCAGCTTCAGCATCTTGCCGACCAGATCCTTATATCTCTCATCATCCGGATTTACGGCAACAGCGGTATCGCCCAGAAGCGTCTCCGGACGCGTGGTCGCGATTTCGACAAATCTTCCCTCTTCGCCCACGATCGGATAATTGATGTGCCAGAAGAATCCGTCCTGATCCACATGCTCTACTTCCGCGTCCGACAGAGAGGTCTGACATTTCGGGCACCAGTTAATGATACGGCTTCCCTTATAGATCCAGCCCTTCTCATAGAGGCGGCAGAAAACCTCCTCAACCGCCTTCGAGCAGCCCTCATCCATCGTAAAGCGTTCTCTCTCCCAGTCAGCGGAGGATCCGAGCTTACGCAGCTGTTTCATGATCCGGCTTCCATAGTTGTCCTTCCACTGCCAGCAGTATTTCAGAAATTCCTCGCGGCCGATCTCGCGTTTGTCGATGCCCTTATCCTTCAGCATATTTGTGACCTTTACCTCGGTCGCAATAGCCGCGTGGTCGGTACCCGGCTGCCAGAGCGCCTCGTATCCCTGCATTCTCTTGTAGCGGATCAAAATATCCTGCATCGTATTGTCCAGAGCATGTCCCATATGCAGCTGACCGGTAACATTTGGCGGCGGCATAACGATGGTGAACGGCTTTTTGTCCGGGTTCACCTTCGCGTGAAAATATCCCTTGTCCATCCAGTTCTGGTAAATACGGTCCTCAATGCCCTTCGGATCGTAGGTTTTGGCAAGTTCCTTACTCATGAAAAAATCCTCCTCTGCCTTTTGGAAAAGCGAAAAATAAAAGCCCCCTGCACACATCGTGCAAAGGGCGATCATATCGCGGTACCACCTTGCTTCACATATGTATCCGCGAAAAGCAGAATCATATATGCCTCATTCTATCCGTTAACGGGGATCAGGCGGGAATCCCTTGCGACATGCAGGAATACTTCTCCGACGCACTCAGGATTCCGACTCAGAAGCTACCTTCCGCACAGGTAAACCCGGACCTCTCTCAGCAGCTGAAGTCCTCTCTGTCGGCGCCGTTGTGCGTACTCCTCTTCGTCACAGTCATTTTCATATTTACCGTTAATCATAATAAGGAAGTTTTCTTTTGTCAAGCGGATCCTGACCACCTGTGAAAAGGTATCCTGGCCGCCTGTGAAGAGAATCCTGACCGCCTGCGAAGGCACAAAAAAAGCGCCCATCTGCAGGCGCACTGTCATCTTCTCTCTATATTCTCAATTTTTTCTTTTACAGGAGGCAAAGGCTCCGGAATGAAGCTGCGACCGGTATCTCTGATCTCATCTCCATGCTGTCTGTCACAAGAGGGGCGGGAACTCCAGAACAGCTTCTGTTCTGCGGAAAATCGTCAGCCATCTGTTGCGGAGGAAATGGTACGATAAAACATTGGCGTGCTCTGAAGAATCTCACCCTGCCGTAAAACCATGCATAAATCCTGCTCAAGGTCTCTGGCGGAGTGATTACTCGTTCAGACATTCCATATCTTCATAAAATGAAAGCTTTGCTCGGAAGCTTTAACCTATAACCTCTCAGGCAGGTTTCCTGACTCACGGATCAACGTTTCATGCGCCTTCTCATATGTGCGGACATACAATGGCATTCGCATCTCGCTCCCCGTATACAGTGACCGGATCGTCCAGGCCTTTCACCTGGTTCCCTCTCAGACCCCTTCTGAGGTCTCACCTGAAAAGCTGATATAGAATTTATACACGCCATTTATCATATGACAGATCATGCCGCTTGTCAAGGGCCTGCTAAAACGTTTCGCATTTGCCCGTCTGCATTTGCCTGGCTAAAATATTCCGCTTTTGCTCGCCTGGCTAAAACGTTTCGCATTTGCTATAAGCCTTCTTAAACAGCCCTCGCTTTTTGCTTTCTGAAAGAATTACGGATAAACGCCGTGCCATCAGCATCACATTCAATGTCTCTGTGACATGTCCGAATAAACCTCACAAAAGCGTCCCATGAAAGAAGGCTCCTCGTGACCCGCCTTCAGGTGTGAGATATCTCCGATCCTCAGCGCGCGGAAGATCGCCGTACAGGATTCTCTTTCCTCCGTCACGAGCTCCGTCACAGATGAAGGCTGCATGCAAAGGAAGTGCCAGGGAATGAACGGCGAACAGTTCCACAGATGTGACAGCAGTACGCAGCTGACCCCGAAGTGGCAGAAAAGCGCCACGGTCTTTCTCGATTCTTTGCTCACATGGTAGCAGCCGTTTTCTCTCCGGTATCCGTATCCTTCAAGCAGACGATCCAGCTCCCCGGTCACCCAGTCGTAGACCTCCGTCATATTGCTGTTCTGCGCCACAAGAGTCTCCCTCCATTTTTCGGGATCCAGATAAGCCGGATCCTGCATCAGTGACGAAGGAAGCATGTCCCACGGAATTCCACGCGCAAGAGTCCCGTCTTCCAGTTTCCGTGCGTCCGGATATGCTTTCCTGAGTACATCCGAATGGTTGATATCCATCCTGCACTCAAATTCATGCAGCCATTCCATTGTTTTTCCATTTTCCCCAAGCTTTTCCAGAGTATATGAGGCAGTTTTCTGTGCCCTGCCCATGGGGGACATATAAATATCATCAATCTCTTCTCCGGCAAGAAGATCGGCCAGAAGTTCCGCCTCCCGGTCTCCCTTTTCCGTCAGCGTATCATGTACATAATCCGGGTCACCATGTCTAATCAGTAATAATCTCATATGAAATTCCTATCTTCCTTCTCTAAAGGATAACGATTAAGCACCTCAATCTCTAGAACGTATTCTTCTCTCGATATCAGAAGTCCCGGGCTCTTCGGCTCCCGGGCTCCTCATAATGATTTTCCAAGCGAACGATGCTCATTTTGAAGGAAAAACAGCATCCTGTCAAGACCGGAAAGGCCGGATAAATGCACTGGCAAAACCACTCACGCATCCGAAAACAGCGGGACTGCATGCACAGCCCCGCCGCTCTACCTCTCAAGTTGTTTTTGCAGAATTCATTTTCTGCCTTAGATCTCTCTGGAAATTCTGATAATTCATCTCCGCCATAGATCTCTCCGGAAATCCTGACTACTTCTCCGGATACAGTCGGGGGACCCTGACACTTTCTTACAGGTTCATCAGAATTGATATTCCGCAAGCGTCGTCAATTCATCATTCTTCGCGCGCACAAGTATAGTAAAGTGTTCTCCGGATGGATTCACAAAACGCCATGCTTCTTCTCCGTAATGCACACCTGATTCCGCTGCATTCGGTCCATTCATACTCATTCCATCCTCAGGCTGTACTATCGTTCCGTCATCCAGAACAAGATTTACTGCGTAACCGCATCGAATATCAATGTCATTACACATCTCCGGAACAGTGATATCCACCCAAAGACTCGCCGGTGTTCTTACAACAGAATTGAGAACCACATCCCCCTTGGTTACGTTCTCCGCCAGCACCTGATTTCCGCCGGTACTGCAGATACCGGAAAATGACACCTTCCAGTTTCCTTCAATCCTCTTTGTCTGGCTGCTCATACCGTCGCTATTTACACCGTTACTGTCTGCATATCCTGCTTCCAGGGCCGGAAGATCAATTTGTACATTCAGCTTTTCCCCTTCTGAAAAAGAGCATCCATTCCAGACTTCATAGTATCTCAGATTCATTTCGCTCATGGTCACAAAATTACCATTCGAATCCTTCTGAAAATATAGCTGATCACCGAGAAGCTCAAGATCCCTGCCGTTGATGTAAAGAGACGGCAGACATCCTTCTTCTACTATAGGGTGAACATAATTATACGCTTCAAGGACTCCTTCCGGATCCTTCAAAGTCAATGTGACCACCAGTATTTTACCGTCACAGTAGTAATCATCTGCTTTAATCGATATTCCTTCTGCATCTGTTTCTGGCTTATTGCTGTAATTCTGTCCGAAAACAGAAACACTGGATGCAGACGCAATCTGTTTGGACATTGACGAACTTCCGGAATAGCTGCTGGCAGATTTCACTTCTTCCGCGTTCTCTGCAATGGTTTCTATTTTTCTCAGGTTGTAACCCTTATTCCCACTGGTGGCTTCTACGATTCGCGCAAAGGATCTGCTGAACAGATTATCCGCGCCGACGGCATAACTTGTTCCTGCAATAACAAACAGACCTAAGCAAAAACAGGCTGCCATGCCCGCAAAACGCCGCATCCATATTCCCGTGCGTTTTTTTCTTCCTCTGCGCCCTGACAAACGGATTTTGCGATAAACATCCTCTTTCTTTTCAATCACCTCTGCCGGTATCTCTACGTCCCTTTTCATAATGGAACGGATCAGTCGATCTTCTTCCCCGTCATTCGATGTTCTATATTCACTCCATCTTTTTTTCATCAGACAGCCTCCTTCTGATCAGCTCTCTACCTCTTACAAGCCGCGTCTTCACGGTATTCTCGTTCAGTCTGAGTACTTCCGCAATTTCACGAATCGTCAGTTCATCCGCATAATAAAGTGTAAGAATCATCCCATATTTCTCATCGACTCCCTGTATCAGTTCCCTAAACGAATCCCCTTCATTTTCCTCCCAGTTCTGCATTTCTGTTTTCTCGGGAATTTCTCCACTTCTGTCGTAGTGGGCCTGATCCCGGATAATCGCGTAACAATGATTCAGGAGGATTCGAATCATCCAGGTACGAAAAACCGCCGGATTCTTCAGCGTGTATATTTTTTCGAAGCACGTCAGAATGGTCTCCGCGACCGCATCCGATGCATCCTCATTATTCCGCAGAACCGACCAGGCTGTCTTATACATGATCTGCGTATTCTGATCCATCAGTTCAAGAAACGCATCTGTATCTCCATTTATTGCTCTTCTAACCAGTTGTTCCAAATGAAAGCTCCTTTACTTCCCGAAATCATATCGCCGTTTCCAAGGGCCTCTTTTCCGGCGTTGAACATTCCTCTTTCCTTTCGGTCTTCCTGAATGTCCATTCATATATTAGATGAAAAGAGAGCAGAAATAGTTTCAAAAAAGCCGCCTATTAATGCGTCAACAAATTTCTCATAGTTTAAACGAGCTGGAATTTATAATCGTCCACCTTGCTCTTCGTCCTGTGTTTTTCTTTTTCACTCCTGCAATTGCATGGGAAGAAATAGCAGATCATGTATAATAATTTCATAAGATAAAAACCAAACGCACATCCGCCCCGTCTAATAAGTGTAAGTACTTACGAGATATACTCTTTACGATCACAAACAAGAGGTAAACAAGAGATGACCAAAATTCGGAAAGCAATGCAGCAGGATAAGGCTGCCTTTTCTGAGCTCATCCAGGAAAATGCCGCAGATATGTATCGTATTGCCCGCGCGATCCTGGAGAATGACGAGGATACAGCAGACGCAATACAGGATGCTATTCTGAGCAGCTGGCTTCACATCCATCAGCTTCGGGATGAAAAATACTTCCGAACCTGGCTGATCCGCATTCTGATTCACAAATGCTACGATATCAGAAAAAAGGCACACAGCACCTCTGCCCTGCAGGAATATCAGGAGTTCACTTATATGGAAAATGGATATGAAAAAGTTGAGTGGAAG
The DNA here is from genome assembly GCF_052063915.1 of Bilifractor sp. HCP3S3_D3. Taxonomy (NCBI): domain Bacteria; kingdom Bacillati; phylum Bacillota; class Clostridia; order Lachnospirales; family Lachnospiraceae; genus Bilifractor; species Bilifractor sp. HCP3S3_D3. The sequence goes on from NZ_JBQHWP010000007.1 coordinate 136,206, forward strand.
ATTTTTCTGGAAAGTATGCCCGAGATATATCGCACACCGCTCCTCTTATATTATATGGAGGGCTTTAAGGTCCGGGAAATTGCACAGATTCTGGACTTGAATGAAAATACGGTAAAGACCAGGATCTCTGCCGGAAGAAAAAAGCTGAAAACTTCACTCAAAGAAGAAGGAGGTACTTTACATGTGGAAGGAAGATGCATTTAACCGAATACTTGCCGACGACAAGATTCCCTCTGCAGTGGACCAGAAAATAATGGATACACTGAAAACCCTGCCGGAACCCTCTAATACTTCCGAAACAGACAATGAGAGTTTTCCTGCGACAATCAGTACGAAAAGGATTCTGAATCCCGCGAGATCGGTTGCTGCCGCCTGTCTGGCATTCGGACTCACCTTCTCCGGTATCTGCATCACGCATCCGGTCATGGCCTCCGGCATCCCCATGGTCGGGAATGTTTTTGCAGACATCGGAAAATCTCTCGGGTTCGGGGGAGATTTTTCTTCCTATACAGACCCGGCTGCTGACGCTGCCTCTCCAGACCAGGTCATTGCCTCTTCCTCGTTGTCGCAGAAATCCGACGCCATCGATCCTTCTGTTGATACCCTGAGTGTGACGGCTGACGGAACCAATATTACGATTCAGGATACCTACTGCGGAGGAAATACTCTGTATATCAGTCTGATAATCCATTCACAGAAAGACCTTCCCGTATCTCAGACTCTGATGCAGGACGGAAAGCCGGATCTGAATTTGAATACCTCACTTGCAAAATTCAGTTTTGATTCCCCCTCGAACGGAGGAAGCACCATCGGCAACATAGACGGAAAATTTCTCGACAGCCATACGTACGAGGGCGTGATCCGTCTCACAAACACATACACGGATTTCCCGAAGCATTTTAACGTGACCCTCAACATTAACGATATCATCGGAATGAAAAAGGACGGTGCCTTCCCTGACATCCCGGAAGACCTTCAGCAAGCCTACCGGAAAAATCTCTCAGATGCCGGTTTGTCCGAAGATCTGTACCAGACCTACAGTACCGAACAGCAGCGTCAGATGGATCAATGGTATGCTGATATGATGAACGAATACTCCCGCCGCTACCCGGAAACTGACGACATCGCCAGTCCTTACCTTTACTGGAAAATTACCGGTCCATGGAATTTCTGTCTGGATATCACCCGCAATAACAGCGATGTTCTCCATAAAACCATCTCGGTGAAGAATCTGCCTTCCGTGGACACGATCTCCTTAATAAAAACACCTTTTGAACTGTCTCTGACTCCGAAGGCCACTGCAGACAGCCTCGTAGCCACCCCGGACGGCAGTATGGAGTATAAAGGCGAATCCTATTTCTACGTACTGACCGATGCCACAGGCGATTGGATGATGCCGCCCCTCTTTGCAACAGAATCAACGACATTTGCCGTAAAGGACTGGGATACCTCCTCTGTGACAATTTATGCCATGCCGTATATCCGGTACATGGATCAAATCAAAGGCGCGCATGTCCGTGAAGACGGTACCTATATTCATAAGGACTGGAGACCGTATCTTGAATCCTATGCTCTTTGGACAGAAACCGTAAATTTCTGATGAATCAGAAGAATCCTTGTCCCATACACTCGATAAATAATCCGTTCTGCCGGGTTTCATCCGCTAAAAAAAGGACCTCCACTCACAATGATTGGAAGTCCTTTTCATGATTTTATCATTTATCCGGCTCTATGGCCGGATTTCTCGCTCAATTTTACATCTTTTGTCATGTCCGAACAACAGTGCCGTGCATAGACATGCATTTCCTTGCTTCGCCTGCTTTTCAGCCGCGTTTGCTCTGAACCTCATCCCAGTATCTTGCGACCTCGGCGGAGTACTCCTTACCCTCCTGCGGGGCGCCGCATACCTCGTTGTAGTATGCCCAGATATCGCCGAACGGAAGCATCTTGTCCGCCTCCTGGTCGATCATCAGCTGTGTGAAGTTGCCCGCGTTCTGAAGTTCCTTCAGATGCTCATTCGGCAGGCACAGCGCATTCAGCAGGCACTTCTGCCAGGTACGGAAGCCGACTGCCCATGCGGATACACGGTTGATCGAAGCATCAAAATAGTCGAGTGCCATATGCACACGATCCAGCGCGTCATTGCGTACGATCTCCTTCGCCATCTCCTTCGGCTCATCATCAAAGAGAACGACGTGATCCGAATCCCAGCGAACCGGGCGGGTGATATGCAGAGCAATCTCCGGGAAGAAGGTGAGAAGCGCCGGAATCTTATCGGATACAACCTCCGTCGGATGATAATGGCCGTTATCCATCAGCGGAATCAGCTTGTCCTTATTGAATGCGGCATAGGTCAGCGCAAACTCAGAGGATCCGGAAGTGAATGACTCGACTCCGATTCCGAACACCTTGGACTCCAGGCACGGCTTTACCTTGTTGAAATCGTACGACTCAGAAAGGATCTGGTCAACGGAATCCTTGTACCGCATTCTCGGGCCCATCCGGTCTGCGGGAACATCCTTCAGTCCGTCTCCGGTCCAGATATTCATCACACACACCTCACCGGTCTGCTCCGCGAAATAGTTTGCGATCCGAATGCATGCTTTTCCGTGCTCAATCCAGAACTTGCGGACATCCTCATCCGCGCTGGACAGGTTCATTCCGTCCGCGCCGGCACACGGATGAGAGAAGAAGGTCGGATTGAAGTCAATTCCCATATGATGCTTCTTTGCGAAGTCCACCCATTTCTGGAAATGCTTCGGCTCGATCTTGTCGCGGTCCACCTTCTGACCCTTTTCAAAAATTGCGTAGCTGGCGTGAAGATTCAGCTTTACCTTACCGGGAACAAGCTTGATCACCTCTTCAATATCAGCCATCAGCTCCTCCGGTGTTCTGGCGATTCCCGGATAGTTGCCGGTCGTCTGGATTCCTCCGGTCAGCTGACCGTCTGAATCGAAGCCGTGGACATCATCTCCCTGCCAGCAATGCAGGGAAACCGGAATATCCTTCAGCTTCTCAATGGCAGCGTCTGTGTCAATTCCAAGCGCCGCATACTGTTCCTTCGCAATCTCGTAGCGTTCCTTTACGGTTGTCATCTCCGTTCCTCCCATTCATTCGTCATTACAAATATTCTATTTTCACGGATCGATTCTTGCCGTGAGTCTTCGATCATCGTGAATCATTAATTACCATGTGTCATTTATTATCACCGGTCATTTCCCGGTGATGTGCTATGCGGCCGGCGGCTGTGGCGCAATTCAGAACCGGTACTGCGGCATACCGCTGAAATTCAGCCGGAAATCAGTTCTCCCTCCGGGCTGTATACCTTGATGCCGAAGGACTCGTGGATGTTCTCGCGTGCTTCCTCTACCGAATGGAAAACTCCGGTCGCGAGCATCTGCGCCGTGATATTGCCGATAGCGGTTCCTTCATTCGGACCTGCATGTACCTCTTTGCCGGTTGCCTTTGCGGTCAGACGGTTCAGATAGTCAACATTGCAGCCTCCTCCGACAATATGAATTCTCGAGTAGCTTCGGCCGTTCGCTTCCTCCAGCTCCCTCTCCGTCTTCGCGTAGCACTCCGCGAGAGATGTATAGATCAGCGTCGCGAGCTGTCCGAAATTCTCCGGTACCTTCTGTCCGCTCTCCTCACAGGCTTTCTTGATCTCGCCGATCATGCTGTCCGGGGAAAGGAATCTCTCGTCATTCGCGTCCACCCGCGACGGAAAGTCCTTCTCCGCCTCCGCCATCTCTACAATCTGCGGGAAACTGTATTTGTCATTCACCTCATGCCGAGCCGAATTGATCATCCACAGACCCATGATGTTCTTCAGATAACGGAATCTGTGATCATAGCCGCCCTCGTTTGTAAAGTTCAGTGCACAGCTCTTTGCCGAGGTATCGGCGGTTTTGCGCTCCACGCCCATAAGCGACCAGGTTCCGGAGCTGATGTACACAAAATCATCGTCATTTGCCGGCACTGAGAGAACCGCAGAACCCGTGTCATGCGTACAGGGCACAACGACCTCGAAGTCGTAACCGATCTCCTCCGCGAGCTCCGGACGGATATGCCCCAGCTTTGTGCCGGGCATCACAAGTTTCTGGAAGATCCGGCGCGGATATCCGAGCCTGTCAATCAGCTCCCAGTCGTACTCACAGGAAGCCGCGTTGATCAGCTGTCCCGTGGTAGCCTCCGTGTACTCATTCACCTTCTGTCCGGTAAGAAGGAAATGGAAATAGTCGGGCACATACAGGAGCGTCTCCGCCTTATCCAGGTACTCCGGATGCTTCGTCTTCACCGCCATGAGCTGATAAATCGTATTGAAAATCGCCTTCTGAATACCGGTGCGGGCATACAGATCCTCAAGCGAGATGATCTTATATACCTCGTCATCCATGCCGTCTGTCCGGTGGTCGCGGTATCCGACCGTGTTGCCCACAACGTTGTCATCCTTGTCCAAAAGGACAAAATCAACGCCCCAGGTATCCACACCCACGTAGCTTGGCATCTTTCCGATCTCTTTACACTTCTTCAGTGCAATCTTGACTTCACGGAAAATCCGGTCAAATTCCCAGCAGAGTTCCCCGTCCTTCTTTACCATGCCATTCTCAAAACGGTGAACCTCCTGCAGCTGAAACTTTCCGTCCTCGATCCATCCGAGCATCATGCGTCCGCTGGATGCTCCGAAGTCCAATGCCCCATAATACGTCATAAAAAACCCTCCTTACACGCGCGTGATAAAATTACCCGATGTTTATCTTATTTATCTCGAGATTTTCCTTACATCCGGCACCCCTGTGTCTTGCTGTCCCTCATTATAGCAAAAGCGAAACGTTTTGAGTAGAACCAGGTTTGACAAAAAAAGGGTCTTCTTTTGCAACATAATCACAACAAATCGGTACGAATCCCTCGCAATCATACATCTGGTTCCTGTGAAGTTCACAGACATATTGCGGAAAAAGCCCTTCAGAAAACAATGCCGCGTAACGAGATAAAACACGCTGCGCGAGTTTTATCTCGCTATCGCGACGCTCGCGTAAAAAAACCTGTGAAAAGTCCCGGGTATCCTGAAATCTTTCACAGGTTCTTTCAGCTATTCTTCTTTTGTGAGGTGGGAACATACTCCCGTTTACCACTTCGACTCCAGTGCCGGAATCCCAACTCCGGCTTCAGCATTCCGGGACCGGTCAGGTCCGGATCATTTCATTCAATACTCTCCTGCTCCTCAGCGGACGGTCAAGAATCCTGTCTGTCTGGCGGTTCAGCGCATTTTCCAGTTCCTTCAGCACCTCCGGCTTCACCTCAAAGGTATACAGCTTTGTCAGAGGAGCGCTCATGACATAGCGGACCACATACAGCGCGGACGGACTCATCAGAGCAGGATCCGGCGCATACTCACCATTTATCGTCATGATCCGGATCTCAAAGATCCGTCTTACCAGCCGGTTGTCCAGGTGCGGATTCAGGATCGCCTTCATGGTCAGATACAGAAGATTCAGCATGTCAGTACCGTCGATGCCCTCCCGGCCGTAGTAATCCGCAAAATCCAGGAAGTAATACCCGTAATAGACTCCCGGCTGTTCAAAGGCCAGCTCGGTGAAGTATTCCCGGATCGAAGCGGAAATCAGGCTGTAGGAATTTCTTCCTTCGACCAGCGTGAAGCTCCCGAAGGCAAAGGGATTTGACAGTGCCATGAGCGTGCTTCCCGGCCGGCGGGCGCCTCTCGCAAAACAGCTGATTCTGCCAAGCTCTCTCGTCAAAATCACAAGCCTTTTATCGTTCTCACCGATCGGCATCGCCGACAAAACCATTCCCGACACATTGATCTGTTCGTTCATATCTCTCAGCTCAGAATACTAAATCTGTTCACATCTAACGAGAGGCCAAAATTTCAATGGGCGTCGCAGCCTACTCTCTGAGTTCCTTCTTGTCGTAGCCGTAGTTTTTGACGAGGATATCGCTTTCCCTCCAGTCCTTCCGCACCTTGACCCAGAGCTTCAGATTAACCTTGCCGCCGAGCATTGTCTCGATTTCTTTCCGTGCCTCAGTTCCGATCTTTTTCAGCATAGCGCCGTTTTTTCCGATAATGATCCCCTTGTGAGATTCTCTCTCACAGATGATCGTCGCCTCAATATCCGTGATCGAACCATCCGGACGCTCCCGCATCTTGTCAATGACCACAGCAATCCCGTGCGGTATCTCCTCTCCCAGAGACCGGAGTGCCTTCTCGCGGATCATCTCCGAAGCGATCTGCCGCATCGGCTGATCTGTAATGGTTTCCTCCGAAAAGAAACGCGGCCCGTAAGGGAGCACCCGAAACAGACTGTCGATCAGCGCCTCCAGATTTCTGCTGTGAAGCGCGGACACACAGACAATGTCCTCGAACCGGGTAATATTCCGGTATGCTTCCATCGTGCTCTGTACGACTTCCTTTTTGACCTTGTCAATCTTATTGATAACAAGGATAATCGGAAGACCGCAGCGGTCGAGCATCTTTGCTATGTGCTGTTCCGCCGCGCCGATGTAATCCCCGGGTTCAATGAGCCACATCACAGCGTCCACATCCTTCAGAGAGCTCTCCGCCGCGTAAACCATGTATTCCCCCAGCTTGTTTTTCGCCTTGTGAATCCCAGGCGTGTCGAGAAACACAATCTGCCCGCGCTCACTGTTGTAGATTGTCTGAATCCGGTTCCGGGTTGTCTGCGGCTTCCGTGAAGTAATCGCAATCTTCTGTCCGATCAGATGGTTCATCAGCGTAGATTTTCCCACATTCGGTCTTCCGATTAATGCGACAAACCCCGATTTGATCGCCCCGGTTCCAGTCTCCATTCCTGCTTCCATACCTTTTCTCCCTGTCCTGTCTCAGGTAAGGCTTTCAATCTTCCTGAAGAGGTCTGCGTGTTTATCCACGGAGCTTTCACTTCCGATCACACAGATATTGCGCGCGGCAAGAACCGATGCGACCGGATCTGCAAGAGCCCGGATATTCTCTGCTTCCGCGTCCAGAACCTCATCTCTTTCCTGCTGAAAATCTTTCTCTGTCAGGCCTGCGAACCAGCAGTTCAGCGCAAAGCTTCCCCTGGAAGAAGCTGTCATCGGTGTATCCATCTCACTGATTGTACCGATGATGTACTTCGTCATTGCCTTTTCATCCGCGTCAAACTTTCTGAGATACTCCGGCAGACCGGCATATACGTCCAGTGTGTTCTTCAGATGAGGATCCCTGTACGATACCAGATAACTGTCGCCGGAACGTTTGAAGCTGCTCATGCAGCCGTAAGCTCCGCCGAGTACCCTCAGATTCATCCACAGATAATCGTAATTCAGAATCATTCGAAGAATCCGGAAGGCTCCGGTATATTCATATCCGTCTTTCCGGTAATTGCCTGCCTGGGCCACAAACTGCACCTGTCCGGAGGTCTTAAATCCCTCATTCTTCTGCTCTGGCTTCCAGTCAAAGCTTCCCTCCTCGAAGGGATCTGTGCAGAGATTCTCCTCAAGCGACAGAATTTCCTCTTCGATACCGTCAAATCCTTCTTCCTCGGCTGTCACGCTGACCGTCAGATTCTCAGGACGGAATACGATATTCATGAGCTTCTGAAGGTTTTCGATCAGGTTATCCGCTTTCTCTTCAAAATGCTCATCCAGATCCTTTACCAAACGGAGCTGGTCAATTCCCGTTGTTTTCTCTGTCCATGCGGAAAGAAGAGACTGATAGGACAGTGCACGCTTCGCCGCGGAAGTATGACCTGCGGCAGGGATTGCCTGCTCCATTCCTGCTCTTGTACTTGCAAGAATCTCATGAAGTCTCTTTTTGTCATTGAATTTCGATGTCTTCAGGATCTCCTGAATCATCTCGAAGACAAAGTCTTTCTCACGGTAGAGATATTTTGCCTTTACCCCGAACATGCGATAGCCCTTGGAATCATCCAGCCCCTTCTCCGTCGGAAGAACCTGCAGACCGAAGTTGATTCCGCCGGTCCTTGCGTTGATTTCATGGAACAGCCTGCCGTAGGTATAGTGCTCCGTATCCACGACTCCGAGCATATTCTTCAAAATTCCGAGATAAGGAACCAGTTCATCCGGAACCTTCGCGGTATCAAACAGCAGCGTCAGATACGCGATTCCGTTTGTAAAATAATGATGTCTCAGATATGTGGTGTCGTTGACACGAATTTGTTCCGTGTCCGGATGAAGCGGTGTCTTCCGGTCGATATCCTTTCTGGAAAGCATCGGGAGCGAATTCAAAGCCTCCTCGGAATCCTCTGATTCCTGATATTCCTTTAACGCCTTCGTCCCGACAACCATCGCATCCAGCTCCTCATCTGAGAGCGATGCCTTATATGCTGCGAGCTTCTCCGCCGCAGCCTTCTCTCTGCGGGCAGCCAGACCTTTCTCCGGCTTCAGCGTCACAACCGCGGCGTGATTGTTTGACAGGAGATACCTGCGAATCAGATTCTCAAAATAGCCCGTGCCATTCCGTTTCTTGAGTTCTTCAAAAGCATCCAGCTCCTTCAGGTATTCAAAAGGCTTCCCCTCGTCATAGAGCCAGCTGTCAAAAAGATCCATACCGTAGATCAGACCCTTCGGGAACTGCGCATAATCCGCCTCCCGGAAACGGAACTCGAAATAATTGATTCCCGAGGCAATAGCGAGTGTGTCCAGCCCCTCCTCCGCCAGCTTCTCCAGCGTGTCATGCACAACAGACAGAAATCTGTCCTTATCCTCCGCATTTGCGTTCTTCGCAATCACGGAAAAGAACGGCTGAAGAATTCCGTCGTTGTAGGCACCTTCCACATCTCTTCCGATTCCCGCGTCCAGCAGCGCCTGCTTGACCGGAGCTCCCGGTGCGTCCAGAAGTACATACTCCAGGACCGAGAAGGCAATATTCAGCGTAACATCCGAATAATCCCCGACCACAGTATTGACAGACAGATACGTATTGTCCCTCTCAGGCTCACTGTCCAGAACCGGGTAACTCATCGTGACATCCTTTACCTCAGAGAACGGTTTCTGCATCGGAATCTCCGACTCAACCGGAATACGATCAAAACGGCTCAGATACTCCCGGTCCAGCCACTCCAGCTTCTCCTCCATGTCCATGTTTCCATAAAGATAAATATAGCAATTGGAAGGATGATAATACTTTCTGTGGAAATCCAGAAACTCCTCATACGTCAGATCCGGAATTACCTCCGGATCTCCGCCGGATTCCACGCCATAGGGAGTATCCGGAAACAGAGCATTGAAGACGGCGCGGTCAAGCACCTCATCCGCCGATGAAAAGACGCCCTTCATCTCGTTGTAAACGACACCGTTGTAGGTCAGAGGATCCTCTCGGTTCTCGAGCTGATAATGCCAGCCCTCCTGACGGAAAATCTTCTCGTTCTTATAAATATTCGGAAAGAACACAGCATCCAGATATACATCCATCAGATTTTGAAAATCCGTGTCATTACAGCTGGCCACCGGAAACATCGTCTTGTCCGGATAGGTCAGTGCATTCAGGAATGTATTCAGAGATCCCTTTACCAGTTCTACAAAAGGATCCTTCAGAGGAAACTTTCTGGATCCGCATAATACGGTATGTTCAATAATGTGCGCGACTCCCGTCGAATTTTTCGGCGGAGTCCGGAAGGCGATGTTGAACACCTTATTCTCATCATCGTTGGAAAGGAGCGCAATCCTGGCGCCGCTCTTCCGGTGACGGAGAAGCTTTCCCTCAGCGTGCACGTCTTTGATATATTCTTCACTGATTAATTCATACTTATCTGTCATACGCAGCTTCACTCTCCTGACTTCTCATTTCTATAATTTTTCCTCCGTGACCGGATGCAAACAAACGCTGTCCGCTCTCCGTTGCCGGACGTCTGTCAGCGGTCGTTTCCTTCCCCGTAGCGCTCCGCCATCTGTCTCAGCTGGTCCGCAGTGAGTACAAGGTTAAAGCCGGCCGGGTTAAAGACAAATCCCTCGGATTCCTTTACCAGGAAATTATGAATCCGGTCATAGGTGATCGGTGTCAGTTCAAGCTTCACGCCCTTGTTTCTCTGATTGAACTTCTGCACCTCGCCGAAATCCGTGTAAACCGGCTGAAAGGTCTTCCCCGCCTTCGTTTTGACAAGCGGAACCTTCACCTTCTGGTTCTTGTCCTTCGGGTCCCATTTTCCCTCAATCTCGCTGACATCAAACGAGATGATAAACCGGGAACGAAACAGATTGTGCGCCATCTCCTCTTCAAGGTCGTGCAGATGCTTCTTCTCCTCCTGATTACGTTCAACAGGTCTGGTAAGCTCCTGCATGAAATACAGTGCCGTCAGCTGAAGTTCCGGATTCGCCCTCGGAATCTTATCATTCCGCAGCGCATCAATATCCGGTTTCTCCACCAGATCCGTGAGCTGAATCCGGATCGGCGCGCCCTCCTCCTGATACATCACGGCATTGATGCCGTACAGATAAAGTGTCCTCAGGAACGGAAGAATCATCCCCCGTTCAACCTTCACCGCCTGCAGCAGATATTTATCAAGCGTATATGGATGCGCAAAGGTCTGCGTCATTTCCTTCGTGGTAAAAATATAAATCTGATCATCGAATGTCTCCGGATCGCACTCTACAAAAGGGCAATGCGTAAGTGCCGAATACAGGACATAGATGCTCTCATTCTTCTCGATTTTTTTCAACATAAAACTCTTATCAATTATTGCCATGTCAGTTCCTTACCGCACAGCTTTCCTGTGCCTGAATGATGAATAAATATAGTAACGTCCCCCTCGGGACCGGGATTTTTGTCACCGCAAACCACGCATGCAAAGCGCGTACTTATGCACTCTGCGACGTGAGTCATCGCTTTTGACGCTGTAATATACTATATCATATTGTAAATCCACGCGCAACGAACCGAAATTGTTAAAGGTTTGACCCGTAAATTCTTCGCTTTGTCTGTCCTGACCGATTAAGAAAAAGATACTGTGATCGAGACCTTTTCCCTGCTCAATTATATAATTGGTGAAGGATCCTGCAGAAAGGAGCATGAAACCCAATGAGTGTGAGCAGATGTGATCTTTTTCCGCTTCAACTAATGATATGCGGAGCATCTGGAAATTATACAAAAAAAGAAACCCGGGGCAGATTTCTCTGCGCCGGGCGTATTACACGTTTGAACTCTATATATCCGACCGGATCTGGGATCCGGGAGCAGGGCCGCGGCATAGCCGGGTCCTGCATTTATTTTATCAAAATTTTACTGCTCTGCCGGTCCGTACAGCTTGATGAGCTTGTTGAGGTATGTATATCTCTCAGCAGACTCCTCTTTCTGTTTGCTCTGCAGTCTCTCAGCCTTCGCCGGGTTCGCACGCTTCAGAGAATTGTAACGTACCTCACCATCCAGGAAGTCCTGATAGATATCTGCCTGCGGAGCCTTGGAATCCAGAGTAAATGCAGGCTTATCTGTTCCAAGCAGTGCCGGGTTGTAACGGAACAGATGCCAGTATCCGGACTTAACCGCAAGCTCTTCCTCGGTCATTACCTTGCCCATACCCTTGCGGATACCGTGGTTGATACACGGAGCGTAAGCAATGATCAGAGAAGGTCCGTCATAAGCCTCAGCCTCGCTGATTGCCTTAACCGCCTGGTTGTAATCAGCGCCCATAGCGATCTGCGCTACATATACGTAGCCGTAGGACATAGCGATGGAAGCAAGGTCCTTCTTCTTGGTCTCCTTACCGCCTGCAGCGAACTGAGCAACTGCTCCGGTAGGTGTAGCCTTGGAGGACTGTCCGCCGGTGTTGGAGTATACCTCAGTATCAATAACCAGAACATTGATATCCTTATCGGAAGCGATAACATGATCCAGTCCGCCGAATCCGATATCATAGCCCCAGCCGTCACCACCGAATACCCAGTTGGACTTCTTCGCCAGGAACTGTTTGTTGTCCTTGATGAACGCAGCCTCTTCGGTTGTATTGTCAGCGATTGCAGCCAGCAGCTTATCTGTTGCGACTCTGTTCTCAGCGCCCTTTGTCATGGTGTCAAGCCATGCCTGTCCGGCTTCCTTGACAGATGCATCCTTCTCAATAAGAGCTTCAACCTTTGTCTTCAGCTCATCACGGATAGCCTTCTGTCCAAGCAGCATACCATAGCCAAACTCTGCGGCATCCTCAAACAGGGAGTTGGACCATGCCGGTCCTCTGCCGTTCTGATCTACCGTATAAGGTGTAGACGGTGAAGAGTTCGCCCAGATAGAAGAACATCCGGTAGCGTTTCCGATCTGCATTCTGCTTCCGAACAGCTGAGTGATCAGCTTTACGTAAGGAGTCTCGCCGCAGCCTGCGCATGCGCCGGAGAACTCGAGCAGAGGTTTCTTGAACTGGCTTCCCTTTACGGAAGTGATCTTGAATTTGTCGATAACATCCTGCTTCTCCGGAAGCTTAACCGCATAATCGAAGCCCTTCTGCTGATCCATGGCGTCGGCAATCGGAGTCATGGTCAGGGCCTTCTCACCCTTCTTGCCCGGACATACATTCGCGCAAGATCCGCAGCCTGTGCAGTCCATGGTGGAAATCTGAATGCCGAACTTGTAGGACGGCATACCGGTCATCGGAATGTTCTTGAAGCCTTCCGGTGCCGCAGCAACCTCAGCCTCTGTCAGAGCGAACGGACGGATAACCGCGTGCGGGCAGACATAAGAACATCTGTTACACTGGATACAGTTGTCGCTGTTCCAAACCGGAACATTTACAGCGATGCCACGCTTCTCATAAGCAGCAGTACCGGACGGAGTCTCGCCGTTTGAATATTTCAGAACGTCGGAAACCTTCAGGTTGTTGCCCTCCTGAGAGGAAACAGCCAGCTGAATGTTGTTGACGAAATCAACGGCATCCTTGCGGCCCTCGGAAACCTTCTTGAACTCAAGGCCTTCATCCTCACAATCAGCCCAGCTTGCAGGTACCTCTACCTGAACAGCTCTGTCTGCGCCGGCGTCGATAGCAGCCCAGTTCTTCTTGACGATATCATCACCCTTGCGGCCATAAGTAGCCTTTGCCGCTGCCTTCATCAGCTCGATTGCCTTCTCCTCCGGAATGATACCCGTCAGCTTGAAGAACGCGGACTGAAGAATGGTGTTGATACGGGTCGGTCCCATGCCTACCTCGATACCTGTCTTTACACCATCGATGACATAGAACTTAATGTGATGCTTTGCGATATATGCTTTAACCTGTCCCGGAAGATGCTTCTCCAGCTCTTCTCCGGTCCACGGGCAGTTCAGCAGGAATGTTCCGCCGTCTACCAGCTCCTGAACCATGTTGAACTTGGTGATGTAGGACGGATTGTGGCATGCAACAAAGTTTGCTCTGTGAATCAGGTAAGTGGATTTGATCGGTTTCTTACCAAAACGCAGATGAGACATTGTTACACCGCCGGACTTCTTGGAATCATAATCGAAGTAAGCCTGTGCGTACATGTCTGTGTTGTCGCCGATGATCTTGATGGAGTTCTTGTTTGCTCCTACGGTACCATCAGCTCCAAGTCCCCAGAACTTGCAGTTTACCGTTCCTTCCGGTGTGGTAACAAGCGGCTCGCCTACCGGCAGAGACAGATTGGTTACATCATCGACGATATCGATGGTGAATCTCTCCTTTGTCTCGTTGTCGTATACAGCAACGATCTGCTCCGGAGTGGTATCCTTGGATCCAAGTCCGTAACGTCCGCCAAAGATCTTGATTCCGTCGAACTTGCTTCCGCGGAGTGCTTCAACAACATCCAGGAACAGAGGCTCGCCAATGGAACCCGGCTCCTTTGTACGGTCAAGTACGGAAACCTTCTTTACCGTATCCGGGATTGCGTCAATCAGTGCCTGTCTGGAGAACGGTCTGTACAGACGTACCTTTACAACACCAACCTTGCGGCCCTGAGCCATCAGGTAATCGATGGTCTCCTCGATACAGTCGCATACAGAACCCATAGCTACGATAACCTGATCTGCATCCGGAGCGCCATAGTAGTTGAACAGCTTGTAGTCTGTTCCGATCTTGGCATTTACCATATCCATGTACTTCTGAACGATTCCGGGCATTTCATCATAGAGGCTGTTGCATGCCTCACGGGTCTGGAAGAAGATATCCGGATTCTGGGCGGATCCCATTTCCTTCGGGTTCTCCGGGTTCAGAGCGTTTGCCTTGAACTCCTTCAGAGCCTTGATATCGATCATGTCTCTCAGATCCTCATAATCCCAGGTCTCAATCTTCTGAAGCTCGTGGGATGTACGGAATCCATCAAAGAAGTTGATGAATGGAAGATGTCCGGAGATAGCTGCTGCATGAGCGACAGGCGTCAGATCCATAACCTCCTGTACAGAAGATTCGCAGAGCATAGCAGCGCCGGTCTGGCGGCATGCATATACGTCTGAATGATCACCGAAGATGTTCAGTGCATGTGTAGCAACGCAGCGCGCAGATACATCAAATACTGCAGGCAGCTGCTCACCGGCGATCTTGTAGATGTTCGGGATCATCAGAAGAAGACCCTGGGATGCGGTATATGTGGTTGTCAGAGCACCGGCTGCTACAGAGCCGTGAACGGCACCAGCTGCACCTGCCTCAGACTGCATCTCTGTGATCTGAACTTCCTGTCCGAACAGATTCTTTCTTCCCTGAGTTGCCCACTCATCAGTGTGTTCAGCCATCGGTGAAGAAGGTGTGATCGGATAGATCGCTGCCACTTCGGTAAAAGCATACGAAGCATGAGCTGCTGCTGTGTTACCATCCATGGTTTTCATTTTTCTTGCCATCGTAACTATTCCTCCTTATATAACTTAAGATGTATAATTGATTTTATACACATACAAGGTTATTATAGCACCCGTATTTTTCTTTGTCACCAGTTCGGCAAATGTATTTTATTAAATACACTATGTCTGTAACATACACCTCTTCTTTGAATACGCCGTTTCCGTTACATACGCCTCTTCTTTGAATACACCGTTTCCGTTACATACGCCTCTTCTTTGAATACACCGTTTCCGTTACATAAGCCTCTTCTTTGAATACACCGTTTCCGTTACATGTCGCCACGTTTCGGATCGTATTCCTCGTTGTTTTTCCCTGTCTCCGGTTCCCGACCATCCCCAGTGACTGCCCTGCAATCCTTGTCGAGATCCACCCGGTGATCCACCTTCTTCATGACACGTCTGGGGCGCAGCTTGGAGAAGATAATGACCTGACTCGAGAAAAGCCCGTTGTAGCCGGAGAAGACAAAACTCAGCATACAGGCCACACCGAAATAGGGAAGCCCGGCTCCTCCGAAAACCTCTGCCGCAAGCAGTATCGATGTAATCATGGTATTCGTGACGCCGGCAAACATGGCGGTGAAACCGACGGCCGCCGCGAATCCCGCCGGAATACCCAGTAGCTGGCCGAATACACAGCCGAAGGTCGCGCCGATATAGAAGGTCGGAACGATTTCTCCTCCCTTGAATCCGGCTTCCAGTGTAAGCGCCGTGAACAGAATCTTCATCGCGAAATCCCACGGCCTCGCCTGCCCCTGTCCGATCGCTCTTGCGATCACATCCACGCCGGCTCCGTTATAGTCCTGATTTCCCACCAGAAACGTCAGTCCGACAATAACCGCTCCGCCCGCAAGAACGCGCAGATACGGATTTTTCAGGAACCGTTCATAGAACCCCTTTGCATAATGTAGTGCCATGACAAAAAACGCGGAGACAAGGCCGCAGGCTGCCGCAAGAATCATGACCTTTCCCATCATCAGCGGACTAACATCAGGTGCCTCAATCTGAAAGCGCACCGGTGCCGCCCCCATGAGGGATGCCACCTCAGCGGCAAAAACAGACGCGATCATTCCCGGGACAAGCGCCGCATGCTTTACCATCCCGACACTGATGACTGTGGCCACAAAAACCGCCGCCGTAACCGGCGTTCCGAACAATGCCGCAAAAAAAGCTGCCATTCCGGTCATCGTTGCGATCTTCTTATCCTCCTCATCGAAGCGGAACACCTGCCCGATGTGGTTCCCGATATCTCCGCCGATCTGCAGTGCGGCACCCTCTCGGCCGGCAGAACCGCCGAACAGATGGGTGAGAACTGTTCCGACAAAAATCGCAGGTATCAGCCGGAATTTGAGAGAATCTCCCTCAACAGCAGAGTCAAAGACAGCGTTGGTTCCGACGCCGGATAATTTCAGCTTCTGGTACATAAGGACAATCAGAAGTCCTGCCGCCGGAAGGAATAAGATCATCCATCCGTTCACTGACCGGAACTGTGTCGCCCACGACACGCACCGCGCGAATGCACCTCCGGTCACACCGCATACGGCTCCCGTTACAAGAGAAAGGATGATCCATTTTACGAAATAGGCAAAATAATCTTTCGCCCATCGTCTGCCCTGTTCATTATTCTGATCTGTCATATATTCAAATTCCTCTTCCTTTCCTGACTGCGGCAGCTCTGCCTCAATACTGCCGGCTGCTCTTATCTGCGTCCTCGAACGTAGATTGCCTTGTGCGGGCACATCTCCTGGCAGCAGAAACAGCGGATACATTTTCTGTAATTGTATACCGGAGGATAATCACGACCCTTTGAAAAATGCAATGCCTTTCCCTCTACCGGGCAGCTTTCTACACAGACGCCACACCTCCGGCATTTATCTGCGTCGATTCTGGGAGCCGGTTTCAGGAATCGCAGAAACGTCACCGTGTTCATGATTCCCTCCGCCTTACCCTTCTTCCGGTTCACCCGGAAATCCGGTTTGCCATATTTTTTCACGGCAGACAGCATGGAAAGAGGTCCGTCCGGCGTCACAAGATCTATTTCTTCTTCCCGCCAGGTGCCAAGGCCCATCTGCGCTCCCGCGACTTCCGTCGGAACCGATTCCGGATCCAGATATACGAGCCTTGCGAACACGCTGTCCAGCGCCACAGGGTCCGTCGAAAACAGCAGCACATTCATCGGCACCGGATCTCCCGACGTCGGGCCATTTCCCTCCATTGCCACGATCCCATCCATCACATAAAGGCGTGGCCGGACGAGAAGATTCAGATCCACGATCATTCTTGCCATGCTCTCTGCGCTCGGATATCTGGTGTGTCCTGCTGCCTTGTGCTTTCCCTGGACGCAACCGTACTGATTCTTTACAGCCCCTGTGATGTGTTCCAGCGCATGCGTCTTCATCTTGCAGACGCTGATCAATGCATCTGCCTCCGTGACATCCCGGGCAAGCATAAACTCCTTTGCGTGAATACCCTGCGGATATTCCGTCCGGACGGCCTCGTCAAACGCAGCCATACGGCAGCCGTATTTTTTCAGCTCCTCCCGCATCCCCAGACGCTCCATAGACCTGACGGAGGACCCGAAACCGCCGGAATCTCCGGCCGATACATCGATATAATGCCCCTCCGCCAGAATTCTCGCCAGCATCTCAACGACCACCGGATGTGTCGTAACCGCGCGTTCCGCGTCTGCTTCCCGCACAATATTCATCTTCAGCAGCACCTTTTCCTCCCTGCGGACATATTTTTCAATGCCTCCGATCAGGCTCAGGCCCTGCTTTAAAGCCTGATACACTCTCTCCGGATCATAACTGCCGCACGGAACAAGCGCAACTGTACTCTTCAAGCCTTTATCCTTCCCTCTGGCCATTTTCCTTCCTTCTGATCACTTCTCTTCGTTCTGATCATTTTACTTTCTTCTGATATTTCTCTTCGTTCTGATCATTTCTCAGCCGCAGTATGTGTCACATGATATCACCAGGTAATTGCCGCACCAGAACCGGATGAAGCTTTTTGTCTGCACAAAGCAAAAACTGCCACGCTGTTTTCCTTCTTTATAAACATAAGGATCGAAAAACGCGCGGCAGCTGGCTTTATACAGTATGTGGCGCCCCGCTTCCGGGGCATGAGAGTTTATACGGGAACGAATCACCGCTCTCCTGCTTCTCTCCGTCGCCTGATTACCCCGTTGCTTAAACAAGGGATCATTTGGCAAACCTGGTGACATCCGGTTATTACTCCGAGATTTTTGATTTGTCCCAGATGTTAATCTGTCCCGGATTTTAACCGAAAAGGAGAAGTCAATCCTTCGTGCCCATCTTTGTGATCAGAATACAGTTCGGTGTGTCAACCTTCATCGGCCTGCCCTTCATGACAAGAATATTTTTCTCATAGTCAACGGCAAATGTCGTGATGCTGTTGGATTCATGATTGACGCAGGCGATATGCTTCCCATCCGGGAACATTGCGATATCCTTCGGATACTCTCCACTGATCGGAAGTGCAAACTTCTTCGTCAGAAGGCCGGTCTTCTGATCCACCTTAAACATAGCAACCGTATCATCACCGGCCGTCGAAGTGAAGAGATATTTTCCATCCGGAGAAAAAGTCATCCCCGATGCGGCATCATGGAGCTGATCCACATTGTCAGAGGTCGTGCTCACGCTTTGGATGTAATCAAACCTGGGAACATCATCCTCTACGGAATAGGCGAACACATCCACCCTGTTGGCCAGCTCATAGATCACATAAGCAAATCTTCCATCCTGACTGAACTCAATCAGCCTTGGACCGGATTCGCGCTCGCAGCGGAGAATATCCACCAGCTTAAGCTTACTCTTGG
Organism: Bilifractor sp. HCP3S3_D3; assembly: GCF_052063915.1. Classification (NCBI taxonomy): domain Bacteria; kingdom Bacillati; phylum Bacillota; class Clostridia; order Lachnospirales; family Lachnospiraceae; genus Bilifractor; species Bilifractor sp. HCP3S3_D3. The sequence goes on from NZ_JBQHWP010000007.1 coordinate 154,823, forward strand.
AGCTGATGCGATAGATCTTCACCTGATCGATTCCGTTATCTACCGCACAGATAAAACGGTTGTCAGGCGTCATCTTCACGCAGCTGACATGCGGACGGAAGTTTCTCTCCGCCACACTGCCGAGGCCCTTGTGGAACACGCCGTCCATCACAGAGCCGAGGCGTCCGTCATGATGCGTATGAACCAGTGTCACCTTGCCGTCGTGGTAGCCCGCGACCAGAAGATACTGACCCGTCGCGTCAACAGATAAATAGCAGCCACGCATACCATCGATGCCGATCTTATTGATCATCTCAAGATCACCGTCGGACTTGATGTCAAATACCGCTACACCCTCGTCCGCAATGGAGTACAAAAACTTTCCGTTCGCCGAGCGGCAGATATAAGATGAATTATTTACTGGGATCACCTTACGCAGTGAAAGAGTCCCCTCCTTCACGTCAACGTCATACAGGTGGATGCCGATACTGCTTCCGTGGGTATACGTTCCAACATACGCAACATACTTTTCTGCCATAATCTCTTCCTCTTTTCTATTGTTGACTGCATTCTGAAAAATTACTGTATAAGCTCTTCGAAAACGCAGACAGGATCGTCGCACGCGAAGCGCGCGTAAGAGACTGTATGCGATTTCGAAGGCAACAGGTATGAGCACGAAGTGACGCTTAAACGGCACGGAAGTGCTCATACCTGTAGGATTGCGAGAGTGCGAAGCACGGAGCAATCCGCAGCTTATACAGTTTGTGGCGCTGTTTACAGCATGTGGTTTGCTGTATAAGCTCTTCGAAAACGCCGCGACAGACCGACGAAGTCGTTCACCTGCAGGATTGCGGAGCATGGAGCAATCCATAGCTTATACAGTATGTGATGCCCCGCCTGCGGGGCATATGGTTCAGTCAGAAAACAAGTGTGCCCTCTGCATTTCAGTCTTATCTGCAGTTCCCGGCAACACGCTAAAAGTATATCACGAATCATAAACCGGCACAAGGATTTCGCAGTTCTCTCGTCCTCCAGCAAACGGGCTCTGAACCGGCTGCTCAACGACAACTCTGCCGCGCAGCGAATCCGGCTTATACCCCGGCTGCTCATTGACAACCCCGGCCGTGCAGCGAATCCGGCTTGTACCCCGGCTGCTCATTGACAACCCCGGCCGTGCAGCGAATCCGGCTTGTACCCCGGCTGCTCATTGACAACCCCGGCCGTGCGGCGTTACGATATCAGAACCATGGAAAGAACTTTTACTTATATTATTAGAGAAGAAGACGACGGAAAGGACATTCACGCCTTCCTGCGCGAGAAAGGATACTCCAGGCACATTCTCGCCTCTATGAAGCCGATCCCGGACGCCGTTCTGGTCAACGGAGTTCATCAGTACATGCGCTATATTCTCCGCCGTTCTGATGTCCTCACAACCAAGGTTCGGGATGATGTCTCTTCAGAGACAATCATCCCTGCCCCTGTTCCCTTCCGGATCATTTATGAGGATCCGGATCTGCTTGTCATCGATAAGCCTGCCAATGAAGCGATCCACCCTGCCGTCGGCCATCCGGCCAATACGCTCGGAAACGGCGTCGTCTGGTATTTTCAGCAGAAGAATATTCCCTTTGTGTTCCGCTGCATCAACCGCCTGGACAGAGACACCACGGGTCTGCTGATCGTGGCGAAAAATCTCGTCAGTGCCTCTGTTCTGGAGCAGCAGCTTGTGAGAAGGGAGATTCACCGGACGTATCTGGCAGTCGTCGACGGACATACCCCTGCCGAAGGCACCATCGACCTGCCGATTGCCCGGAAGGAGGGCTCTCTCATTGAACGCTGTGTGGATTTTGACCGGGGTGACCGGGCGGTCACTCACTTTCAGACACTTGCTTATTTTCCCGCGCCCGGCAGAACCGATTTCCTGAATTCCCGGAAAACAATATCTGCATCCGGCACAGATAAAACAGACTTCACACCCGGTTACTCCGCTGTCTGTCTGAAGCTTGAGACCGGCCGCACTCACCAGATCAGGGTCCACATGGCATACCGGGAACATCCCCTTCTCGGAGACACCCTGTATAACCTTCACTACCTGCGGAAGCCCGACGAACTTTCCGAGCCCGGAACCGTAAGGTCTTCCGGCGGAGACCCTCTTGCCATCACACGTCAGGCTCTCCACTCATGGAAGCTTGATTTCATTCATCCCATCACCGGAGAGGCAATGCATTTCACGGCACCGGTGCCGGAGGATATGAGGGCGCTGCTGTATCAGACACCGAAGGACAGCTTCTGACAGCACTGCTGTATCAGACATCATAAGGCAGATTATGACGTTGCTGCCTTATCAGAGGCCAAAGGCATCTGATGAAAACAGAATATTCTACGTCCTGTACAGATAACAGAAAAAAAAGAAAAGGAAAAGAAAGGAAAAAGAAATGGAAAAAATTGCAAGCTTTACCGTAAATCATCTGACTCTTATGCCCGGCATCTATGTCTCCCGAAAGGATCATATCGGCTCCGAGTGCCTCACAACCTTTGATCTGCGCATGACCGCCCCGAACCGCGAGCCCGTCATGAACACTGCGGAATGCCACACCATCGAACACCTCGGCGCGACATTCTTGCGTAACGACCCTGAATGGAAAGACCGCGTGATTTACTTCGGACCAATGGGCTGCCGCACCGGCTTCTACCTCATCCTCGCCGGCGACCTGTCATCCTCCGATATCACTGATCTTGTGATCCGTACCTTCACCTTCATACGCGACTACAAGGGAGAAATTCCCGGCGCGGCAGCCAGAGACTGCGGAAACTATCTCGACCAGAACCTCAGCATGGCGAACTGGCTTGCCCGGAGATATCTGGAACGGGATTTGTCTCAGATTCACGAGGGGAGCACCGAACGGCTTGTATATCCCGACTGAACCGCGGCTCCGACGTTCCCCACACTGACACCGCGGTGATCCTGGCTGCCTTCCCAGCCGAGGGAATATACACAACTGAGAGAATTGTTCCCGTCAATTTCTGATATTCGTATAGCTTCTCTGCCCGGGCTCGCACACAGCTCTCAGAACTGTTCCTGTCAATCTCAAATATTCGCATAGCTTCTCTGCCGGGGCTCGCACAGCCGGCAAGGTCAGCATAAATCTGTGCTATGTATTTGTTAAGTTAAGGAAAAGCGGCATTCATCCCACACGCAAGCATGTGGGATGAATGCCGCAATTGATAACCGTACCTCTGTCAGTGCATCCCCGGCGGTTACTTTCTCTGAATCACATCCAGTATACGCTGAAAATCTCCTCCGTTCTCCCGGAACACGGTCATCATCTCGCTGGTCAGGGAGATGTGTTCCCGGTCCTCCGGCACTTCCGCAGGCCCATACCAGCCGGCCATGGACAATTCATCCTCCTCCAGGGTGATCTGATCCTTGTCGCCGTCCAGCTCGCAGAAAAATCCCATTAGCAGTGTGTCAGAAAACGGCCAGGGCTGACTCTTGTAAAAGTGAAGATTACGGACCGCAAGCCCCGTCTCCTCCATCACCTCCCGGTGAACCGTATCCTCGATGCTCTCTCCACTCTCATTGAACCCCGCGATCAGCGCAAACCTCTTATATTCTCTCCCGGCGTACTTGCTCATCAGAAGCTTCCCGTCATGAACCACCGCAACGATAACACCGGGGCAGATGACCGGATAAAAGGTTCTGCCACATCTCGGGCACTTCATCATCCTTTCTTTTTCATCCGCCACGAGCTCTGCCCCGCAGCCTCCGCAGTACCTGTGACTCGAGTACCACAGAGAGAGCTGTTTTCCGGTCACGCCGGCAAACGCCCGATCTCCTGGTTTTGCGCTCCGGAAGGTCCAGTCCTTCTCAAAGTGAAATCCCTCCTCAAGTAAAACCTCCGGAATCTCTTCAGGATCGATCACCGCAAGGTAATACTCCTCCTCATCAATCCGGAAGAGATAGGTGAACTCTGCGTTCGTCCCATCAAAATCTCTCGTTTTCGGATACGTAAGAACTCCGTCTTCATCCATCCGGAGCAATGTCAGCGGTCCATTGTACACCAGCGCCGTTTCATAACCGGCAGGCTGCTTGTTCTGATACTCGATGTGAAATTTTCTGGGTGCAATATCCTGAATCATTTTTCCCTGTCCTTTTCCTGCTTTCATCGGATCCGATGTGAAACGTCTTTTCGGATTCTCTCCGTGCGTTTTCTCTGTCTTCATTGGTTCCGGCACGAAGCATCCCTCTATATTCTTTCTCTGGCCTCATCGGCTCCGACACGAAGCATCCCTCTATTTTCTTTCTCTGTCTTCATTGCTTCCGACGTGAAACGTCTTTTCAATATCTTTTATCACAAAGCGGTAGCAGATCCCGGTAAAAATACCCGCCGTAAGCCAGGCTGCCGGGTCACAGAAGCAGGCTGCCAGATAGCTCATCATATGAATGGATATAAATGCCGTAATTCCCCTGGCGACAAATTCGACAATTCCGCCGAACATCGGAAGCAGTCCGTAGCCACAACCCTGCATTGCGTTCCGGAATACAAAAATATAACTCAGCGGAATGAAAAAGCAGACCGCGACATTCACGTAGGTTTTTGCCCAGGGCATCAGCGCGCCGATATCCTCATTTCCCGAGAAGAAAATTCCCAGCGTCAGCGGCAGTATAACCACACAGATCACTGCAGCTCCGACCGCATATATCGTGTCGATCAGAACAGCGGCATTGACTCCCTTCTTCACGCGGCCGATCTGGCGGTTGCCGTAATTTTGCCCGCAGTAGGTCGAGATCGCCGATCCCATCGATGGCATCTCCTGTGACAACAACGTAACCACCTTATTTGCCGCGGTATATCCGGCCACTGCCGTTGAACCGAACAGATTCACGGCAGACTGCATGATCATAGTTCCGGATGATGTGATCGCGAACTGAAGCGTCATCGGGATGCTGATTCCGAGCTGTGCCTTCGTCATTTCCTTTGACAGACGCCACTCTCCCCGGCGCGGTCTCAGAATCTCCGCTTTCCGGTAAATGTAGATAAAGCACAGCACCGCAGCCATCGCCTGCGAAAGTACCGTGGCAAGCGCCGCGCCCGCCACTCCCATACGGATGCCCATTGTCAGCAGAAGATCCAGAAAAATATTTGACACAACAGCGAAAATCAGAAAGTAGAGAGGTGCCTTGCTGTTCCCGATTGCCCGAAGCAGAGCCGCACTCATGTTGTACATGATCATAGCGATCAAACCGACGGTAATAATCATGATATAGGTATGCGCGTCCCTGTAAATATCGTCCGGTGTATTCATCAGGCGAAGCAACGGTCCCATCAAAAGTGCGCCCGCCACCGTGAAAGCCGCCGTAAGAATCAGGCTGAGAAGCAGAGCATTCGCAACACTCCTGCGCACACCCTTCTCGTCTTTTGCGCCGTAATACTGCGACGTCAGTACCGTAAACCCGGTAGACATACCCTGCGCAATTCCGCTCAGCAGAAACATGATCGTCCCGGTCGATCCAACCGCCGCCAGCGCGCCGGCACCTACCACTCTTCCGACAATCACCGTATCCACCACATTGTAAAATTGCTGAAAAAGATTTCCAAAGAAAATCGGAATCAGGAAACGAAGCAGAATAGACGACGGCCTGCCCTTTGTCATATCTGTTTCCATTCAAAATACCCCCAGTATATCCGGAATTATTTAGCCTATCACAGTTCAGAATGCCCAGGTTCATCCGGAACTATTTATCCAATCACAGTTCAGAATGCCCGGATTCATCCGGAATTATTCATTCCGTCACAAATCTGTATTTTATCCCAGAAAAGGCAGAGATTCAATATCAATCCGAGAGAAAGACATCCCACCGCGTCTCAACTCCCTGAATCTGATCCGTACCAGCCTTATTCACTCCGGACTTTTCCGGCAAAAACGAAAAGCCGCAGCTCCGGCAGGACATCTCAGGGCATCTCTGCAATCCCTGGATATGGATTTTTTCTCTCTCCTTCGCTATAATACCTGTGAGAGCCGGTCCGCTTTCAACGAGTAACCGGCTCTCAGTAACAGAGAATCACAGTTAATTTCTTCAATTACCAGGGGTCAGAGCTAACTTCTTCAATTACCGGAAATCAAAGCCAGCTTCTTCAATTACCGGGAATCAGAGTTAGCTTCTTTGATTACCAGGATTCAGAGTTAATACTACAATTCGGAGGAATGCAGCAATGACAGGATACAAAAACATCGTATTTGACATGGGAAGGGTTCTGGCCGATTACAACGCCGATAATGCCACACGGGAATACACATCGGATCCCGACGTAATCCGGGAGGTCAACCTCCTCGTCTATCACTCCGGAGAATGGATCATGCTTGACGCAGGTCTGATCCGGGAGGACGACGCGCTGGAGAAGATGCTGTCCCGCGCATCCTCCGATGAGGTCCGCAGCGCAGTCCGCTTCAGCTTTCAGAACTGGGACAGATACAACCTCACCCCGCATCCCGGTATGGGCGCACTGGTAAGGGATCTGCGGGAAGCAGGAAAAAAGACATACATCCTGTCCAACGTCAGTGTCCGTCTGGACCACGGCAAGTGGAAAAGCCATCTCGAGACGCCCGATCTTTTCGACGGGGTCTTTCTCTCTGCTCCTCATAAGGTTCTGAAGCCCCAGCGGCAGATCTATGAAATGTTTCTTGAGGAATTTCATCTGAATCCACAGGACTGTCTCTTCATCGATGATCTTCAGCGAAATGTAGACGCTGCCCGCTCCTGCGGTCTGGGCGGATACGTCTTCGATGGAGATGTCCGGAAGCTCCGGGATTTTCTCGGCATGGCGGATTCTGTATAAGCTCTTTGAAAGCGCCGACAGGCCGCCTGCCGCAAACCGCGCGTAAGTGAAGTGACTTGTGTTGCCCCCAGCCCTTCTGATTTGTCTGTAAGCCGCCTGCTGCGAAGCGCGCGTAAGTGACTGTATGCGGTTTCGAAGACAACCGGTATGAGCACGGAACAATCCGCAGCTGATACAGTTGTTGACACGATCCTGACAGCTCCGCCCGCATGCCCGAAATGCTCCCTTCGGGTGTGCGGTACCGTCTATGCTTCTGCGGGCGTCTGCCTGTCCTCGCGGGAATGCATCTCCCTCTTATTCATATACATCTCGTGATCTGCCCGCGACACGGTCTCAGATCCCTCCTCCCCCGGAAGCTGCTGCGCGATGCCGTATGCAAAATCCAGAGGGTGATCTCCAAACTCCGGATCACATTTTTCCCTCGACTGAAGCTCACGAAGAGCTGGAAGCAGTTTCTCCGGTCCGGTTTTCCAGGAAAGCAGGCAGAATTCATCTCCACCGATCCGGAAGATCTCTCCAAAGGAAGAAAGTGCTTTCCGGGTTGTCTGACCAAAGGCAAGCAGATAAGCATCACCCGCATCGTGCCCGTATCTGTCATTCACAAGCTTCAGGTGGTTCAGGTCGAACATAACGGCGGTAAGTGTTCTTTTTTTACCGGAATATTTCTGAAGAGTCTTGTCATAAACTCCGCGGTTATGCAGCTTTGTCACCGGATCTATTTTCGCGTACATCTGCTCCAGTGCGAGATACATGAAGAGATAGCAGATGCTGATGCAGTTCCAGCTCGCTGCGAGATCTCCGTAGACAATCTGCGCAATCACACCTATCCCGACGATTACCTGTGCAAACAAAAGCATGATCCGGTCGCTTCTGTCGAACAGATAATTACGAGAGTAGTACATGCGCACCATCACCATATACATCACATATTCGGCGATTATATAATAAATATATTTATTGGTATAATACATATATCCGCCGCTGTGATAGAAAATAACCGGCTTCCAGATGTTTACAATCGGAATCACGCCGAAACAGATTAATATGATTACATTTAGAACCCTGTTGACAAGCGATATCTTTTTCAATCGCTGCATAGGTATAATCAGGATCAGAAACGCGACCAGAAAATAAATGACACAAGTCAGCACATTAAGTATGTAGTCAATCCGGGCAGTAATCCTGCATATCGTAAAAATCGCCTGCCAGATCTGATCCAGAACAAGTATCGCCGCAATCACGCCTCCGGCACACGCAAAATATCTTTTGATTCTCTGATCGATATTTATATTGTCATAGAGCCGGAACCAGGCGAATATCACCAGAATAAAGCTTATGACATCTTCAAAAAGAACTAACATATTTCTCCTAAAATCAAACGAGATAAAACACGCTGCGCGAGTTTTATCTCGCTATCGCGACGCTCGCGTAAATCAAAATCACAGATGTTCCTGGTGCCAATGTTGACAGCTGCAGCAGCGATATTCACCTCTTCTGATTCGTATAAGCGAGAATACCCGCAACTGTTTTGGAATCCTGTATTCTTCCGCTGTAAATATCCTGAAGCAGTACCTCAGGCTCAACGGCACGCAGACGGATCTCCTCCGCTTCATCCAGCGCCTGGCCATGGGAGTCCTTCAGGTCAGAGGCAAGATAGACATCCGTGTATTCATTACAGTAGGCAGCCGCCGTCTTCAGCCGCAGCAGCAGCTTCCATTTCCCGGCAGTGTATCCGGTTTCCTCCCTCAATTCTCTTCTTGCGGTATCCTCTGTCGTTGTATCCTCCGCATCAACCGCTCCGGCCGGAAGTTCCAGAGTCTCCCGGTCAATTGCCGGTCTGTACTGACGCACCATAAGAATTCTTCCGTCCGCGAGAACCGGAACGATACAGGCGCCGCCTCCCTTTTTGTGACAGACAAAATCCCACTTCTGAATGCAGCCGTCCGGAAGCTCCATTGTGTCCTGATACACATCAACCACGGAGCCGCTGTAGGCCAGAGACCGCGACAATCTTCTCAGATGGCCGGTCCCTCTCTGATTTTCCGGGACCCGGCTCTCTGAAATCTGATTTTCCAGGCTCCGATTACTCTGACTCCGGTTTCCCGGGCTCCGGCATTCCGGGCTCTGATTTTCCAGATTCTGATCCTCGTCCTTCATATATTCAATCCTTTCGTCTGCTGTGGGCAGAAACTCCACGGCGGTAAGATTTTCGGCAGGTGAACGAACTCTCTTCTTTTTCCGAAATGAATCTGTCCATCACCCGTCTTCTCCGTCTTCCTTCAGAATGGCGACGTTTTCCTCGCAGTGCTCAACCTGCCTGGAATAAAGGTGGGCGAGATCAATCATATCTTCAATGGTCAGCTTTCGCCCCGCCGCGTTCCATTCAGCCAGACACATCATCCACAGAAAACGAAGGCTTCTGTCAATGTAGCGGAAGACACCTGCCGGATCCCCGTCAGAATAGATGTCAAGCGTATAACGAAAAACGAAGTACACGCAAAGCTTTGTGAACCATCCGGGAAGACAGTCCTCATGGAGCCTCTCAAATTCCGCGCGCAGCCGCGCCGGAATGTTGTCCGTCTCACCGCGGACAGACACCCTTGCATCGCCAGCCTCACCGCTGACAGCCGTCCCTGCAACGCCGGCCTCGATACCTGTAGTTCTTACCAGTTCCAGCATTTCGGTCCAGCGGTGATCGATAACCTCGAGGCTCTCCATACGCCGCATCAAACTCCGCCGGCTCTCCTGTGTCGGAACGATGCCGATCTGCCGCTCAATGTCATTCATTTTCTCCCTCCAGGAAAGCTTATGATCCTCATCCTGGAGATAACGAACCGCATCATCGCGGATCGTCAGTATTCCGCGAAGCCGTTCGCGGTCCGTGTCGCCCCATCCCCGGTCTGTATCATCCTCCATGCGCTGCAGCTGCACCGGTCCCGAAGAAAAAAATATTCTTCCGAACTCCATACAGGAAAGGCTCATATCCATCTGCTGATAATTCCCGATCTGCTCAAAATACCTCGGATACTCATCACAGACGACACTGATCGCCTCCGGTCCCAGGTGAGTGATGATCTCGCACAAATTGTCATCGTTAAGGAAAGGGCAGCGATTCTGATCCGTAAGCGGAAAGAAACAGGTACGGACCTCTTCTCCGTCCGCGTTTTCTTCTGTTTCTGTTTTCATGGCACGCCGCAGGCGCTTCCCGAAAGGCCCCTCGACATACCGGTAGTATTCCTCCGTTTCCCGGTCCAGATCCACTTCCCAGCCTGCGCAGCAGGTATCCGGGCACTTTCCTGCAATGCAGGAAAACTTCAGAACCGTATCCGGATATTCATAAATCATATCTTCTCGTCCCCTTATGTGAATTCTCAGCCGCCTGAAATCCTCCGTCCATCAGAACTTTATTCTACGAAGCCATTCAGCCGTCAAAGGCACCTGTTATTCATGATCACCTGATCTCCCCCGGATTCACGCGGATCTCCCGGCTTCTCTTTATATCCCAGAAATTGCAGTCAATCACCCCGCCCTTATGATTCAGAAGCTGAATGAACGGATCGCAGTCCGCGCTGTGCAGAAAATCCTTCGTCTGCCGGAAGAGACGAGCCTTACTGACATCATTCTCATGAATCGTAAGGGAACAGATCCATTCCTTTCCAGAATACACAACAGCCAGATACATGCGGTTTGCCAGAAAATCCTCCACATCTTTCCGCATGTATTCGAAATCACGGTCTGTCGCCTCATAGTGCGCGTTCCAGTCACCGTAAGTTAGTGTGAAGCCATCTTCAAGATCGATATAAAGATCGTCGCTTCCCTTCGGGTTTAACACCGATACACAGAAATATCCATTTTTCAGATATTCATAACCCTCATCCTCATTCGTGTAGGTTGCGATCTTTTGTCCTCCCAGAAAATCAAGAACCGCTCCGAGCATCGCCGCAGGTCTGATCTTAACAGGTTTTGCCATTCTATTATCCTTTCTTTTCTAACCGAATGATTTCCCACTTCATCTTGCTTCTGACTTTCTTTGTCAAGAGCGTATAACAATCATACCACATCAAAAACGCTTCGAATACATATACGCGACTCCTTTATCAAAAAAGGATCAAAAAAAAGATCTCCCTTGCCTGACGCAAAGGCAATCGAGTAGGAGGCGGTGACTAACCGCCGTCCTCTCACAACACCGTACGTACCGTTCGGTATACGGCGCTTTCAATAGTTGAGATAACGTGCACAGACTGATAGGCCGTG